>NZ_JANIDX010000005.1:0-210237 GCF_026385485.1 Bombella pollinis
CCCAGCCGACCCCTGTTACGGGCTGGTTTGATATGGGATTTTACAACTCCCTAGACGGATTCCCCCCTGCCTCAGAGCTACTCCCTCTCACACCAGAACAGTGGAAGAACCGATTGCCGTGCGGGCAGGCGGTAAAAGATGGCAAGATTGTTCCATATGTTACTCCAAAGACATTAGACGGGCAACGGGCTGTTTTGTCTGGCCTAACGAACCAAAAAAAGGCGTTGGGCGTTTATTTCCAGCCCTCAGCCACCTCTTCCGCCGTGCTATTCCCCTCTGATGATACGTCATACGCCAACGCCCTGCAGCAGGCGCAGGTTGCTCAGCTAGGCGCGTGGACTGACGGCACGGCATGGACGCTGGCAGATGGCAGCTCGGTACCGATGAGTAGTGATGATGTCACCGGACTGTTCAAAAAACTAGCGAAATATCGCGGGGCTTGTCAGACCCACGCTGCCGCTCTGAGCAAACAGCTAGAGAATGATTTAAATACCGACCTTACAGCAGGATGGCCGGGCAACCGATAATTGTCTCATCTTGTAATAAAAAAATAGGCTGCTTTCTGATAGCTACCCCAATAGGGGGCATAAATGGCAGATAATATTGCTGAATTAGTCGATCTCATTGGGAAAGAAGAGGCACTCAAGCTGGCACGATCGTGCCCGGTAATCTCCGGGCGTCGTGTTCTATATGTTCCTGTGCGGATTAAGAATGCGGCTCGTTACGCAAAGGTAATTAGTGAGGGAAGTGTAAAAAAACTGCACTCTTCCCTGGCAGGTTGCCAGATCAGCTTGGGAGACCCAGACAATTGGGAGCGCAAGCAACGGGCGTTAAAAATGCTCACAGACCCAACTATCCCTATCGCTCGCATCGCAGCGGAAACTAAAACCCCCCGTAGTTTTCTTTATCGTCATTGGTGCTGACATGAACAATCCAATTCCTCCAGAATGGAGAAGCGCATTAACATTAGGAGTTGCGGGTCTCTTTGGGAGTGCATCAGCAATTCCATCAATGCGATTTCAAGCTATTGAGCAAGCCGCTTTTTATATTTTAACGGGCGTTGTCTCAGCAATTTATCTATCCCCTGTCATCACCGATCACTTTGGAATTAACATCTCAGCTAGTGGATTCCTCTGCGGATCCTTTGCCGGGAGTGTGATTGCCAAGGTGATTGAATTAGTTAGATCATTACGATTGCAAGATATTTTAATTGGCCTGTTCAAAAAGGGAGGCGATTGATGGTCTGGGATCTATACAAGGTCGCGTCAGCCGCCATTATGGTTTGGGCGTTAGCGCATTTGTTGTTCGGCAAGTCGATTGGAATAATTGGGAAGTTACTGTTCTTTTTAACAGCAATCGAGGCAGGAGCGATCTGTTTGCCTGCGCCGTGGCATCTGCCCTGCCCAGAAGCAGTCCTGCCCGTTGTTGCTGTAACGGTAATCTATCAAGAACTTCGTTTGGCAAAGCGGGTTAAGTCATTACTTGATAAAAAAATGGGTCCTTCCCAGAAGTTTTAAGAGGCGGTGGGGCCAACCTCCCGGTTTTTCCCTTGTGCGAGGCATTTCAAAACTGACTTTTTGTTTATATCGAATTGGATGAATTTGTGGCTGGGGCTTCTGGTGGAAAAATAGTCAACAGGCAGGGCCTAGCAGAGTTTTTCGGGGTCTCCCTACCCACTATAGATGCGTGGGTCAGAAGTAAAGTTCCCTACCTCCAGAAGGGCGGAAAAGGCAGGGAATGGCAGTTCGATACTGCTGCTGTGGTGGAGTGGCGTATCAGACAGGCTGAAGAAGCCTCCAACAAAAAGCTAGCCAGCCTTGAAGCCATCGAGAAAGAAACAGCCAGGGTCAAACTGGAGCAAGAAAAGCTGAAGTTAGCACATGCCAAGGCTCTAGTCGTGCCAATGGACCAGATGGAAAGAAGACTCGCTATCGTATTCGCAGAGATCCGTACCAACCTGCGCAACGTACCAGGCAGGGTGTCGTCGCTCATTCTTGGAGAAACGAATGAGCGCAAGATGGTGGCGGTACTGATGGAGGAGATCGACCGATCACTAGCAGGATTGGCAGATTTCGATACGAACAGCCTTGATGAGAGCATTGATGACTCAAATTGACATGGAGGAGTTTAATAACTGGCGTGGCTGTGCATCCATCCTGCGCTCTGCCCTGCGCATGTTGAGGCCGCCGGACAACCTAAGACCCTCTGAATGGGCAGAACGAAACCTGAAGATACCAGAAGGAAATAGGATTCCGGGGTTCTACCGGGTGATGAATGCTCCCATCCAGAGGGAACCTATGGACCAGTTCGTGAATCCTGAATGCCGTCGGGTGACGCTGATGTGGGGTGCACAGATCGGGAAAACCACCTGTGCGCTGGGGATGCAGGGGTTTGCGATTGCCCAACGCCCGAGATCCCAGATGATGATGCAGCCGTCACAAGGCGACCTAAAGACATGGCTTGAAACCAAGTTCAATCCACTCACAGAGGCCAGCGAGAGCATTGGGCGGCTCATAGCCAAGCCCAGGGGACGTGAGGGTGTGAACAATCAGGGAATGAAAAGTTATCCGGGTGGTTTCATCATGTTCGCCTGGGCAGGATCTACAAAGACCATGCGTGGGCGATCTGCCCCATTTATCGTGTGCGATGAGGTGGATGGTTACAACACCACCGATGAGGGCAGCCCGGTTTCCCTGATCTGGCAGCGCGCTGCGACATTCGGGGATGACCGTTTTCTTGTGGAGATTTCCACCCCTACCCTGAAAGAAGCCAGCTATATCGAGCAGGCATTTGAGGCCGGGGACCAGCGGCATTTCCATGTGTGCTGCCCTGATTGCGGGGAGATGCAGATACTCACATGGGGACGCGTTTCCTGGGCGGGCCGGAGATCCACGGAGCTGCATGATGCTGCAAAAGACCTGCATGACGAGCATGACCCTGCCACCGCAGCTTATTGCTGCGAACATTGCGGAACGCTGTGGAATGACGGGCAGAGAGTGCAGGCCCTCCGAAGCGCAGAGGAACAGGGCGCGGGATGGATTGCGACAAAGCCATTCAAGGGGCATGCCTCCTACCACGCTTGGGAGGCGTACAGCACCTTTCGGCGGCTGGAAGACATCGTGCAGGATTACCTGGACAAGCTGAAGCTGGATGACCTGCAATCATTCGCCAATGTATCGCTATCCCGCACCTATGAGATCAAGGGAGACCGGTGCGATCCGGAGAGCCTCTATGCCAAGCGGGAGGCATGGCCTGACCACTGCCCGGATGGTGTGCTTTATGTCACGCTGGGCGCGGATATGCAGATGGACCGGCTGGAATATGAGATCGTTGGCTGGGGCATGCATGGCGAAACGTGGAGCCTAGAATATGGGGTACTGTGGGGCGACCCATTGGCAGGGCAGGTCTTCTTTGACCTGGGACAGATCATCAAGACACGGCGTTTCACCCTGCGGGACGGAACGGAGCTGGGCATATCGGCCTCCTGCCTTGATACGGGTGGCACGACAGGATACCCACAGGCGGCCTATGACTGGTTGAAAGGCAAGACGGGGCGACGCATCTTTGGTGTAAAGGGCTATTCCCCCTCATGGGGTAACCCCATTGTGCCCGGGCCCCAACGCAGGCGTTCTGGGCGGGCGCGACGCAAGGTGGACATCTTCCCCGTGGCCGTGGATGAGGCCAAGGTGGTCATCTATCGGCGCATCAGCCAGACCGTAGGAGCAACCACGCCTGGCGGTCCAGGGTACATGCACGTCCCCGATACCCGGGAAGAAGAATGGTTCAATCAATTGACCGCGGAATCACTGGTCACCCGCAAGGGCAATGTGAATCGGCGCGAATGGGTTAAGTCGTCCAAGGCCCGCAACGAGGCCCTGGACTGCCGTGTATATGCCTATGCTGCCTTGCAGATCATGAAGCCAGTCCTGAAGGCAGAGGCTCCACAGGAAGCCCCTAGCCGCCCCGACCAGATGGAAGCACCGATGGGGCAGCGGGAGCAGAAACAGGGGGGCCAGTCTGTGCAGGAAGTGACACCCCCACCCAAGATGAAAAAACGGAGGGTCTGGCGACCGCCGGGGCGGTGAGCTGTCCTACGGACCAGAGGGTTAACGAGGCTCTTAGGAATGGGCTGATCCTGTCCCATCCCGTTATAAAAAACCGGGCGCATGACCGGTATCCTCATCGCCAGCAACAGGGAGGTTCAAAGGCGCATGAGGATACCGGAGACATTTACGGCAGGAACGACGCTGCGCCTGCGGGCTGGTACGGGGACCGTGCTGATCCTGCGGGGGGCCTGTACGGCGGACCTGTCGGCCGATGGGGATGGTATCGTCCTGGCCAGTGCTGCCGTAACCAAGGAATGGCTCCCCGGGAATGTGGCATATTCTCTACGAAAAACCGAGAAAAACGGCGATATTTCTGAGATTTCCAGCGGTTCCATGCTGATTCTCCCCGATATTTCCAGCCTGCCCGCTGGGGCGGATACCCGTAGCCAGAACCGGCGAACCTATGATGCAATCTGCGCTGTTATCGAGAACCGGGCCAGCCGAGACCAGCAGGAATACAAGATAGGAAACCGCGAGCTGAAGCGGTTGCCTATCTCCGACCTGCTCAAGCTGAGGGCTGTGTTTGGCAGTTTCGTTGCTCAGGAAAATGGACGCGCCGGGTTTGTCGAGCATAAGGTGCGCTTCTGATGGCGGGAATCTGGAATGGGCTGAAGCGGGCGTTGGGCGGCAACACCGCCCCTGCCGCGCCTGTAGCAGACTGGGCTCGTCCAAGGATGGGACCCAATGTGCGGGCGGGAAGGTCGTTCCCCGTGTCCGGAAATATGCCCTTCAACAGTCATGCCGCATGGGCCACACCCCGGTTAGTAGGGCAAATTGAAGCGGGCCGCGTGGACAGGTTTGGTTCTTCCTGGGTAGGCACTCCCACCACGCCGGATGAACAGATCCGCATTTACGGGCGCATCCTTATTGCCCGCTCCCGGGATATGGCGATCAACGATCCTTACATGCGCGGTTTCGTGCGTAAATGCCGGGCTAATATTATTGGCCACGGCGTGAAGCTGCGTTGTCTGGCCAAGAAGGCAAATGGCAAGGAGGATGGCCGCCTGAATGGGGCCGTGGTGGCATCGTGGGTGGACTGGTGCAAGGCGAAAAACTGCGACGTGACGGGGCGAGAAGGATTCGTGCGGCTCTGCCTGACGGTGACATCCTCCCTGGCCGTGGACGGGGAAGCGTTTGTGCATATCGTGCAGGATGGCCCCTATGGTATCCAGCTTCAACATATCGATGCGGTACGCTGCCCTCATGATTATGATGTGGATGAAAATAAAGGCACCTATATCCGGGCAGGGATTGAGTACGATCGTTCCGATCGGGTGATAGCCTATTATTTCCTCAGCGATGATTCCCACGGCTCCTATTATGGACTGGAGGGACAGTCCTATATACGCGTGCCCGCGGAAAATATCTGCCACGTCTACCGCCAGGAGCAGGCTGGGCAGAAGCGCGGTTTCCCCTGGGCTACATCTGCCCTGTATCGGCTGAAAAACCTGAAAGAATTCGAGGACAATGCCGCCCTTAACGCCCGTGTCGGGGCTGCGAAAATGGGCCTCGTGACGTGGGATGATGACGCTGGGCCAGAGCGTCCTGATGATGACCGCGCCATTCATTTTACTTCTGAAGCCGGAACATTCCTTGAGCTGCCGACCGGGGCCAATCTGGAAAAATGGGATCCCGCATTCCCTGACCAGGCGTTTGGGCCATTCATAAAGAGCGGGCTGCGCGCAGCTGCTGCCGGAATGGGAGTTGGCTACAACAGCCTAGCCAACGACCTAGAAGGAGTTAACTTCTCATCAATACGGGCCGGTATGCTTGACGAACGGGAGCTGTGGAAAGAGGAGCAGCACCTCGTGATAGAGCAGTTGATAGAGCCGATTTTTGACCGATTCATCCGGCTGGCCCTGCTGAGCGGGAAAGTGACGGATGGCACAGGATATGTGGTGCCTCCTACAAAGCTTGAATCCATCTTGCGGGCAAGCAGCTTCCACCCGCGCCGGTGGGACTGGGTGGACCCAAAAAGCGATGTGGTGGCCAATCAGAAGGCCATGGATGCGCTCATCAAGTCCCCGCAGCAGGTCATCCGCGAGCGAGGGCAAAACCCGGAAGATGTGCTGGACGACTGGGCCAGCTGGGCCAAGGCATGCGAAGCGCGCGGCATCCCCAAGGAGCTGATGCAGGTGGCCTTTGGAGAGCAGGTGAAAACGGCGGTCACAGATGAGCCGGACAATGACGATGAATAGGGGACAGACTGATGGAGATTAATGAAATACTTCGCAAAGCAAAGGCGGAGGGAGGAAAGCGCGTTGCCAATGTGGAGAATATTGACGCTGGGAACAGGACAGTATCCCTGGCCTTTTCCTCCGAATCTGCGCAGGTGTCCAGGTGGTTCGGTACGGAAATTCTCGGGCATAAAGCCGGAGAAGTTCGACTGGACCGTATCAATGATGGTGGCCCCCTGCTTATGGATCATGACTGGACAGACCAAATCGGCGTTGTGGAAAATGCCCGCATTGATGGCGACGGCGTGGGGCGGGCTACAGTCCGCTTTGGGAAGTCACCCAGGGCTGACGAGATTTTCCGGGACGTGCAAGATGGTATTCGCCGGCACGTCTCTGTCGGATATGCCGTGCGCGGCATGCAGCTAATCTCCGATGATGAAGAGAACGGTCCTGTTTACCGGGTAACAGACTGGGAGCCGACAGAGATCAGCATGGTTTCCGTCCCGGCGGACCATGGCGTGGGTATCGGGCGGGGACTGTCCCATCCCGATATAAAACCGCCGGAGGGAATCGTCGATAATCAGGGCAAAAATACGGGTACGCCTTCACAATACAACGGAGAGAACAGAATGAGCGCAGGGGCAGCTAACGAAGGGCAGAAGCCAAATCCGGATACGACTGCTTTGGGGGCACAACCGACGCGGGATTATGAGAGCGAAAAGCGCGCAGCCATGCGGGCCGAGCAGGAGCGCGTGAAGAACATTCTCGACTTAGGACGTCAGTACGGGGCAAGTGATCTTGCTGCCGAGTTCGCTGCCAACCCACAGGGCACTGTTGAAGGCCTGTCCCGTGCCCTGCTAGAGCGAACTGGCAAGACATTTGCTGTTCCTGCCCCCTCCACAGATATCGGCATGACAAAGCGGGACTTACGTAATTTCTCTGTCCTACGAGCAGTAAGGGCGATGACGGCGCAGGATCGTCGTACTCGTGAAGCCGCAGGATTCGAGTTTGAGGTGTCTCAGGAGGCCGCAAAGCGGCAGAACCAGCGCAATGCGGACGGGATAATCATTCCTTCGGACGTTTTACGTCACAACCTGTCAGATGATTTCAGTCTACTGCGTGACGGCTCTGGGACAATGAACACGGCATCCAACGGGCAGACCGGTGCCGGTAGCACGGGCGGTGCGACCGTCCAGACCTCCGTTCTGGCGGGCAGCTATATCGATATCCTTCGCAACAAGGCAGTGTTCGCCCGCGGGGCGCGCATGCTGGGCGGCCTGGTGGGGAATATCTCCATCCCGCGCCAGACGGCAGCAACGCAGGGATACTGGCTGGGTGAAGGGGATGATGCCACCTTCTCCGCCATGGATTTCGGCGCGGTTGAATTGAAACCAAAAACCGCAGCAGCCAACACCGTAATCACCCGCCGCCTGCTGGAACAATCCAGCATGGACGTGGAGATGCTGGTGCGCGCCGACCTAGCCAAGCAAATGGCGTTGGTCATCGACTATTCAGGCTATTACGGGCACGGTGGTGACAAGCAGCCGCTGGGGCTGGCCAACATGCTGGGCATCGGAGGCGTAACCTTCGCCGGGCCGCAGCCGACATGGCAAGAGCTGGTCGAGCTGGAAACCATGATCGCCGAGAAGAACGCCGATGTGGACTCCATGCGCTTCAAGGCCCGGCCCGCCTTCCGCGGCTATGCCAAGACGGCGCTCAAGTTCAATGTCAACGGCAGCCAGATCATTTGGGAAGATGGCGGCACGGTGAACGGGTACCCGGTTGACGTGACTAACCAAGTTGCCACGGGTGACCTGTTCTTCGGCAACTTCGGTGATGTGCTGATGGGCATGTGGGGTGGCCTTGAGCTGATCGTGGATCCCTATACCCGCTCCACCGCCGGGAACGTCGTGCTGACCACGTTCCAAGACATCGACTGGCAGTTCCGCCGGACGGAAAGCTTTGTTTATGCTAAGGGCGGTGCACCGGCAGCCTCTAGCGGAAGCACAGGCAAGAGTGGCTCCTGATGCGAGAATATATCGTTCTGAAAAGCTTCTGGATGAAGGGGAGACTTTATCGCATCGGAGATAAGGTCAGCCTTTGCCCCACAATGGGGCGTCTCTTCGAGGCTGATTTGAAAGTAGAGGATGCCGAGTCCCGCAAGGCTCGGCGGCACTGATGCCTGCTCTAGCGTGGGAGAATCTGGGAGAGTTCTTGGACACTGACGATTTCGCTTTTCTGGCGATGGTCGCGGGGGGCAGGACGTTCCCGGTCATCATTGACGAGGATTACCAGCGCGAGGCCATGGGCGGGTTTGTCATGACGACTGCCCAGCCCACGGTTGTGGCTAGGGAGAAAGACCTTGCCGGGCTGAAGAAACGTCATCGTATCACCGTGGCGGGCGTGGACTACTGGCTGACGGATGACCCGGAACCCGATGGCACAGGCATGGCCACGGCCCCTATCTCCCGCTCTAGATTGGTGGACGGGAATGCCGAGAAGTTTGCCCAGCCCGCCCCGGGAACAGAAGAGAAGTGGCAGGGATAAAGCGGAATGTCGGACATGGAAGAAAGTCTCACCTTCAGCGCCTTTTCTACTGAGGGATGGGAACGCTTCCAAAGACGCATAGATCAGTTCCTGCCGACAGAAGATATGCTGTGTCGGGCCCTGAGTTCTACCAACGTCCGCATTTCCAGAATGATCCGGGCGAAGGCAGCGCGGGAGTTGACGGAAAAGCTGGGCATGCCCAGGGCGGCAATTTATCATAGATTCAAATCATTCCAGACACGTACGCGGATCCGTGAAGGCAAGTTCTGGATGGGGCTAGACGGGGTGCCCTTCATCCAGTTGCGGCCCGTGGAAAGCGGGCGCGGGGTCAAGACTCAGGACGGCAGCTATTATGAGGAAGGCGCTTTCATCACGCGCCGGCGCACGGGGAAGCGTCTGCTGGCCGTGTTCAAGCGGACCGGGAAGGCAAGGCTGCCTGTCACCGTGCCGCGGGTAGATATCTACGATCCCTGCCTGCTTTGGCTGACCCAACAGATCAACCATCCAGATTTCCAGCGAGATTATTTCCGGAGACTGGAGCATGAGATCAAATGGCGGACAGTGGGAAATGAATGACAGTCTGAAAACAGACCTGCGCGACCTCCACCAGCGCATCCGTGATGCCGTGGCTTCCCGGTTCCCGGCCTTCAAGGTGGTTGAGTTCTACCGGGATGAGGAAAGCGAAGATCTGCCGACTCCGGCATGCCTGCTGGAGCTGGAGGAGATGGAATATCATGAGGAAGACTTGGGGACGGATCAGATCATGGTGTCGCTACGCTTTTCGGCCCGGCTTGTGTTCAGCCGGGAGGGCGGGCCTGACGGGCTGCTGAATGTTCGTCTGGCGGCCTCGGACGTTGCGGCATTTATCAATAAAAACCGCTTCGGAGGACGGGTGTTCCCTGCCCGCGTCCTTTCCTGCGGAACTGACTTTTTCCGGCCCGACCTGACCGACCGTTATGCTATCTGGCGGGTGGAATGGCACCATGAGCAGGCCATTTTTGGCGTGAATAGCTGGGACCAGGCGGATGCCGCCGGGCCTTCCCCAAAATCCATCATTGTGAACGGAGAACAGATCAATGCCTCATAGAGCTGTGCTAGGAGACCACGACAACCAGCTTGCCAATACAGCCCGACTAGGTGTCATCTCCGAGGTACAGGACGACCGGGCCAGGGTGAAGATCGGCGCGACCGAAACGGATTTGCTTCCCTTCATGCTGCGCCGGGCGGCAGAGGATTATGACTGGTGGCAGCCCTCTATTGGGGAACAGGTGGTCGTACTGATGCTGTGGGGCGACCCCTCCCAGGGCGTCATCCTCGGGGCCGTGGCGCAGGATGCTCACCGGTCCCCGGCTGCGGGGGCAGCATGGGGGAAAAGGTTCCGAGACGGAACGGTGCTGACCTATGACCCGGAAAGCCATGCTCTGACAGTAGCAGCTTGGCAATCTCCTGTGACGGTGGTGTGTTCGTCAGTTACAATAAAAGCACATGCTGCCACGCTGGACGTGCCGGAGGTACATTGCACTGGCAGCGTGAAGGCTGATGGTGATGTGACGGCTGGCAGTGTGAGTCTGCAAGGGCATGTGCATCAGGTGCAGGCTGTGGGAGCACCTACGGGGAAGCCGCAATAATCTGTCCCATTCCGTTATAAAACGGCCAGAATTGTTCCTCTAAAATCCGCGGCAGAAAGACGGAGTGAGGAATGGCCCAAAAAGATTTTTTGCATGGCGTTGAGGTAAAGAACACGCCTGTCACGCAGCCTGCAGTGGATGTGAACATGTCCACCATCGGAGTGATCGGAATTGCCCCCTACGCTGACCCTGCCGTGTTCCCTTTGGACACGCCGGTATTGGTGTCGGGCAGCGACACGCAGACCATCGGGGCCCTAACAGCCACTGCCCCTGCCGGGGCGGCTGATATTGGCACCCTCCCGGTGGCTGTGTCCTCTATGCTAGACGAATGCTCTCCGCTCATGGTCATTGTGCGTGTCTCCGGCACGAACAGCTACGACCCCGGAACCATCCCGGCCATTGTGGGCGGCATTGACAGTGCCGGAGCCTACCATGGGGTGCATGCCTTCCTCGCGGCGGAAAGTGTGACGGGATACCGTCCTCGCCTGCTCTGTGCGCCGGGCTATACCAGCCAGCGCAGCAAGGGGGCCTTGGCCGGAGTCAGCATCGCAGCGGCAGGGTCTGGATACACACCGGGCACTTACCCGCTTACTATCACCGATACTTCTGGAACAGGGGCTCAGGCTCATGCCGTAGTGGGATCTGATGGCACTTTCATCAATGTGGAGATGACGGCCAGCGGCAGCGGATACAGCAAAAGCCCGTCTTTCTCACTACCTTCTGCCGTGGGCAATGGGAGTGGGGCCAAATTTTCTGCAGAGGTCGCCGATCTGGACAACGCAGTGACTGCCGAGCTGAAGGTAATTGCCGACCGGCTACGCGCGGTTGCTTTTGTTGATGGGCCGAACACCAACGCTACAGCTGCAATCAATGCCGCCAATGAGGGCGGAAGCCGGGTCATGATGATTGATCCGTGGATCGTCAGGGAGACGGATGGCGTTTCTGCTGTAATACCTCCCTCTGCCAAGTTCGCGGCGTTGCAGGCCTATAGCGATATGCAGAATGGCTTCTGGCGTTCCCTGTCGAACCAGGAACTGCACGGGGTAATCGGGCTGGCCCGGCCCGTGGATTTCGTCATGGGAGACGAAAACAGCGCGGCCAATATCCTCAATGCGAACAGCATCACGACTATCATCCGCCGGGCCGGAACGGGGTATGTGAGCTGGGGAAACCGGGCACTGGACGGATCCTTCCTATGTGTGACCCGTACGATTGATGAGATTAGCGATGCCCTCCTTCTGGCCACGATGCAGTTCGTGGACATGGGTATCACGAAAAACTTCGTTACCGAGGTGGTGGCCTTCGTCAATTCATATCTACGACAGCTCATCAGCAAGGGGGCAATCACAGGCGGGAAGTGCTGGGCGGATACCAGCCTGAACACGGCCAGTGCCGTAACGAACGGGCAGGTTTATTTTGATTTCGATATCGGGCCTGTTTACCCGGCGGAGAGGATCACCTTCCGCAGCACGATCAATGACGGGTATGTCTCGACCATCTTCACGGGGAGCAACAGCTAATGGCATTGCGCCGGGTATTAAAGAACGTCAATCTGTTCTTTGCAGGGAACAGCTTCGCGGGTGAGGTTGTAGAAGTTAATCTTCCCAAACTAAAGGTGAAGACCGAGGAGTTCCGCGGCGGCGGCATGGATGCCCCTGTGGATATCACGCAAGGAATGGAGAAGCTGACCACGGATTTCAGCGTCAAGGAGTTCAGCCCGCTCCTGCTGGGGTCTGCCAGCCCGCGGGAGGGCGCGGATCAGTCCTTCATCATGCGCGGAGCATTGGAGGACTGGGACGGCACTGTATCTCCCATGGTGGTCATCATGCGCGGCAAGGTCACGGAGATGGATCGCGGCTCCATGAAGCCGGGCGGTGAAGCGCAGGTGAAGATCAGCATGACGCTGGATTACTACTCCGAGGAGATCGGAGGCGAAATGGTCACGGAAGTGGATGTGATGAACATGACTTACCTGACAAATGGCAAGGACGCGCTGGCCGATATCCGCAGCGCGCTGGGCATGTGAGAAAGGAAAAGACATGAGCGAGAAAGAGATACCGACCTGGCTGAAGGTCAATGAGGACCATTCTATTACTGTGACCCTGTCCCGGGATTATGACGAAGCTGGCAATACCCGCAATACCATCACATTGCGGGAGCCTACCGCGCGGGAGCAGCGGCAGTTCGCTCCCACCTCGGACAAGGCCAGCCCCGCACAGTTGGGTGCGCTAGAGGAAAAGATGCTGGCTAATCTGGCAGACGGCCTCCCGCCAGACTTTCTGGGAAATTTAGCACTACGGGACTACCAACGCCTCGAAGTCGCTTTCAGTTTTTTCACAGACTGAGGCCGGGAGACGTATTGAAGGGGGCCATGGCACTGGGGCAAGCGTGTCATTGGTCCCTATCTGATTGTTTGGATCTCTCGACCTCTGAATTTCTCACATGTCTTGACCGCCTGCCCAAGGAGTGATTCACCGTGGCTGAAAAGAAGCTAAAAGCCTCGCTAATCATTGGCGGATTGATTGACAGTTCGTTCAAGACGGTTCTGACAGATACAAAGAGCGGGTTTTCACAGCTCGGTAGCACGATAAAGCAGGTCAGCCGGTACCAGCGGGATATGCGGGTCGAGATGGACCGCATGCGGGAGGCTGGCGAGTCCATCACGGGGATGAAGGCGCGCTATGATGGCCTGACCGGGGCCATAAAGCGGGCTGAACAGGCACAGACTGCCTTGCGGCGGGCTGAGGCCACCCGTAACCGCCTGAACGGAGCCGCCGAGCAGTCCCGCTTCATGGCCGGGCGCGCGGGAGCCGGTGCGCTGGCCGGGGGACTGGTCCTGCGGAACCTGCTGGGCGAGAGCAGCGCCTTCCAGACAGAAAATGCCCGGTTGCAGGTGATGGGCGTACCGGATGAGGCCAAGAAGCAGGCCCTTGCCGCCGGGCAGTCCCTGAAAACCTTCGGCACGACCATCCGGGAGAATGTGGAAGCCTACAACGATGGTCTGGCCGTATTTGGCAACATGCACGAGGCCGCCGTGGCTGCCCCCCTCATGGCCAAGATGAAATTCGCCAATGGGGCCCTGTTCGGCACATCCAATGAGGAATCGGAACGGCAGCTGAAGGACATGCTGCGCGTTATCGACCTACGCGGGGGTGCCAGCAATGCGGCCGAGTTTCAGCGGCAGGCCGGGTTCATCCAGCAGGCCATGATTGCCTCAAAAGGCATGGTCAACGGTAGCGAGTTTTTCAAGCTGGTGAGCCACGGTGGCACGGCAGTCAAGGGAATGAGCAATGAATCTATTTATTACAAGTTGCTGCCCCTGATTCAGGAGATGAAGGGCGACCAGCTGGGGACGGCCTTGCAGACCTCTTATAACAGCCTGATCCAGGGCCATACCAGCAAACGGGCGGCCATCAACCTGATGAATGATGGATTGATCGGAGACCCGTCCAAGGTCCGCTTTGACAAGAGCGGGCAGGCTGCACAGTTCAACCCGGGGGCCCTGAAGGGAAGTGATGTTTTCTCCCGCGACCCCACAGAATGGGTTAAAAGTGTGCTGCTGCCCGCTTTCGTGGCAAAGGGAATCATCAGCCGGGACACCTATGGTCACGCCCTGGCGGGCACCCTGAACGACACGGAAAAGCAGCTCCTCAATACCGAGATCGGCAAGCTGGGCAACACCAACACGGGCAAGTTGCTCAGCACGATTGCCACGTCCCTCTCCCAGATTTCCCGTGACAGCCTAAATGCCAGCCGGTCGCAGGGTGTTGAAGGTTCAGTACGTGCCGCGCAGGGAACGGCACGTGGGCAAGAGATTGGGCTACATGCGCAGCTGACCAATCTGCGGCTTAATCTGGGTGTGACCCTCCTGCCCACCTATGTCTCCCTTCTCCAGAAAGCTAATGTGGTGCTGGACAAGTTCAACGGGTTTGTACGAGCCCATCCCCGCCTCACCCGAGCTGCCACGGTAGGGATACTTGCCACAACAGGCGCGCTTGCCGCGGCTGTGCCTGTCCTACTGGTGGCAGGAACGGCCCTGAGTGCCTATGGCAACCTGACGGCCATCGCAGCCCGGCGCACGGCCCTGCTGGAAGCCGCACAGGTGAAGGCCACGGCTGCCACGATCATGGAGACCGAGGCACAGGCAGGGGCCAATCTGGCCAGCGCAGGACGTGCGCAGGCAATTTTGGGGCTGCTCAATCCGTTTCGTCTATTCCGCACGGTCGGGGTGGGAGCAATCCGGGCCGTGGGCGGTGCGCTGGCCTTCCTGATGTCGCCCGTGGGGCTGGTTGTGGGGGCTCTGGTCGTGGGCGGCTTCCTGGTCTGGAAATACTGGCGGCCCATTGCGGCCTTCCTGACAGGATTTGGTCAAGGTCTGTCAGAGGCATTCCGGCCTGCCCGCCCCCTGTTCACTCAGCTGGTAGCGTGGATCAAGCCAGTGGTGACATGGTTCGAGAACCTTCTGACCCCTGTTCAGGATACCGGGGCAGGGTTCAGGGGGGCCACGGAAGCCGGTGTGCGGTTCGGGAGGACGGTGGGCGGCATCATCCAGTGGGTTGTTGACAAGATCGGTGCCCTCATCAGCGGGATTGGCACTGTGGGCAATGTGCTGGCCCATCCCGTAACGGCCCTTGAGCACTTTTTTGGCGGCGGAGGACAGCAGCCGGCCTATACGGACCTGCCCAATTTCAGGGCGCAGGGAGCATCCGTACAGGGCGGGGACGTGACGCATAATCATACCTACAACATCACCCAGCAGCCCGGGCAGTCCGCCATGGAGCTGGCCCAGCATGTCAACCGGCTGAGCCAGCAGAACAGCCGCGGCGCGCCTGCCCTGGCTGATGGGCCTGACGGAGTGATTCGATAATGCTGGGATTACCGGGTAGCGGGTTTCTGGAGAATCGATTATTGGGGGCGGGTACGCTCTCCACCTTTGAGCAGGTGACTGGCCTTCTGGGGCTAAACGCAGGCAATGCACCCGTTTTGCTCTCTTTGGGAGACGTACAATTCTCCCTGAACACCGCAGCACTACAACAGGTCAGCCGCAACACAGAATCAACATGGGCCGAGATCCCACGCATAGGTCATCTAAATAGCCTGCAATATACAGGGCCGGGAGCGGATACGTGGACAATCCCGTGCGATCTTTACCCTGACTGGAAGGGTTCCGAAGACGTAATAGATACGCTGCGGATGATGGCACGCTCTGGTGGGGTGTATTTCCTAATGGGAGCTAATGGTGACGTAATCGGTTTGTTTATCGTTCGGTCTGTTACTGAAGAACAGAGTCTATACAAGGCAAGTGGCGACCCTAGGAAATACAGTTTTACCCTCACGCTCCAACGCTATGCGGAGACAGCAGGCCAGAAGGCCTCGGCCCGAAAAAGCCAGGGCATGTTTGGTAGTGTGGGACGATTTGTTGGGACGCTGGAGGGCGATGTCTCAAGTGCAATTGGATCTGTGGAGGGAGCTGTAGGTGATGCTGTTGGATCCGTTCTTGACCCGATCAGCAAGGAACTGAAGCTGTGACGCAGGTTTACAAAACGAAGGATGGAGATGTTCTGGATGCCATCATCCATTCCGCATACGGTCAGTGTACGGACAGTCAGTTGCGGTCCGTTCTGGAGGCTAACCCGGGGCTGGCAGATGAAGGGCCTATCCTTCCCGTTGGGATCGGTATAAACCTGCCGGACAGCGTGCAGGAGAGTGACAAGAATGACCTGCAAAGCAAGGGAATCACACTGTGGGATTGAACCCTGCTTTTATCCTGACAGCTAACAGTAAAGACGTGACTGGTACTGTAGCAGACCGACTGTCAAGCCTCACCCTTACCACAGAGACGGAACACCAATCAGATGAACTGTCGCTGGCCCTGTGGAATACAGATCCAAACTACCCATTGAAGAAGCCTCCCGTGGGTGCCGTGCTGACGCTGGCTCTGGGCTATGAAGGCGATCTGCATAGGATGGGATCATTCGTCGTGTCGTCCCTTTCGGGACGCGGCGGTAAGGGACAGGGCCGCGTGATGGAGATTCGCGCTAGGTCCGTGCCCTATAGCGAGACTCCCGACGGGGTATCCGGTTTCCAGACGCAGAAAACCCGCTCATGGCGCAAAGGCACAACCATCGGGGCGATGGTGCAGAAAATGGCTGCCGATCACGGGATGACGGCTGGGGTATCTGCTGCACTGGCCGGGATCCATCTCCAGCATTTTGACCAGACGGATGAGAGCGATATTTCCTTTCTGCAGAAGGTCGCCAAGTCCTATGACGCCGTGGCGAAGCCGTCCGGCGGGAAGCTGCTCTTTCTGAATCGGGGGGATGCTGAATCCGCCAGCGGAAAAGAGATTCCGCCTGTCAGCCTGACAACCACACAGGTATCGGAATGGAGCTGGTCGGAGGACCGGCATATCGCGCCGGGCACCGTGGTGGCCCTCTACCATGCCACGCGGCAGGCAAAGAATTATGCAGTGTCGATTGGCTCCGGAGAACCTGTACGCAGGATAAAGCGCAAATTCCGCACGGTTGATGATGCAAGGTCGGCCGCGCAGGCCGAGATGGGACGCCGGGCGCGGGGCAGCATGGATCTCTCCCTTACGCTGCCCGGGGATGCCTCACTCAATGCCGGGAGCGCCCTTCTCCTCGATGACAGTTTTGATGAAGGCGTGGCAGGCCGGTGGATCGTGAAGCGCGGCATCCACCGGCTAGACAAAGGCGAAGGATTCGTCACGGAATTGAGCTGCGAACGCCCGAATGATGACACCACGGTGCAGGGGCTGATGAATGGGCCCGTGAAGGTGGACGAATTATAGGTTATTTCTTCCCAAAAGCGACCTCTACCACATTGCCATCCTCCCCTACGGGAGTCTTGGCCTTTCCCTTTCCCTTGGTCCCACGCAATGAAGCAAGATCCACAATATTGGAACCATGCTCATCTTGTGAAAGATATCCCTCTTCCAATCCCAATATCCCCTCAAGATCGTTGACGCCAAACCCGAAAGCCTTCTGTATCCCTGACAGCGGCATGACATTCTCACGCACGAGTAGCTCAATGGACCGTCGCAGCAGGCGGGGCCGTTCCGGAGCAAGCGCACCATCACCCGGCTCGGCACGCCGTCCCCAGCGTACTGAACGCTGTCGGAAGAGTTGGCTCACCCTGTCCTCACTGACAATCTCAAGAGCCTTCAGCCGCATCAGTATGGCCGCAGCAGACACGCCCCACTTCCTTTTTAGCAGCAGAAGTTCATCCCATGTCGGGCAGATGGAAACCTCCCGGGCTAGGCTCTCGGCTGGCAGCAGCAACGCACCAGCGAACTTATCCGCCTGTTCCTCTCCCAGCGCATAACACTCATCATGTACCTCTGCTGACACACACCGATGCAGACACAGATGGCCTATCTCATGGGCCAGATCAAAACGGCTGCGATACCCGTTCGCCTTATCAGATGACAGGAAAACCAGCGGACGCTCCAGGCGGTAACTCCAGCTGGAAAGTCCCTCAATATTCGCTATGCCTGTTTCTTCCCGCAGGAGGATGATGCCTGCACCTTCTGCGGCCAGTGCGAGGTCCTGAATCGGGCCTTTGCCCAGCTTCCACATGGAGCGGCATTGCGCAGCGGCTTCTTCGATATCATCATCCGTAATCTCCGCCGGGCTGGAGAACCGCAACTGGGGGATGTTCACCTCAGGAAAGTCCAGATGGTCCTGAAGCTGCTCAGCCACCTCTTCCGCCCATTCCAAGCGACCCTGAAGCATCTCACGGCCACGCTTGAGCGCACTTGCGTTGCTCCTGAAACAGGCCTTGCTAAGTCCCGTCTTATATTCCGTCAGAAATATCTCAGGCCGCACGTTAAGAAGATCAGACAGCCTCTCGACAGTTTCCAGACTGGGCAACTGTTTGCCATTATACCATTTACTGATGGTCGCTTTGCTTACATTGGCGAGGGTAGCCAGCTGCAACTGTGTCAGCCTGCGGACGCGGAGCACCTGCCGCAACCGCTCTGCCTGAAACCCCTGTAAACCATTGCGTGACATTATCTCACTCACTTTGTCTCTGCTGTCTTGCGACAGCTTCTTTCAACCGAGGCAGCGCATTGTCCGGCTGCGGAGCATGGCCAGCTTCATATTTGCTCAGCAGCTCTTCCAGCCCGCTCTTAAATAGATTTCCCCTGCCATCTGAGTGGGGAACGATCACCTGTATACCACTAGGATACGAACCGTCGCTCTCATATCTCACCTCAAACCAAACTGTAAGGCGTTCTATGGTAGGTGATGTTTCAAAAAAGTCACATTGATTCCAAAGAGCAAGCGGTTTGTTGTATTGGGCTAGGGCAATTCTTTGCGTGCTAACACGTGACTTCTGGTTCCTGCTACCCTTTAAGTTTAAGAAGGTTAACAATACGTCGTTAACACGACCGGTAACAATGCGGTCAGCGGCAGGTATCTTCTCAACCGCACCATGCTTTCTAAGCACATCCTCAAAATACCGTGCAGTTTGAAAGTGCCGTTCGTGGCCCAATGCCGAAGCTTTATCTTCCGGACGGTACCGTTTTTTCCCGATCGTCGTATGACTTTCTTCAGCCGCTGCTTTGAAGGCCTCCCGCACATCAAGGAGGAATTCTTGCGGTAGCTGCTCTCTTAGAACATCCCGCACAAGGGTACCATCTTCTTTGTTAAACAACATCATAATTTTCCTTGTTCATTTTCCCTGTTCAGCATCATCCTATGCCTTCCAGATGCAGGTTTCGCATAACGTAACAATATTCTCAAAATGTTTCGCTTAAAAGTAAAAAATACCCCCTTACGTCAAAAACAGCGTTCTTCATCCGTTATCTTCCACAGATGCTGACCTGCCTTCCAGGGCGAGCCAGCATGATGAGGGCGTTTCAGGCCGGGTGCTTTTGCTGTGCCAGCTTCTCCCGGGCAGCTTCTGCCAGAAAGGCCGAGCGATTGCGGCGCTTGCCGATAGCCTCCAGCACGGAGCGGGGCAGGGTCACATTCACCCGTACAGATGGATCGTAATCCTCCGGGGAGACCTCAAAGGCAAAGGTTCCGTGATTGTCCGGATCCTTCATCACCTCATCATAGGAGGACGGTTCCGGGATTGTTTCGCCATCTTCCCGCATCAAGGCGATATGACCGGCCAGGGCCTCCACGGCCATGCGCTTGGCTTCCTCCACCGTGGAGCCTGCCGTGACGCATCCAGGGAAATCGGGAAAATGAACCCCATAATCACTATCTTGGTCCTTGCTCATAATGGCGATGTAACGGGTCATGTTAGTTTGATTCCTGCCTGTTTTTCTATGGACTTCATGACAAGACGACTTAGGTCCTTCTTCGGGTGTGTCACAGTTACCTTCCCCGGTTTTGTTGGATGCTTGAAATGCCAGTGATCCCCAGTCGTCTTGACATGGTACCATCCATCATCATGCAATTTCTTGATTGCTTCACGGCTCTTCATGTGTATTCAATACACATTTATTTATCCCTAGTCAAGGAGCCTGTCCTATCTCGGCATAAAAACCAAACGGCCACCAAACTATCTTGCAGGCATGGACACATCACGCCTTGCCTTCATTCTCATCAGCCATTTTGAGGGCTGCCGCCTGGCACCATACCGTTGCCCAGCCGGGAGGTGGAGCATCGGTTACGGGGCTACCCACCTTCGGGACGGTGCACCTGTTACGGAGAATACCTCGCCACTGACAACAAATGAAGCAACTGCGCTTTTGGCGGATAGCATTCAGTCTCTATGTGCGACAATTACCGCATGGACGGTAGGGCATACTGTCACGCCCTACCAGATGGCTGCTTTAGTCTCATTCTCCTACAACGTGGGGGTGGCGGGGCTGCGTTCTTCCACCCTGCTGCGCAAGTTCCTACTAGGAGACACGCAAGGGGCCGCGGACGAGTTCCTACACTGGGACAAGATGCACTTAGCTTCTGGTGTCGTGGTAGAAAGCCCCGGACTTTTAAAACGCCGAGAAGCTGAACGCGCGATGTTCCTGGGCAAGCCGGACGCGCTGTGAGCTGGCCGGACGTCCTACTGTTAATGGCGTTGGGGCTAATAACATGGCGGAGATGCCGTTCCCCACTGCCGATTGGAAAGGAAAATAATATGCCAGAACAAAATCAGAATCAAGCCGCACAAGCCACCGGAAGCAGCGTTGCGGAAAACCTGTCCGCTCTAATCCAACAAGCGGCTGGCACCCATACTAGCCCTACCTTTGCTCACGTTCTCAGCATTGCTAGCGAAGTTCTTGGTGTCGTTACAGATGAGGTGGAAACCGCCTTGAAAGACAAGTTGGATGTACAGGCCCTAAATAACGGTCTGCAAGATGTTCTTGTAGGTAGCCAACAAGCAGAGCGCGGTATGGTGGCCATCTATGGCGTCTTGAAAGGAAACAAAAAGCAGACCTTGGCCGCCGGGCATACGGACGTCACGGCTTGATATACGCACTAGCAGGATTTGGTGCGTTAGTTATCTGCGCATTGGTAAGCGGAACGTGGTTTGCGTTCCGCTCCGGGCGTAATGCAGCTCGTGTGCGGTCTGAAGCAGAAGCGGTAGCAGCGTCTAATACTGAAGCTACCGCTTCTCAACGCGCCTTAAACGCACGCACTAATGGAATCCGTGATGAGAACGAATTGAGTGAGGCGCTAGATAAAGGAGACTTTTGATGGAGAGTGGTCATTCGATACTATATCTGGTCGGATTCGCACTGCTAGTCGCTGTCGCCCTATCATTCGTAAGTGGATGCTCATATCCAACCCCGCGTTTAATCTGCCCCCCCTTAACAAATTACAGTCAAACAGAAGAGAAAAACCTAGCGCTTGAGCTCCGCAATCATCCTGACCTTAAAGAGGTTCCGGTATTCCTACGAGACTATGGAAATGAACGCGCAGAATGCCGGGCTATTGAGCATGAAAAGGCTAGGGATTAACACCCCGGCACAAAAGCCGGATACCTCTATTTTGTAGATGCAAGAAAATACCGTGATACAGCCATTTTTTACTAACTGCATCACGGTTTTGTAAACCGAAGGCCGGGAGTTCGAATCTCTCATCCGGCACCATGATTCCCCGCCATTCTGCTGGTTTTTATGGCATCGCGCTAAGCGCGTAGGACCTATGGAACGTATAAAGCGCATCTAAGGCCGGATAAAAGCCAACATACTTTTCGAGAAGCCAATTTTATCAGAGTCGCTTGGCACCTGCCTCCCCCCTTAAAAATAGGGGAGGCAGGTGCCGTTTGTGCTGTACTAATGCTGTTACCGCTTTAGCAATTTGCCATATGTCTCATTCGCTGCGGCCTCAATCGTCATTGTGGGATTAGAGCGACAGACGCTATCAAACACAGAGATAATAACATCGCTAGATGTCACCTTATTGATAAGCAGCTCTTTCCCCGTTGCAGCGGCCATAGCGTTATCAATGCCAGTTATTGCACCCTGCACCCAGCTATACACCAAAGGCTTTGCCATAGGGTCTTTGCTGTTTAAGTGGAACTTACAATGTTTCAGACCAATACCCACAACAAGATGCTGCGTTTCAGCATGTTGTATATCCACCTGCTGTGCATCCGCAGCATGTGCCGCTACCGGGGCAGATAAAGGCAGAAGCAGAGTGGCACATAGTAAAAGACGTTTCATTCTCTTAACCTCCAAAAACATACCCGATAAGCGTTACGTTATTTCACGCACACTATCTAGCTCTTTCTAAAAGCAGCAATAAAGAGCAAACCAACATATTTTGCTCCCTCTGCTTGTGATATAAAGCCTTTCCTCGCCATAATATGATGGTTATGACATGACATAATCGCCCAATATAGGCGTCATCCCTACACAGATTAAAGGCTTTTGCCGTTTCATGAAAAACACCTTCCCCGGTTTCATCGGGCTTGCCCGTTTATTTGATCTCTTTGAGGGGGGAGCTATGCTCATCCTCTCCCTCTGCATCACCATTGTCGCCTGCTTAGGGTTGCTGCATGTCGTAGTGGCCGTTGTAAAGCTGGTGCTTCATGCAGGCTTACAACCTACAGACCCCGCTATATTGCAGGAAGTCTTCGGCCTCTTTTTCACAGTGCTAATCGCTTTGGAGTTCCGCCACTCCATCCTCGTCTTGCCGGGTTCAGAATCCCAAGGAATGATTCGTATGCGTTCGGTCTTGCTCATCGGCATGATGGCCGCGGTACGTAAGTTCATCGTGCTGGACCTTAACGGTGTCAATGTCCGCGAACTGCTCGCCCTCTCCGCTGCTGTTTTATCACTTTCTGCAGCTTATTGGCTTGTCCGGGGTAAGGCGATGGCACGTGTTGATGCCACAACCCCTCCACCCTCACAGACAAGCCAAGACACGCAACCTCAGAAGAACTGAACGTGTGATTTAAAGCCAAGCATCGCCGCGTCTTTTAAAACGCGCTGCATGCCGGGGTTAAAGTAATATTGGAAGTCCGGCGCGAAGGTCACACCCCGCATGACATGGATACGGTATGTGGCCTCCAGCGTACTCCCCCAACGCTGCACCCCATAAGACCCCCACATAAGCGGGGCCCCGCCAGAGGAATAATAAGGGCTGCCCGCCGCTGGAGCCATGCCATGCTCCACCTGGAAACGCTGCGCCGCCCGTGTGGAATGGCTAGAACCTGTATAAGAGAAAGATACACCCACGGTATCAAGCGGGCGCGCACGCCAAAAGCCAGTATCAACCAACCCAAAAGCGTATAATTTACCGCGCATGGCAACATCTGGCTTGTTCCAATACGCATCAAAGAAGGCAATCAAACCCCCTTCCACCGTATCTTTGGTAGGATGGCGGATAATCATCTGGTCGGCCAAGAACCACATACCCCAGTTGAAGTTACGGCGAATCCCTGTCCCCGGCACCGCATCCCCAACGCCATTGCAGGTCGGGCAATTCGGGATTCTCATCATCGTTTGTCCAGCATTACGGCGGTTAGGGGGATTATACACACCGAGATAATGGTCTGATGTATCAGGCGCAAAACCAACTTTATAATGGCCAGATAAATGCGCTTTACCGAACTCTGGCTCCCAACCGAACTCAATAGGCGTCAAGACACCACTAATCATCGCGCCATTGAACTTAAAACCGGTTCGGTTCTCCTGCACACCGTAAATGCCGCGCTCTGGGAAATACACACCAACCTGAATATAAGTACTATTTGTTGGCCGTGCCCGAATACGCGCCGCCCAGTTTGTCCCCGGATAAGAGGAACGCACATAGTTATCCGTCACAGCCTTCGGGTTACCGCAGAAGGCATTATTCATAAAGTTACAGTAAAGTGGGCTATTGGCAAAGTCTGTATTGCTAGACATCCGCCCCATAGCAATATTCAGACGCCCACCCCATAATGTTTCCTCCCCATAAAAATGGACAAGATGGAACACGACATTACCGCCACCGCCATAGATTTCCTGACTGGGGTTTGTATTATCCCCAAACATCTTACTTGCGGAAATGCCATAACGGCCCACGCCAATAATATGCGTCTCAAAGCCACGAATACCGGCTAATTTGTACCAATCAATATCATTTTCAAAACTATATTGCCCCGCATTGGAGGAACCCTGCTTTAAGCCCAATCCTTTAGTCGGGCTGGTAATCGCCCCGGCAAACTCGTTCGTTGTATCAACCATAATAGCAACGCCACGATCCCGCAGCCAATGGTTCCACTTCATCTGTGGTAGCAAGGCCTCTGGGTGGGGCAAAGGTGGGCCAGATTTGCTCTCCGGGTCACCTTCATGCAACGGGATATTCACCCGCTCTAGCAATTCTTTTCCATTTTCCCCAAAAACCCCAAACTCCTCCTTAGGGTAATTGGAATAAGGCTGCGTCTTCATCCCCATATGACGCATAAAAATCTGCGCTGTATGCTCTGCCGTTTCCCGCTGTGCTTGAGCCGATGCCAGAGGGGGAGCTGTATGCAAGGGCGGAGAGGTATGTTGACCGCCTTTTTTAAAGAGATATTCCATTTGCCCCGCTTTTGTCTCAGGCTGAATGGTTTTACCTGCTACCTTCATCACGGGCGACACACCTTTGGGAGCAGAGTAAGAAAGCGCATGCTCATACGCTGCTGGCTCCCCCGCAGCCCATAAAGGCGAAGCAGTCGCACAGAAGCAAAAAGTCGCAGTAAAACAACGATATAACGCTGAGAAAGATACGCTCATATAGTCAACGCTTCCCTATCGGCCAGCCTCATTAAAAAGATAGGCGCATTTTATGAAAGAATATTAATCACGTCTATATGAGCAGATAATCAAGAATAACTTGTCACTACTTTGTCACAGTGTGGGAAAAACTACTGCCCTTCCTTACCGTTTTCCTCCCCCTCCGCTTGGAAAAACCGTAACGAACGCACCAGAATAGCTCGGCATAATGCCTCTGGGTCCATCGGCAAATAAGATAATCGCTCATCCGAACAATGTCCCATCATATCAACCAATCGCGCCATAATACCCGGCTGCTCTTTTATATAGGCTTCCACATTAGCTGTGGCCCCTTTTTTTATACAAGCAAGTTTCTCAATAACAAATCTGCAAATAACCAAACGTATTTTCTCTAAAAACTCATTAGAGAAAATACCTATACGCGATAACCATGTCGCTAAAATATTAACCCAAACACCAAGTGACAATGCTTTAACATCATGCTTTGTTAGATCATAAATACCAGTACTTGGACGGTATGGTAATGAATCAACAGCCCATGCAGCAATATCAAAACACGCAGCCAATCGCCCTGTATCAAAAGCTTCTTCTACCGGGCAATGCTGAAAATTATCCACCGCGATGAAGGAAACAACCACCTCATCATCACTATCCAATGCCATAGGGTAATACTGCAACACAGACCGGTAAATATCATCATTACCGCTCCCATCATGCAGCCCTACAAGGCATCGCTTCTCCTCCCCTAACTGCTCTGTCCCCGGGAAAGACCAAACCCCTGTAAGAATAACAGGCAGCATCCGCACCCCAAACCCTACTAACGCCGCAGCCTCGCGATACCCCACTAAAAAGCGCGCAGCCTCATCACTCATATAGCCTTGTTGTTGAAACACAGCCCCATCAGCTGTTGCTACAATGATGCCAATCACGTCACTCTCTCTATCCCCTCCCAACCAAACGGCTTTAAGGAGAAATGATGAAGGAAATCCTCGACCCATTCATCTCTTCATAAACACATACTGTACCCACCTAAAACATAATGCTATAAAATATCGTTAAAAGAGTGTAACATCACCATGAATTTCCTTATCATTCAAATCTTTACCATGATTTAAAATATGTCTTACCTGCGAGAGGTGAACATCTTTAAGAATAGAATCAGATGAATAATTTAAATTATCTAAATTAGCCATCGAACATCCCATGCGCTTTAATACAGAGCGTACGGCTTCTATCTCTTGCGTTAACGCGTCAAGTTCTTGCAGGCGTTCCATTTGCTCTGCATTTAAGTTCCCAGTTGCAATGTAACGAGCGACCGCCTCTTGTACATCAGATAGTTTATGACAACTATCATCCAACACCATGGCTAGACGTTGCACTAAGGCAGCTGCCTGTATGATAGTCCCTTTGCTCATGCTCGTGCCTCCATATACTCATTTTACATCAGCATTTATGCTGCAATACTTTTCCCGTTGTAGGCCAAAACCGGATACGGCGTACTTTATGCCCGCCAAGACTATAAGCAACGCAGTGCAGATGCGTCCGCTTTACATAATCCCATAAGAAATCAACATTCTTTTGCCCGATATCACTGGCTACGGACAAAACCGACGCCCCACCAAACGCCTTACATTCAAGACGTTCTCTTACACAGCCCGCTTTTATCAGACGCTCTATAAGGTGATTCATGGCATTAACCCCATAAAGATACGCTGTGCTAGAGCTTGACCCGACACAATCCTCCCCCGGTAAGAGAAAATGATTCATCCCTCCTACCCCCGCATATGGGTCATACATGCACACCGAAATACATGAACCAAGCAAGGTGCTAAACACGACAGATGAATCATCCGAAACCGCTAGCTCCCCTTGTATCAAGGTCATGATATTCAGTGGCGATATCACCTGATAGGCCCAAAGACTTTTTCCAACGTTTCCTTCAGCTTTGCCAATGTATAAGGCTTTGCTAGAAAGTTATTGACCCCTGCCGACACAGCCTTTTGTACTAGGCCCGCATTAGCCTCCCCTGTAAGGATAATAAAAGCTAATTTGGACGTCTTCGGGTTAGCGCGCACAGCCTCTAATAAGGCTAAACCATCCATACCCGGCATGTTAAAATCAGAAATAACAAGATGAACCGGGTGGCCCTCTAAATACTCTAAGGCTTCTTTGCCATCTTTACGTTGCACAACACCTTTAAAGCCAATCTCTGCCATATGGCTGGCCAATACCTGCCGAATAGAGGCTTGATCATCTACAATTAAAGCTCGAATCTGAGATGCGGACGGCATTTTCTAACCCTTTCTGCCCATTAAATCATCAATCATAAAAACAACTATAGCATTATGCCTTAGCGTGCCCGGTTTACAGCCTCACTGTAACCCCATCGCAAAGCGTGCAATCTCTCCCAAAGCCACTTCATGCTCTACAGCTCCCAACTCTGCCGCAACACGCGGCATGCCATAAACGACAGAAGATGCCTTATCCTGCCCTATTGTCCTAGCCCCCGCTTTACGCATAGCTAAAAGGCCATCAGCCCCATCACGCCCCATCCCTGTAAGGATAATCCCCAAGGCTTTCTTCCCCACAACCTGCGCTATGGAATGAAACAAACTATCCACCGCTGGACGATGCCCGCCCACCGGCGCACCATCTCTTAAGCGCGTTACATATTGAGTACCTTCCTTCCCCACAATGAGATGCTTGCTCCCACCGGGGGCAATACGCACCATCCCTGGCGTTAAGGCTTCGCCATCTTTCGCCTCTGCAATAGAGAGCTGAGGAATGATGCTATCTAAGCGTTGGGCAAAGCTTGCTGTGTAAAGAGACGGCATATGCTGGCATACCACAAGCGGCGGACTATGCGCGGGGAGGTCTTTTAACACCTCCTCCACCGCTTCCACCCCACCGGTGGAAGAACCAATCCCCACAAGGCCAAAGCTTAAACGCCACGCCTTAGGCAAC
The DNA here is from genome assembly GCF_026385485.1 of Bombella pollinis. NCBI lineage: Bacteria > Pseudomonadati > Pseudomonadota > Alphaproteobacteria > Acetobacterales > Acetobacteraceae > Bombella > Bombella pollinis. The sequence continues at coordinate 27,608 of NZ_JANIDX010000005.1, forward strand.
GGCATTTTTACCATGCTCGGTTTTGCCGAGAGAGGATTCTCAGCCCGTTGATGCCACAAACCGGGGCGAGACTGTGCAGCCTCTAAAACAATTTGCCCCAGCCCCGCAAAGGACTCCCCAGCACAATCTTGCTTGGGGAAACATTCAAACGCGCCCATTTGTAACGCCGTAATCGCTGTATTCGCCCCTTTTGTCGTCATGCTAGAGACCATAACAACAGGAATAGGCCGCAGACGCATAATCTTTTCTAAAAATTGAAGGCCATTCATCCCCGGCATTTCAATATCTAGCGTAATAACATCGGGTTGATTCTCAATAATCATATCCCGTGCCTCAAGCGGATTAGACGCAAGGCCGATGACCTCAATTTCTGGATATTTGAGAAAAGAGCGTTTTATCAGCTCCCGTGCGGTCCGCGAATCATCAACAATAAGGACCTTGATGCGCTCCTTCATGCTCTTAATTCCTCTTTCTATAGATGGTTGGGGCTACAACATCCAACTGACATGCGGTTGTACAATCCACCCGCTCGGAATGACCCACATAAAGAAAGCCACCGGGAACAAGCCGCTCGGCAAGACGTTTCCAAAGCGCATTGCGCGTTTCGTCATCAAAATAAATCACTACATTTCGGCAGAAAATAGCATCAAACTGACCATGAAACGGCCAAGCTCGATTCAAATTAAGCGACCGAAACGTCACAAGCCGGCGAATATCTGCCCCCATAGTGAAGGTGTCATCCCCGGCTTGCTGCATATAGGTCTCCCGCCAACGCTGTGGTACAGCTTGGAGGTCCTCTGCCCTGTATTCTCCCTTACGTCCTGTCTCCACAACAGCATGATTAATATCTGTTGCAAGAATCCGCATATCCCAACGTGGTGCATCAGGGACACGCGCCATGACCGACATAGCCATGCTCCAAGGCTCTTGCCCGGTAGAGCAGGCCGCAGACCACAACCGCCCCCGCCCCCCTTGGCGTAAAGAAGCCCCTAATTTTGGCAAAAGCTCTGTTTCCAGATGCTCAAAATGAGCCTTCTCCCGGAAGAACTGCGTCACATTTGTTGTAAGAACACAGATTAACTCTTGTAGCTCTGCCCGACCCGCTTGGGAGGTCACATAGTCCAGATAATCGCGAAATGACTCCCCGCCAGTGGCACGGATGCGGCGGGACACACGGGAGAACACAAGGCTCCGCTTAGAATGAGGAAGATGAATCCCCGCCTCCAAACGCGCAATCTCCTGCACACGGTGAAAGTCCGTTGCGGAGTACGCAAAGCTATCTGGAACGTCCATGACGCTTATGACACCCCATCTGTATGGATAAGATTAGCCCCCAATAAGCGCGCTAATAATGTATCTAATTGCAGAATACGGATGACACGCTCATCAATACTCACAAGACCGCTTAATTCCGCAGCACCACCATCAACAGAGATGGGCTGTATCTCATCTAAGATAATATCTGTAATGCCAATTACACTATCAACCAACAGCCCGCAGGTCGTTCGGCTTGTACTATCCTCAATAATGATAACAACCCGCCGCTCATTCCCCTCTTGCATCTCTGTCCCTAAATAACGAGCGAGATTAACAACAGTTACGATATTCCCGCGGATATTAATGGCCCCCTCTACATAAGCAGGGCAATGCGGCAAATACGTTGCGGCTTCAAACTCCCTTATCTCGCGAATGCGGAGGATAGGAATACAATAACGCTGCTCCCCCACAGTGAAGATAATCATCTGCTCTTTTCCCGTAGGAGCATGCGCCACAACCCCGGTCTCTTTTGAGGGGGCTTGTCTATTAGTCGTTACGGGCATCTTTCTCCACCTTTCTTCCGATGCGTCATTCTTCACGCATTATGTTCAGCAAGTACTTCTAAGGCGCGCGTATCAACACGTTTCGTAGCAGAAACAATTAAGGTCGATACGTCTAAAATCAACGCCACACTTCCATCCCCAAGGATTGTTGCTGCAGAAACCCCCTTGATGGGGCGGTAATTCTTCTCGATGCTTTTGATGACGACTTGCGCTTGGTCACGCACACCATCTACCACCAAAGCTGCCCGGGCCCCGGCCTCATTTTCCACCACAAGGACCATGAGTTGATCACCCTCACCAGCCCGCCCCATATGGTTAGGACCAGTCACATCGCTATAATCCTGCGGGAGAGTCAGTTCATCACCCAAATAAATCAGAGGGATACAGCGTGTTCTAATCGAGACAACATGGCTCCCATCTGGCAGATGATAAATATCCTCCTTCACATCCACTGTGACGAGCTCCACCACGGAGGAGACTGGCACCACCATCACCGCACCACGACACTCTATCAACATCCCATCCAATACAGCGAGGGTAAGCGGTAGGCTCAAAGTAAATAGCGTCCCCTGCCCGGGTGTACTTTTAATCATCACCCGCCCTCCTAGGGTCTGAATCGCTTGGCGAACCACATCCATCCCCACCCCACGGCCGGAAAGGTCCGAAACAGCATCAGCCGTAGAGAAGCCGGGGGCAAAGATAAGCTCGTTAATCTCATGCTCATCCAAAACAGCCTGTGCTGAAACAATGCCGCGTTTAATCGCTGTCTGCAAAACACGCTGGCTATTAATCCCACCCCCATCATCTTGAATCTCTATCAAAATCCGACCAGAGCGATGACGGGCTGAGAGCCTAATGGTCCCTTGGGCTGGCTTACCCGCCGCCTGCCGGGTCTCTTTATCTTCAATCCCATGGTCAATCGCATTACGCAGCATGTGGGTTAGTGGATCTGTGAGATTTTCGATCAACGTCCGATCAATTTCCGTCTCCTCACCCTCCAAAATCAGACGGACATCTTTCCCCGCGAGGCCACTTCCCTCCCGTACAACACGTTGCATCCGCTGAAAGACATGCCGAACAGGCTGGGCGCGAATCGCCATAACAGCCTCTTGAATATCCCGCGTAAGGGTCTTCAAAACTGCTAGTCGCTTCACCAGCTCTTGATCTTGTGTAACACCTTGCTGTGATAAGGCGGATTCTAGGGAGGCCTGACCAATCACCATCTCCCCTACCATATCCATCAACATACCAATCCGACCTGTATCAACACGGATGGACGCATGCTGCTCTTGTTTACGCCCCTGTTTGGATGAGGGTGAAGCAGAAGGACCTTCCTCTTGTACGGGCTGTACAGGATGAGGCTCCTCCTTGGGGGGCTTTGCACAATCTGGCTCTAAGACTATCGGCGCAACACACTCAGCCTCATCAGAGATTTCATCTTCTACAGGCTGTTCTCCTCGGCTGATGGTGAGGTCACATACATCACTCACCCAGTCGAACACATTATGCACATCAGCCTCTGTTGGACCTTCAGCTCCAATAGGGAGATGCACCTCCCACCCAAGGCAACCTTCATCTACGGGAAGGTCCGCTAAAGGGGGGAGATCTTGTTGCTGACAGCTCACCACCATAGCCGCCGCTTGCTCTGATGGCAAAAGGCTCTTTAACCCTAATAATAAGTTACGCGCATCATCACCGCGCTCATACAGCTCCCCATGGGGACGAAAACTCACTCGCAATGTCTCTGTTAGGGGGGTGGCTTCCTCCGCAGGATCGTCAAAATCAAACGCCTCTAAATCTACCGTGACGGGGACAAACCCTTCCGGAGCTGCAGAATCCTCCAGCTCTACAACAGGCTCCTCCTCTGGTCGCGCCCCAATAATCTCCTCTAATTTATGGATATTCTCATCAACACGGTGATTATCGACTCTCTCGCCAGTTTGTTTTGATTCAGAAACAAGATCGCTCAACACATCCATCGCTATGAAGAATGTCTTCACTGTTGCAGAATCGGGCCTCACCTGCCCGGAGCGCAAACAATCTAACGCGCTCTCATAAACATGAGCAAAACGTACAAGACGCTCCAATCCAAATGAAGCCGCCCCGCCTTTAATGGAATGAACCGCCCGGAAAATAGCGTTAATTGTCTCCGGGTCAGCATCATCCTCTGAGAGTTCGCTAAGGCCTCTTTCCAATTCAGGAAGGAGCTCATCACATTCCTCAAAGAAGATTTTAAGGATATCATCCATGACATCACTCATAACCATGCTCCCTTACGCTGTGACACGCTTTATAGCCCAAACGAGTTTCTCGGCACTAAACGGCTTTGCTATCCACCCGGTTGCCCCAAGGGAGCGCGCCCGCTGTTTCTTTTCTTCATCAATTTCGGTCGTAAGGCAGATGATAGGAAGATGCGCAAATGCCTCTATCCCGCGTACCGCCTCGATAAATTGGAAACCATCCATCCGCGGCATATTAATATCGGTAATAATCGCTTGTGGGGCTGGATTAGCCTGCTGGAGGGCCTCTAGCCCTTCCACACCATCACCACCTTGGATGACATCATACCCCGCATCCCCCAAGACTTTCCGCAACATGCCTTGCATAGTGCGCGAATCATCAACCGTCAGCACCCTGATAGCTTGATTATCCACCATAATGAGCCTCCTCTGCCCCCTCATGCGCCAAAAGCTGGCCGCGGACGCCAAAGAGCGTGAAGGCTTCCTCTGCTTTGTCAGACCACGCGCTAACCTTCAGCCCACTCGCGAGCAGTAATCGCACGCATAATCCGCCAACATATTCCACATGCGATGCATCCAGCCTGAGGGCTTCTCCCCCCTGATGCTCTGCCAGCCCCTCCAAAAGCAACTGCTTTAAACCATCCGCTGCTTTTGTATCCAATCGTGACGGCAGGGTGATTATGGGACTAGCTCCCTCCATAAGCGCGACCATTAGAAATGTTCCCAGCCATCTTCATCATCAGAATGTGTTGGTAAGATTTTTCCATCCTGCTGAATCTCACCATGACGGCTGGCCAACAAAGGCGATGCTGCCTTTTGCTTCGTCCCCGCCGAGAAGACCGGTGCTCCTTCTTGCGGCAAGGCCTTTAGCTGGCTGCGGCCTAACAACGCACTATGCTCCGTGCCCCCCCCGATTGTGAAAGTTGCTAATGTTTCACGCAATTTAAGGGCTTGTGTCGTCAAATTATGGCTTGCCGCTGTGGATTGCTCGACCATCGCCGCATTTTGCTGGGTCATGCCATCCATACTGCTTACCGCGTCAGAAACCTCCGCCAAACTACGCGCTTGCTCATCGGTGGCTTGGGTCACCACTTCAACACGCTCTGCCAGAGCCTCGGTGCCTTCTTCAACATCCTGAAGCAACCCACTTGTCCGCGCAACAAGGCGTACACCCTCTTGCACATGGGCTGTAGCGGTCTCTAACACATCACGAATCATATCAGCCGCTTTGGCAGATTGCTCCGCTAGGGATTGCACCTCTTTTGCAACCACTGCAAAACCACGGCCCGCCTCACCAGCACGCGCCGCCTCTACGCTCGCATTCAACGCAAGAACATTGGTTTTAAACGCAATATCACTCACCGAGCGCGTAATCTGCACAATATCATCTGATGATGTTTTGATAGAGTTCATCGCCTCACGAGTCTGCTCCATCCCCGTAGAGGCTGTCTTAACCTTCTGCAACGTCTCTCTAGTCTCATTACTAGCATAAGAGCAGTTGCTCACTGTGGTTTGAAACCCCGCTGAGATAGATTTTACAAAGGATGTAACCTGCCCAAGGCTCGCCGCCTGACGCTCTGTCCGTTTTGCAAGGTCATCAGAGGCTGTGGAGATTTCGCTCGCCCCATTAGCAATCATATTGGAGCTTTCTGCCACAGCCGAAAGTGCCGCCCCTAACCCCGCTAAAGAGCCATTAAAAGCCTCCCGCACTGGGCCAAACTCCCCACTAAATAACTCGCTCATGATGCGGATGGAGAGATCCCCTTGCGCTAATCGTTGCAAAGCACGGTTTAGCTCCTCTACAACAGAATGAGTTCGCACCTCACGTTCACGCAGCTCCTCCATGGCCTCCATGGCTTTATTAGCCGCTTCACCATGCGCTTTTTCTGCCGCTTTTTGCTCCTGCAAACTCACCGCTAAAGAGGCAAGCAGCTTACCAAGCCGCCCTACACAATTCTTACGGCCTTCATATTGGCTAATATCTGGTGTGTAGCCCTCATCTAAAGCGGCACCCATACCCATCAAACGCTCTACAGGCTCTGTTAAAGCTTTTGTAAGAAAAAGCCATACGCCCCATACTAGCAACATGCCAAAAACAAGCGTACCGACATTAATAAATGCAACACTATCAAACTGCTTCTTTTGGAGATAACCCACCCCCTCCACAAGCAGCTGCACCGCTAGATAAAACTCAATCGCCAACATCGCTACACGCACTTGCACGCGGAACAAAGCATCTCTGTAAAGCCATTTGAACATCAGACTCCTCCCTTCCCTCCAGAAGATCCCCGTTCAGCATGGCCAATATCCCCCACCGGGCTGCGAAATTACAAGACATAAGCCTTATTATAGCCATATGAATTATGACCATGCCACAATTTAACCTTAAATAAGGCAGAATATCAGCAAAAAGAAGGCTATTTATCAAAAAATAGACATAATATAGGATTTCATTTACCTTCCATTAGCTCATTTTAACTTTATTTGATCCTGTTAATTTGTGGAGAATACAGCTCATTTAGCAATATTACAATCCACCGGACTATTAAGACGATTCATCGCATCAGGGCTTAATTTACGAATACCTGCTAAATATTGTGACAAAACATTAGCCCGGTCTGGCGTCATATTTCCAATAACTTCAGAAATACGGCGCGGTATCATATGTTGTGCTACCGGGACCATGACGCGCATATCCAATACATCAAACATAGCGGCAGCATCACGCGGGGACATTTGCTCATAAATGCGCGCGAGCCGGTCAATACTATGCTCCACATCTTGGCGGCGTTGGTCTTGCTCAGCAGATAGTTCCGAAGCATTACGTCCTAACGCTTGCAACTTCTCATCAAGTTCTTTTTGCTCAGCTTCAAGGCTTTTTTGTTGCTGCTTTAAAGCCTCTGCCTGCCCTTGCATCGCCTGACGATGAGCCAAGATTTCCTCATTTAACCCCTGCTCTGCCGTTTTAACACGCGGCTCCAACGCATCCTCATCTTTCTCTCCAGAGGCCGGGTCCCCTTCTGCCAAACCATTAAGCGGCGTCCATCCCTGTAATTTATTGACATAAACGCGCACTGTAGTCGGATGCGTCTTTTTCGGCACTGCACCCGTTGCTGTAGGCTGAAGGGGCGTTTTCTCGCCATCACTCCGGGCTGCTATTACCCCCTTCTTCTCCAGCTCTGCACCATTCTTTGGGGGCTCCTTCTCCGTATTAGGCTGGCTAATCTGCGCCGCGAGAGAATGAAGATTCAACGCCAAAAGGACCGTCATCAAACAGGAGGCAAGATTTGTAATCTTACTAAGGGAAAAGCCCGGTTTTTTCACAGCCCTAGCACGTCCTCTCATAATATCCGTCCTCATACCCGGCGCAGTGCAAACAACACCGCTTCCTCAATCCCGCATGACATTAATAGCGCGCGTCAACATAGCGCGTGTTACCTGCAAGGCATTCAAATTAGCCTCATATGAATGTTGAGCGTCATGACTATCCATAATCTCTACAATGGAACTCACATTCGGCATCTTCACATAGCCTTGCTCATTAGCCGCAGGATGGGCCGGGTCGTACCGCATTTGGAAGTCGGATTGATCCTCCCCAACCGAACGTATCGCAACGCTGGAAACGCCACTGGCACGATCCAACGATTCTTTAAAGGTTACAATTTTACGGCGATACGGGTCCGCTCCCGGCGATGCTCCTGTCGTCTCAGCATTTGCAAGATTCTCCGCCGCAACACGCAAACGTGCTGTTTGTGCCCGCATCCCAGCGGCTGAAACACCAATTGTATCAGAAAAATCCATCTCTCATCCCTCTCACACTCAAAACAAAACCATAAAGCAAGGCTTATTGCCCGCCAGAACTGCCCAAAGCCATGCCGTACATGCCCATATAACGGCCATAAACGGTTGTCGCGAAACGCTGCTGGTCACTTGTTTGCGCAATTTTGCCTAGCTCATCTTCCAAAACCACACGGTTACCATCCAAAGAGGCACGCCCCCCTTCTCGCTTAGCGTGGCTCTCCCCTGCTGGCCCTAGCATATGCCCCGGCTGTGTACGCTTTAACGCCACCATATGTGCCGCATTCACCACACCCTGAAACGGCGTAACATCTTTAGGGCTATAATGCGGCGTGTTGGCATTAGCGACATTCCCTGCCAACACGGATTCACGATTTTGCAGCCAACTCATCCGCCGCTCCGCAAGGTGGAGAAGATCCGTGCCCTGCCCCGGCCCTGTTATCATATTACTCATCGCGCTCTATCCTTTCCCCATCCGCTTTAGGCCATTCCTAATCTTGTTCTGGCGAGACAAGCAGTTGGAACATACGCCCTGCATCGCCCTCAAAAGGACGTTCACCTACGCGGTTTTTAATCCAATTCAGCATACCCACATCCCCCGCACGGGACGCATCAGAGGCAAAACGTAAGGCCAAAAGCTGCTGCGATACGTCCAAGGCCCCTTGCTCTGGCAAGTCATGCTCTACCATGCCGCGCAAATCCGCTATTGCAGCAGGCCACTCCTCCCGATTTTCATGCAAGCGCGCCCGCATATCGGCCCCTTGAGAAGATTGGTCGGCACTAAGCAAATAAAGGGCGATTTCTGGCTTGCCAGACGCCGCAGCCATACGCGCCATAATGCGATTCCGCTCAGCCGCTTCCTGCGGGGGCATGGGGTTAGGAGCCGTTTGCGCTAATGTGGCAGAGGCTTCATCAAACAAGCCGCGCTTAATTTCATTCTCTGCCAACATATCCCCACCGGCTGCCCGCTTTTGTGGGTCAGTTATCATGGGGATGGCCGTTGTCATGGCCTCACCAGCTTTATCAGCTAACCCTAACCGCCCCAAAAGCTGGCCATAAGAAAGCTGCAAAGTCCCTTTTTGGTCACTTGGCAAAAGGTCTGGCAAATAAGCCCGCATGAGCGCAGCCCCACGCACCAACGCCGCTTCATCCTGTGGGGATTGCCCAGCCGATGCCCCATGAGGCAAGTCCTGCATTAAGCCTGTTAAAGCCTTGCCTAAAAGAACCTGTATACGCGCCGGGTCTTGTTGAAGTGGTGTATCCTCCACTTGATTAAGGGCTTGCAAAGCGGCTTCCCATTTTTTTGCACGAATATTCGCCCCAGCCCGCAACATATTCACCACACCATCACGCCCTGCAAGGCGAGCATCAGGCAGGAGAGAAGCATATTGCCGCGCCGCTTTCTCAGAGTCGATATGCCCATCACGCACGCTGAGGGCTATGCCTTCCTCCATCGCTTTTTCCGCCACGATAGGGTCTTTATCAACAGACAAATCCTCCAAGAGATGGATCGCCTCATCCTCACGCCCAGAGCGTAACGCACGCACCGCCTTCGCAAATTGATACGCACTCCCCTCCGGCAGATGGTCCAAAGCATGCCATTCTGCTGAGCCGCCATGGCGGGCGATGGTTTCTGCCGCGATGGGCAGCAAGAAGGACCGCAACGGCTCTGGATAATTCATCAAACGGGGCATATCGCGGGCAAGAAGATGAGCCGCCTCGCTATCCTTCCCTCCTGCTAGAGCTTCATAAAGCCCCTGCCAGAGCTTCGTTGCGCGTATAGCCTGCTCCGGCCATTGCTGCATGAGCTGTGAGGCCCCTTTCATCTGGCCTGTCAGCAAATCCGTCGCTGCCAGAAAGAAGCGCACATCCGGGCGAAAGGCTTCCTCCGGGTCATCCTCCAAAGCGACATCCATAATCGCCCGTGCCTCGGGGAAGATTCCAACCCCTAACGCCGCTTGTGCTGCCTCAAACCGTTTTTTAAACCGCTCTCCCGGTGTGGAATCAGCCGCCGCGATTAAGGCATGGCGATAACGCTCTTGTGCTTGGGCTGGGGTGAGATTTTTAAGCCCTAACCAATTTAAATCTACATCACTGGCATAAATCGCACGATCCAAATCCGACAAAGGACGACCATCCGCACGTTGGAGGAGGTCCCCTTTAGCAACGGCCTTCATCGTCACCTGTGGCGGCTCATGCTGAGCAATGACGATCCCCTCCAGAGAGGGCCATACGTCATAATCCACTCCCCGCCGTAAAGAGAGCATCCCACCATCATCTAAAACCGTTGTCCCTACTAATAAGGGCGTATTTGAGACGGGGTCTTCAACCGAGAAAACACGTCCCGGCTTCCGCATAGGGAAGTAAAGACCATCCTCACGCAATGTTGGGCTAATTTCACGCCTATCGGTATAATCAACAGCAGGCGGTGGTTGATCACCTAACACCCAGCCATTACTTTGCTGCGAGAGATATAAAGCCCGTGTATCTGGCACAGGCAGAGTAATCATCGTTACATCGGGTAAAGCCGTCACACTCAACTGTGCAAACATGCCATCCCCACGCAGGGCCGCTATGTCCATAGGGTGGCGGCCATCCACCAAAATGATGAGACGGTCCCCACTTTGATACGCCGCTATCCCCATCTGCCCCGGTACAGGGATAAGAATCCGATTGCGTGAAGATGCTGTTGCAGCCGGTATATGCCCCACTGCCTGAGAGGGAACAGACGCATCCCCTACCCCTGCGGCAAGCCCCACCGCTCCCGCAGCAGCTGGGTGACCCTCCGGTTTGGTGGCAGTCACCTCCGCTGGCTGTATCGTATGAGGTGGACGCGCCACTTTCTTCACAGAATGAGTAGAACTCTCTTTAGGAGCTTTTCCTCCCTGTGGACCACCAACGCCAAGCACATGCACACCCCAGCCAGCGGGCAATTCATCCAATAAAGGATCCCCCGGCTTAATGTGCATTTGCCCTAATGTTTCACTATTAGCGACATTTTCAGCATGGTGCGATGCAGCCGCTTTGCGTTGATGCTTCGCCCCACGAGTGATGCGCGCCGAATGTGCATGAGGGGACGATGGCACAGCAAAAGCCGATGATGCCAACAGCACCCTCCGGCTCCCACCGTCATACCCCCCGATGAGGAGCATACCCACAGCACCATAACAAGCTGTCCGCCATCCCAATACGGGCAGCCGCCGCACAGCCTTACGAACAGCGCGCATCATCGTGCTGCAATCCCTCATCATATCATTCCGCTCACGCATTCCTCTCCCCGCCCGGCCGCGATTCGGTCCGCACGGCCCTTACAGGCCCTTAACCCAACAAGCTGGCAAAGCTGGCTGTAGCGGAGTTTTTACGCACGCCTTTTGCGCTGGGAACCACCTGCCCTGTCGCATCAAGCTGCATAGACGCTTGCGCCCCATTGCTACGCTGGGAGGAGATTTGTACGCGCCCCGCATTTTGCGGCCGCACCGCCTTACGCGCCTCACGCGCTTGTTGAACCGTATGCATCTTCATAGAAGACGCTAACTGAGAGGCTAGTGACGCTTCTGACATCATTTTATCCTTACATTAGGGTTTAGAACCACATCTATTGGCTTTTGATAGCGAATCAAAACCCAAAAACAAAGCCAATTAAGCATATAACTTTTAACAAGCCATAAAATTGCCTTATTTTTTGAGAAAATTATGGAATTATTTTTATGCAAGCATTACAAAAGCCCATGAAGTCCTTGTACCTCACGGTGCAGCCTCTCTCATTTATAGGAGTGTTCCCAAGGCCATGTCCCTTTCCAGCATTGCCAGCACCACAGCACAAAGCTTTGATGCCGGGCAGGCCTATGGTCGTGCCCAACAGCTTACTCAAGCAACCCGCTTAGAAAATGCTGCCCCCATGACAGATGCCGACACAAGCGATGCTGTCTCTAGCTTCAGCTCTGTTTTAAGCACTGCCATTAAAGGGGCCATTAACACAGGCAAAGTAGCGGAGAGCCAAACGGCCCTTGCCCTCTCTGGCAAAGGCAATATGTCCGATGTTGTGGCCTCTGTTGAAGAAGCAAAACTCACCTTGCAAACCGTCACAACATTACGGGATCGCTTTGTGAGCGCCTATCAAGACGTTATGCGGATGTCCATTTAAGCCTTATTAGGCAATAACAGCCAATTACGAGGGGAGCACCCAATGGGGCACGCGGTTGATGTGCAGGAAATACTGCGTCAAACACTTCTTGTTGCCGTCAAACTTGGGGCCCCCTCCCTATTGGCATCCCTATTAGCGGGGCTATGTGTCTCACTCTTTCAAGCGATGACACAAATTAGCGAAGCTACACTCTCCTTTGTACCAAAATTCATTGCGGCAACAGCAACGCTGATACTCACAGCCTCCTTCATGCACGCCACCATCCATGCCTATGCAGAGCTGATTTTTGATCAACTCATCAAGGCTGGGGGCATCTAAATGAACAGCCTAGCCGATTTCTTTGGCTCGCCTGACCTTGCCGCACCTCATGGCTCTATCGCCATCCTAACAGGCATATTTGTCATCATCCTCTGCCGTGTTAGTGCCGTAGTTATGCTCGCCCCTGGCCTTGGAGAAATGGGAGCCCCCGCCCGTATCCGAGCAGGGCTATGCTTAGGGATAACCATCGCCCTTTTACCCGTCATTCAGCAACGACTCATCGCCGTCTCTGGCGAGGCGTTGCGTATGCCCTCTATGTTGCTCAAGCTCATTGCAGGGGAACTTCTTTGTGGGTTTTTCCTCGGCATGATGGCGCGGCTTCTGAGCCTTTCCCTCGCTATTGCGGGGCAAATTATCGCCGTCTTTACCGGGATGGCAAGCGTCATCCAAACTGATAGCCAATTAGGAGCTTCCAGCACAGCCGTCAGCCATATGACCAATGCTTTGGCCCCCATCATCCTTTTTGCAACAGGGCTCTACGCCCTCCCTCTTTTTGCGATTTCTGGCTCTTATACACTCTTTCCAGCAGGGCATCTTACCGCCCTCCTTGTGGGGGATATGACAAAAGATATAACCCATATTGTCAGTGTTAGCTTCCTCATCGGGATGCAACTTGCCGCCCCTTATATTCTAATAGGGACATTATGGCCTGCCATGCTGGGGGTGCTTAACCGGCTAATGCCCTCCATACAAGTCTATTCCCTTGCCATCCCCGCACAGATTCTAGGGGGGATTTTGCTCCTAGCCTTACTCATACAAATCCTTACCAGCACATGGGCAGAGAAAATGCAGCTCTATCTCTCCACCCTGCCCGGCCTTGGGCTAACCACCCCCTAACATCATATGGCAGAAGAAAATGGCAGCGGCGGGGGTGAAAAGACCCAAGACCCAACAGAAAAACGCCTCCAAAAAGCACGCGAAGATGGCAATATTGCTCAATCGAAAGAGCTGCTCATCCTCGTTGCCTTAGGCACGTTTTTGCTCGTTTTTGCGCTGACCATTCCTAACGCAGCACGGCAATTTATCCGGGAGATGAATGGCATCTTCCTTCATTTTGACTTTGTAGGTCAGGACCCCGCGGCCCTCTATGGCTTTACCCTCCATGCTCTTACAGCAGGCCTCCACCTCATTGGCCCTCTTATGGGCACAGGGGCCTGTGCTATTTTAATCGGCGGGTTGTTACAAACGGGTTTCCTCTTTCGCCCCCAAAGTTTGCAGCCTGATATAAGCCGCCTCTCCCCGCTCAAGGGCCTCAAGCGAATCGTCAGTGTGAATAATCTGATCGAGTTGCTAAAAACCATCGCTAAATTCGCCGTCTTTGGCGTTATCCTTTACAAGGTTGCCTTACAAACGGTTGATTTAGCCCCACAAACAGAACGCTGGACGCCGTATCAACTTATTGATGCCATGAAATCTTGGTTCGTCTATGCGGGTTTTATGGTGCTGGCCATACAATGCGTCATCACAGGGCTCGATGAGGTCTGGACGCGCTATCATCGCTTCGCCAAATTACGGATGAGCTTGCAAGATATTAAAGATGAAATGAAACAAACGGAGGGGGACCCGCAAATTAAGGCCCGCCTTAGGCAGCTACGCCAAAGCCGCTCCCGCCGACAGATGATGAAGGCTGTGAAAGAGGCCACCGTTATTGTCGTCAACCCTACCCATTATGCCGTAGCGATTCTTTACGACCAAAACAGCAACACAGCCCCGCATATTGTTGCTAAAGGTATGGATGATCTGGCTTTTCGCATCCGCGATATTGCCCGCAAAGCGCGAATCCCCGTTATCTCCAACCCGCCTTTAGCACGCTCTTTGCACAGCCTCCCTCTTGATAGTGAAATCCCCGAGGAGTTTTGGAAGCCCGTTGCTACAATTATTGCCTATGTGATGCGCCTTAAAACCCCCGGCGCACGCGCGCAGCTTCCTACAGAGACATCATCATCTCTTTAAAAAACCTTTATGTAACTCCTTATTCATGAAATAAGCATGTTATATTTGATTTGAATAGAAAGACATGTCTAATTTATGCCATAGAATAACCTTAATTCATGTGTCAGAACCAAGGATAGAATCATGTCTGGTGTGTTTAATGCACTCACAACGGCTGTCAGCGGCATCAATGCCCAGTCAGATGCCTTTACCAACCTTAGTAACAACATCGCCAACAGCCAGACCGTTGGCTATAAGGCGGACACAACCTCCTTTGCGGATTTCGTAGCAGGGAGCATCACAGGGAACTCCGCTTCCCAAGCGCAATCCAACACAGTGCAGGCCATCACAGTGCAGCATGTTGATAATGCCGGAACGGCAACCAACAGCACCAATGGCATGGCTTTAGATATTTCTGGTAAGGGGATGTTTGTAACTTCCAAACCCACCGGGGCAGGCGCAGCAAATGCCGGAGTTACCAATTTCTCCGAGCAAAAGTTCTATACGCGCAATGGTGACTTCCAGCAGGATAAAAAAGGGTATCTTGTTAACCCTGCCGGCTATTATTTAGACGGTTATATGACTGATTCCACTGGCTCGCTCACCAATGTTATCAGCCCACTTAATGTCAGCAATGTTGGCTTTAAGCCAACCGCGACAACAACCATGACCCTTAACGCTGCGGTAGGTAAGCTCCCTGCGGACCCCGCCAACTACACACCGCAAAGCTATACAACTGCTGCCACCACAACCTATGATGCAAGCTCTAACCCCCATAAAATAGCCATCCAATGGCAGCAAAGCGACACTAACCCACTTGTTTGGAATGTCTCTGCTTATGATGCAGATGGGACAGGCACCATCGCGCCCAATAATTATCAAGTCACATTCGACCATTCCGGCTCTCTTGCCTCAATTACCGATATGCAAACAGGTAAAGAGGTTGGCTCATCAACAGTAGGCTCAAAGGCGGAAATCCCCATTACGGCCCATTACGGCAATAATGTGGAACAAACCATCAATCTCGCCCTCGGCACCATTGGTGGAACGAGCGGAACCACTATGGTAACAACCAATAACTCCGCCTCTACCAACCAAGCAAACCCGCTTAGCCTCTCTGGCACGACACTATCTATGAGCCCAACAACAATCGGGACGACAACCGATAGTATGCAAAGCTATATGAGCTCCCCCCTCATGGTTGCCAGCACAGCTGCCTCCACCACAGGCGGCACAAACGGGCAAACTAATGCTAGTACTACCACGCAGGTCCCTGTGGCTGTAAAATGGACGCAAACCTCAGCGTCTCCACAAACATGGTCTGTCCAAGCGGTGGACCCTTATGATGCCACCACCACCTCTCCTGTAAAAATGGATCAGGCTCATTCTGTCATCTTCAATAAAGATGGCAGCATCCAAAGCTTTGATGGTCAAGCTGTCAGCAAAGGCAGCCCCGTTACCACGTCTCTAAGCATCAATGGTACAAATTACACACTTGACCTCAGCAATGCCTCCCTCACAACTGGGACATCCCTTGGCGGCGATGCTACTACTCTTACAAATGATAGCATTACCTCTGGCACCTATACCGGTGCCGAGATTGAAAGCGATGGCTCTGTCATGGCGCAATTTGACAACGGCTATACGCAGCTTATCGGCAAAGTCGCTTTGACAAACTTTAACAACGTCAATGGCCTTCAAGCCGTAGATGGCCAAGCTTACCTTGCCACATCACGCTCTGGCACCCCTCAAACGGGCCTTGTCGGTGAGAATGGCACAGGCTCCCTCGCTGTAGGCTTTGTGGAAGCCTCCACAACCAACCTAACAGGCGATCTCTCCGCCCTCATTGTGGCGCAAGAAGCTTACAGTGCGAACACGAAAATCGTCACAACAGCCGATACATTGCTCCAGCAAACAATCGCTATGAAGCAATAAACCGTCTCATATAGGCCATAAAAAGGGCGCGGGTGTTTTACCACCTCGCGCCCTTTTTCTTGGCTAGCCAGCACATCTTACTCTCAAGAGGAGGGACCCTTTAGGCCTTGATGTGAGGGTGATTCTTCTTCTTGCGGTCATAATGACCAAGCCCGGTACGAGAAGCCTCTAGCTTCTTCATTGTGGAATAACTCTCACACGCCATGGGATAATCTGCTGCTAAACCCCAATAAAGGCGATACCCCTCGGGGCTTTGGCGATGTTGCCGCTCAATATGACGTTTGAGCATGCTAAACGCCCCACCACAATGCAGACAAATAATTTCATCACGGAAGATAGATTCTTCAGGCGCGCAATAAGGCTCATCGCGGTTTGCAATCCACTGGCCCGGCTTTTCTTTTACCTCAGGGGACATACCTTGTACAAAATGGCTCCCCAGAGAGCCCGTAAACCCACGGCCTTGCTGGCTTGCCAATGCCGCCAAACCTGCAAAAGCGTCCCTACCTTCATTTTTCCCCGTAGGCAGAACGGCCGTCATCTTCTGTGCGAGACGCACAATCTCATCTGATGCGCTCGTCATATCGTGGATAACCCCAAGATCCACAAGCTCTGAGAGGACATTCAGCACGATGCTTGCCCGCTCTGGGTAATGTTGAGCAAGGCTTAGTAGCGTCTCCGTCATGCCGCGCAAATGCTCTGCCTGACCGACAATATCACTTAATGTTTGAGATGATGAAAACTCCTGCTGGAAGCGTGCAAGAAGTCGCCCAATCCCCTTCTCAATAAAATTACTTGTTGTCTGCACTGTCATTTGTCCCCCTCCTATGTCCGACTCTAGCTTAGCCTATCTTACCCGTCTTATTAAAAGATTGTTACAAACCACACGGCAAGTGCTTTTAATAACCAGCTCTCACATTTGGTCAATAACTCTCTTTTTAAAAGAACCGTTATAAGATTTTATGAGGAGGACTATACAAATCGAAAAAGACGAAAAAATGGCTATTTTTGTCTTTTTCATGGAAATAGCCTTTAAAAAAGAAGGCTTGCTGACAGATGCCAACAAGCCTCACACGATAACCCAGAGCGTAACGCATGGCTCTCACGTCATACTATCAATGCTGCACGCCACCATAGCAGCAATCCCCATCCCTATTTCTCGCGATTGCTGATAGATAAGCTTATCCCGCTTATAAGAGGCTGTACGAAGTGCCTCACCGCGCTCATCATGCTGCACTTGCGATGACAAAGCCGCCGCCCCTGCGGCAAGCGCGCGCATATCTGTCATGAAATCCTGCAACCGGTCCCCTACCGCTCCAGAGCAAGACGAAACAACGCTACGCTGCATCAGGTAATCCTTCTCAAAACAGTCTCTCTAGCGAGCTTTTGGCCTCTATTGCCTTTTATACGGTATAAAGACCTAAAAATAATAATTGACCCATTCATCATAAGGCCAGCAAAGCCTATATAGAGAAGGCACATTAAAAAATGATTAAAAATATAGCTCACGGTTAATTTTTAAGATAATAAAAACCTATCTCTCTATAAGATATTCCTTATATATCTCCATTTTCTTCTTAATTTGGAACCCTATTTCCTAACAGTTAATCTTATATGCCTTATTATATCTCATCCTATACCATTGGAAGGCCTATTACCCTTAACGGGATGTAAAAAGGAGGCGCGATGTCCATATATAAGCTCATTCTCCCTGCGGTTTTACTGCTCCCAGCCCTTACCAGTACCGCATCAACCCCAGCCATGGCGCAGCATTTTTATGGCGGCAATGCTTATCTTCTACGCCCACCCCCAGCACCGCCACCAGCTATGAGGGAGTTTACCCATCTACCACCGCCACCGCCACCGCCGCCCTCCTTCGGCAGCACATGGCAACGGGACGACTACCGCCCCCACGAGCAGCCAGCCCCATGGGCAGGACCGCTTTGGGGGTCTTACCGCGACCCACAACTCTCTGTTCAATATGGCTGGAATGCCCCTGCCTTCACCCCTTGGGGCAATTACATTACATCCCAAGCCCCTTACCTACCCTCTCCTCCTAGCCGGAGCTGTGTGGACCAAAATTGTACAAGCCCTTAGCCATAAAAAACGGGTTCCTTCCAGAGGGAACCCGTTCTTATTAGCCCTCATCTTCCGCAAGAGAGCTTAAACCTTCCAACACATTAGAAGCCGCCTCAATAAGAGGTGTTAGGCTTAATGTTGGGTCTAACATCGCGCGAATACCATATTTCTGTGCTTGGTCAGCCATCCGGGCAAACAGCAATCTATCTTCTGTTTCCACCATGCCTGCTTCCACAGCATTCGCCCGTTGGATCAGTGACCAAAGCCGTTGATTCTTCGCAATAGCCTGATTACGCTTAATCACATCGCCCTCATAAGCGACACTCTCTAACGCGGCTATCAAACGGCGGAAACATTCTGCATCAGCTTCCCTATCAGAGAGAGACTGACTAACAGCACTGCGATAAGCATTCATGGCGTTATGTTGATACATAAACGAGCAACCGCCTCCCCTCTATAGTTATGGCTGGGCTTTTCCACGCAGGCAAAGCCCCCATAATCCCATCAATCAGACAATTTAGCTCGCGGCTTGAATATCAGTCATCGGGACCTCTGCATCCCCCATCATGACATTCATCCCAGAGCTACCTTTCTTCACTGCTGTGACCGTGCCTTTTACTGTGAAGGGAACGTCAGCCGTATTACCGCGGCTATCAACTGTCTTAACGGCAACGCTATAAGCCCCATCGCTTAGGCTGCTGCCGTTATCATCCTTACCATCCCAGCTCCAAGACGTCTGGCCACTATTTGCTTGCATAACAGCATGACGTACCACCTGCCCCGCAGCATTCGCGATGGAAATCCCAACCACTTGGCCAGCACCCGCTTTAAAGGACAAGCCTGCCGAGCCAGATTGCAACGGCAAGGTGGAACCAGATACACTCACCTGACGACCCACAAGGCCTTTATCCTGCGTAAGCTGCCCTGTCTCATTAAGGGAGATAAGCGTGTTAAGGTTGTTATTCGTCTGGACCTGCTGCTCCACAGCGGAGAATTGAGCCAACTGAGAGGCCATATTCTCGGTATTCATCGGGCTGCTAGGGTCCTGATGTTTGAGCTGTGTTGTCAGCAATGTGAGAAAGTTATTCTCATTCTTGGCCATAGAGGCAAAAGCCCCGGCCGTATTGGTGCTAGAGCTCCCACTCTGCCCCGCTCCAGACAAAGAGGATGCTCCACTACGCGCAGCACTATCCGCTGCTTGTTGCAAGGCTAAAAGATTATTAGACGTTGCGCTAACCATGACGTTTTCCCTCCACTCTAAAACTGATTAGACTGAAATATTCAGCCGGCCCATCCCACCAGATGCGCCCCCTGCCGTCCCGGTAGGGGTGTATGATGTGTCATCTTGCGGCGATGCCTCGCTCTGTGCAGCGCGCAAAATAGCCCTAGGCTGCCGCGCTGTGTGCTGCTGGCCCGCACCACCATCACCACCTGCCAAAAAGCCACCTGCCTGTTGAAAGGTCGCTTGCCCCTGCTGGTTTTGCCCCTGATGTTGGCCTTGGTTAGGGCTTTGCTGTTGGGGCATGTTCTGCTCCCCCCCGTGCGCGCCTTGGCCTGCTTCAGTGGGGAGAACATCAATCTTCATCACCCCTGCATGAAGCCCAACCTCATCAAGCTGACGAGCAAGGATATGGTGCGTTTTTTGCAACGCATCCGTTGTGCCATCATCCTGACCTTGCAATGCAAGGGAGGAAAGCCCTTCTGGCGAACGATTCAACTGGACACGCACGGACGTATCATCAGAGGTCGTGACCGTTATATTTAATGTCCCCGCCTGCCCGTTAGAGGTGCGAGCAGAAAGCACGCTTGGCGTGGCAAGATTATGCTGCATAAGAGAGGCTTTAACCTCGCCTCCCGCCTGCTGCGCCTGATGTTGCGGCAAACTATGGGAGGAAGCCACCTCCACCCCCATATTCTGGGCAGCGTCGTTGCTGCCCTCCATATGTGATGAGACAAGCCCTAAAAAGGAGCCTTCCCCCACATTCAAACCGCTCTTGCCAGCATCATCCCCATGTGTCGCGGCGGCTATATCCGTCCGCGCGGCTCGCTCTGCAAAATTATGCTCTGATGCACCATCATGTCCCGCTCCACCTTGCTCCCCACCTGAGGATAAAGACTGCCCTCCCGTCTGGGCCGATGATTTTACAAGCAGGTCGAACAATGTATTGCTCCCCGCATGCGTCTGATCATCGTGCGTTGCCCCATGTGGGATAACCGAAGATGGTGAGGATGGCCCCTTCACTGTGGAAGACATCGCCGCCATAGTGGCAGGTTGGAAACTCAAAGCAGTAACGGCTTGTTTCCCATCTTGGGCACCATTCTGCGCTACCGAGGATACCGCCCCTTGTGATGCAGTAACTGCTTGAGATGATAAACGCACGGAGGCCGCACCCTGCTCCCCTTCGGAAAGAGCATGAGAAAGCCCTCTCTGCATGTTAAAGCCTTGGGCGAACGCCGCCTCTACGGGCGTTGTCTGCTTCATCGGCTGCGTCATAAATGAGGCTGGGGCTTGCTCGGCCATACCGTGCTGGGACGATGCCTCACCCACAGAGGCCATAGACGCATCCACGGCCTTAACAGAGGCCTCCTTTTGCGTTTGCCCCTCTAAAACTGCAAACCGCGCTAAGGATGACGCCGCATCACGCCCCGCAACGCCTATAGAAGCCTGCCCTGCCAGTGAAGCACTCGCTGAAGAGGGCCCCTCTATTGCGGTAGAATGATGCGTTGTAAAAAGTCCCGCTATGGATAACGCTGCTTGAAGATCTACGGCAGTCTGCGCTGATGAAGATTGATGCGCTTTGGAGGGGTCATCATCTTGCTCTGCCTTCTGCCGCGCCTCCGCTGCTTCCTGCGGTGTGAGCGTCTCATCCTTAGCCGCTACAGCCCCTTGTGAAGGGTGCGTCCGCCCCTTATCAACCAGCTTATCCTCTGAATAAACTGTCTGCTCCGGCCCATCCTGCCTTTGAGCTGCCTGTTGTGCTCCTTCTGAGGGAGTATCTCCCTGCTCTGAAGCTGTTTGCTGCTCTGTCTGGCCCTGCGCCTCTGTTTGTGCCCCAGTGTCCTGCTGCCCTATATTCGTCTTATTCCCTTCTTGCGAAGAAGGATCTTGCGCGGCATGATCCTGCGCTGCCAATATAGCGGCAAATTGTTTACGCCCCGCTTTAGAGGGAATAGAGATATTGGGCTTCCCCCCCCCTTGTGTGGCCTTGCTCCCTCCCTGTGAGGCAAGGCTGGGGTTAATATCCGCTAAATCCATAGTCGTGAGAGACGGCAAAGACATTAGACTAACTCTGTCAGCATAGTATCGACTTCTGCAAAGCCGGGCATGAGTTCTTCTGGGATAGCCTTACGGCCAATCTCAATGCAGACTTGTGGCGGCTGGCCTTGTACAAAGGCCACTAACACCGTGCGGATAATGTCGTAATAATGGTTATCCATTTTCACGACTGATTGCATACGCGACGCTAAAGGACTGACCACACCATAAGCCAACAACACACCAAGGAAGGTCCCAACCAAGGCCCCAGCAATCATCTCCCCCAACACAGCGGGAGGCTTACTAATCGCCGCCATTGTTTTCACCACCCCTAGCACCGCAGCCACAATCCCCAAAGCGGGCAACGCATCAGAAATGGAGGTAAAGGACTCAGCAATATGGAGGTCCTCATGCAGATTTTTCTTTAATTCCCGCCCCATAATTTCATCAAGCTGATGGCTCTCATCAAGATTCATACTAATTAACCGCAAATAATCGCAGATTAAATCGCATGCCTTTTCATCAGCTTTAATCATCGGAGCTGTAGCAAAGATGCTGCTTTCCTCTGGGCTTTCAAAGTCATTTTCCAGAGAGGCAATGCCTTTCATATTCGCTTGCTTCAATAACCGATACAGCAGAGCCAGCAGATCTAAATAATTCTGCCGCCCATATCGTGGCCCTTTAATGACCAGCATCAGATAGCCAAAAACGGACTTCACCGCCTCCATACTGTTGCTCATGATGAACACACCAATGGCCGCACCGAGGATTGTCAAAAGCTCAAAAGGCATAGAGGCCAGCAAAGGGGCCAAAGCCCCCCCGGAGGCGGCAAACGAGCCAAACACGCATAAGAGTGCAAAAATCAGCCCACCAATATACAGCATCTTAGCCTTCCTCTCTCAAAACTCGTCCTAATACCGCCCCTCTATGGGCTATTTTACGCGCCCCTCTGCTCATCGCGCTTTCCCCTGCTCAGCACCATTTTGAGGCGTGGCAGGCTTATCACCCGCTTGTGCAAAACTATCTGGCAAGGGATGGAAGCGATGAATGAGCAGAACAATCCGCCTATTCTCAGGGGCTTCTGGGTGTGCGGGGTCTGCTAGGCTACGGTCAGCACGCCCTTCCACACTCCTAATCCGTCTATCGGGATAACCAGAGCGTACAAACAGCTCGCGCACACGGTCTGCTCTCATCTCCGATAAGGTCCAGTTTGATAAGCCGTGCGGATTTACCTCCTTCATATGGTAAGGCACACCATCGGTCTCCCCAATGATGGAGATATCCTCTGGCAACGTGCCTAACCATGCAGCAACCCGCTCTAATAAGGCTTGGCCATCCTTATTAGGGACAACCTCACCATTATCAAACATCGCTTTATGAGCTGTATCTTGCACCTCGATGCGAATTTCATTCGTCCCCATCTTAAAACCAAGATTGTCCTTTAAATCATTCAACCCCGCCTCATGCGTGAAAGTGGTTTTTAACCCCTCCACGACATGATGAAGATACGTATCTTCCTGAGCCGCTTGCTCCACTGGATTTGCAGCAGGGCTTCGCTCTGCCCCAGCACCAGCGGGAGCACCATCACCCGCACGCCCGGTATCTGCTGCATTACCTTGGCCAACTTGACCCACATTTTCCGCCGCACCTGTTTTCGGCCCCCCTAAGGGAATAATCTCTGGCCGACCTGCATTACTATCATCTTCATCAGGATGTGTATCTTCACCGGATGACAGAATACTCACGCCATTATTGGTTAGGATGCCTTCTTGCCCCTTACCATCACGGCCTCTACCATCCCCTTGGCCATCATGAGCATGCTCCTCAGGATCACTCTCTAACGCATCTGGCTTTGGAGCTGGCTCTTGGTCAGAGTTCTGCACCATCCGCAAAGATGACGGAGCAGAAAGCGGGGATGTCTCTAACAAAGCTTGATTCGATGTTGCAGAGCCTGTGCGGTCCGCCATAGGGTTAAAGAATAGAGCAATCCCGCGCTTCTGCTCATCTGTTGTGATATTCAACAACCACATCAGCAAGAAGAAAGCCATCATCGCGGTCATAAAGTCTGCATAAGCAACCTTCCATGCCCCACCATGGTGCCTGCCACTGACAATCTCTTCTCTTTTAATAATGATTGTTGGCGTGTTCTTCCCCTCAGCCATGACGCGCCCACCATTTTAACAAGCAAAAAGACGCCCGCCCTAATGAGACAAGCTGGGCCACGCCTTGCATCACGCAGACCTCCTATTATGAGCAATACCCACCCGAACAGACGGCACACCGGAGAAAGAGGATGTCCCCGTATGGGTCAGCTCAATCGCCGTATCGACCCACACTTCACCGCCAATCTCCCGCCAGCGTTTGCAAAATGTGTAATCCTCACTCAGATATGTGCCGCTTTCAGCATCAATACTTCCCTCAAAAAGGGCAAAACGGCGGCCATCCTCACCTGCGGGGGCGTCAATGCGTTTATATTCCAACTCTGGATAAGCTTTGAGCATACGACTTACCGCATGACGACTAATCATCATAAAACCCGTACCCGCATAAGCGGTTTTTAAGAGCGGACCATGCTCGTAGGTTTCACGCATTGCTGCAGTCTCACCGACATAACGCAATGAGGCTGTCTGCTGCCTCTCCCCAGCAAGAATGTTATGCTTTGTTTGATCATCCCAAAAACGATCCCGCAGCGGATACAACCCCGCAATAACATCCTTACCCGCCTCAAAAAGACGCGTTGGCGCATTAGCGGGAAAACTGATATCCGCATCCACAAACAAAAGATGCGTACAATCGGAGCGGAAATAGAAGTTCGATAACAGCGTGTTGCGTGCCCGCGTAATCATGGCATCATCACCAACATGCATAACCGTCATAGGGATGCTCTGCCCGCTAGAGGCATAACCAATGACCGACAGCATATAGCCCGTTGTCACCATGCCACCAAAACAGGGCGTTGCGAGCATAATCTTCCCTGAGGGTGAAGTCCCTGTTTGCATATTGTGCTCCTTCTAAAGTGCGGCACGATTAAGCCATGATTTTGCCTTATATAACTTTGTTTTTTACAAGGCTAAATGTGAATCCTCAAGATATTTCGCAAGACATAATCCTTGCGTATGCCTAAAAATAGGGTTTTTTTAAGGTCTTGTTGCTGAACTTGTAGAAGGTTTGTTGTGGTTTATTAAGACTTAGGTCACAATTCCTCATACGCTAACGCATGATACTGTGCGCGCTCATCTAACATCGCTTGTTCTTGACGTTGTGCGTGCTGCGCTTGCTTCTGCTGATGATGCGTTAATATCGTTTTTGTCCCCTCCTCCTCTCGGACTCGCCCCATAAGCACCGCTCTTGCACGGGCACTTTCCGCCTCAGCTTGCGCTAAGGCCTCATCCAACCGCTCTAGCTCCGCTTGGGCGAGGGGTAACCAATGGCGATAGCCATTCCATAATGCTGGGTCTTGAGCGACATCTTCGCGCATCGTCCCTAATAAAGTACGATTCTCCTCCATCTGGGCTATAAGCGTATCTTTTTGCACTTCAATGCGCCGCTCCTCAGCAAGGCAGGCCGCAAGCCGCGTGCGTGCTGCATCAGTATCGCGTTTTTGCATTTTGGCCAGAGCGGTAAGGGCCTTTAGACGTGCTGGCTTTATAATGCCTGCTCCTCGCCATACTCAGCAGGTGCTAAAATCGCCTCAAGCCCAGCAAAGGATTCTTCTAACGAGACACGTTCCATCTTCTTCTGCGTTAAAAACCGCTCTAATTGCGGGCCGAGCTGTACGGCTTGGTCGGTCTCCATATCATTACCCGGCTTATATGCCCCTAAACGAACAAGGTCGCGCACATCCTCCCATTGCGCCAAAAGACGGCGCGCGTGAGTTGTTAACGCGTTTTCTTGCTCACTATTACAGCCCGGCACTGCACGAGAGAGAGAGCGCAATATGTTCATCGCGGGATAACGCCCCGATTCCGCAATTGCGCGTTCTAGCACAATATGACCATCCAAAATCCCGCGTACTGTATCAGCCACAGGTTCGTTTTGGTCATCACCTTCCACCAGAACAGAGAATAACGCCGTCATCTGGCCTGCTTTTTGCGCCCCCTGTGGCGTCCCCGGCCCAGCGCGCTCTAACAGCCGTGGGAGGGTCGCAAACACACTCGGCGGATAACCCCGCGTGGCAGGGACTTCCCCGGCAGAAAGGCCAATCTCTCGCAAGGCTTGGCAAAAACGCGTCACGCTATCCATCAAAAATAAAACGGACTTGCCTTGGTCGCGAAAATACTCTGCCACAGCCATCGCGCTATACGCCGCCTCACGCCGCATTAAGGCCGAGCTATCTGAGGTTGCAATGACCAAAACAGACTTTGCTAAACCTTCCGGCCCAAGGTCATCCTCTAAAAACTCGCGTACCTCACGCCCACGCTCCCCTACGAGGGAAATCACCGCGACATCACACGCAGTCTCCCGCGCTAACATCCCCATAAGGGTGGATTTCCCTACGCCAGAGCCTGCAAACAACCCCAGACGCTGCCCCTCCCGACAAGTGGTGAACAGATTCATCGCCTTAATGCCAAGGTCAATCCGTGGCCCTAGGCGGGCACGCTCTGTTGCGTTAGGGGGAATGGCACGCCGCTTTTGCCGATGGCTGGACGGTAAAAGCACACCCTTACCATCAAGCGGCGTACCCATTGGGTCCACCACCCGCCCAATCCAAGACTCATTAACCGCCAACCCCGCCGAAGGGGCCTGCTGGCGTTGCCCCTTGCCGTACAAAGCAAAAAAGACAGGACAGCCAGCACCAATCCCCTCAATCGCTTCATAGCTCATCGCTAAGGCTTGCTTCTGACGAAAGGCAATAATCTCGGCAAGAATATCGCGCCCATCAAGAGTACGAATCCGTATATGATCCCCCACAGCGGTAAAGGCCGCCAGCCCTGCTACGGTCACACATAGGCCAGACACATCCACAACCCGCCCAGCAAGCTCCCCTAAAGGCACCCCAGCCGCTGCAGGGCGAAGCAAGTCGGGCAGAGCCTGCATAATCCCTTCCTGACTCGCTAATTGCGCTGTTAAAGCCGCATTTTTCGCCCGCACAGCCTGACATTGTGCGGCACTATCGGGCTTATTCGTCAGGATCACAGCCATTACAACAGCCCAGAGCTAGATGATCCGCTGTCACTCCCGCCAAAAAGGGCTAAAATCCCATCACCACCATCATCACCACCAAAAAGGTCAATCATGCTGGCAGGCTTATCATCGCTATTATAATCGGGGTGCATCTGAATTTGCGCCAAATATTGCTCCGCGTAACGCTGCACACTATCAGGCTTAGAGAAGGTACTCATATCAACCTTCTTGCTCAAAATACGTTGTTGCTGATCAAAATCCAACACACCGAACTGGTCAGGGTCATACCCGCTTACAACCTCAACCACCCGCAATAATGTGGCATCGGACATCACATCATTAAGCGTTTTCACCTGCCCGGATTGCATCCGCCGGGTGAAATACAGTGCATCCCCCACGCCATTTTGCTTAAGCGCATCACTCGTCTCATAACGACGTTGCTCATATGAGCTTACGGTCGAGGCAATCAAATCCGAGGTAAACGGCGTTGCTTCTGCTGTCCCTTTCCCCGCGCCTAAGCTAGCGAACGCATCAGCAAAGGCCAACCAGCTCGCATTCTGCGAAGTACGTGCGAGAGACGAAGACGATGTAGGGTCTTGTGTTAATAATTTTCGTTCTACCGCTTGCTGCCCGCTTAAAGAGCTTAGGTTATACGCCCCTAATACCACTTGATTAACGGAGTAATTCTTCATCAGCGCATCAGTCGTGGTGATGGAGGACGCCTTTTGTTGGAAGTCCGCCACCATGCGTTTGGCTTCGTTATCGCCCTTAATGTTATTGGCTGCTGCCTGAACTTCATCCTTACGGGCTGTTAGAAACTGAGCCACAGGGGAAATACCGCTAAGTCCCATATGCCACCTTCCTCCATCAAACATATCAGTAGCGGGCACGAAAAAGGCCATACCCTCGCAAGAGAGCCCATCATAAACCAGAGATATTTAACAAAAGGCTTCTTCTGGCCAATTTTCAGCACAATAAGGCTAATTTCCCCTATAATCCCTGTATCTCTTTTATATAATCCATAAAATAACCTTATAGTCTTCCAAAGGGCCTTCATGAAACACTATGTCATTAGTCTTGCCCGCACGCCAGAACGACTAGAACGCTTCCGGCGCGTTAATAGCCATCTCCCCGACATTACCCATGCACCGGGCATTGATGGCCAACAAGTGGACAGGCAGAACATCATTAAAGCCGGAATGCTAACCGCAGACTGCCAATTTACCGCTGGAGCTGTAGGTTCTGGCCTGACGCATATTGCCCTATGGGGGGCCATCGCCCAAAGCCAAGAGCCTGCCCATATCTTTGAGGATGATGCCTTTCTCTGCCAAAACTTTGCCTCCAAAAGCCAAGAGATCATCCAAAACCTCCCTGAAGATTGGGAGATTATCCTCTGGGGGCAGAACTCCGATGCCCCACTACATTATGAGGTTCTCCCCGGCCAAACGGATTGCTTTGCCCAGTTTAATCAAGATGATGTACGCCGTGGGATTGAAGGCTTCCGCTTCCAGCAGGTAGAAACACTTCCCTTCCGGCTCAAACAAACCTTCGGCATTTGCGGTTATGCCCTCTCCCCTCTTGGGGCTGTATCGCTCATGAAACGCTGCCTCCCTATGGCATCCCTCCCCATCAACTACCCCTCCTTAGGCAATAGGACACTCATTAGCAGCAGCATCGACCATCTTATGAACCGCCATTACGCGGAGATGAAGGCTTATTGCTGTGTGCCCCCCCTTGTTCTGACCGATAACCTAACCGCCCAAAGCCTCAACCGCGCTTAAGAAAGTGAATATAATGACACACCGCGCGTTCCGCTCTCTCCTTACCTCAATGCTTGGCAGTGCTGCCTTGTTCGGCCTTGCCTCTTTAGGGGGCTGTGTGCGGCCTGCCGCACCCTATCTTGCCCAAGGGCAGCTCCTCAGTCAGGCAGGCTTTGTCGCACACCCCGCTAATACAACAGCCCGCTATGGGCTGATGAATAGCCTCCCCGATGGCAGCATCACCTACCGCATGGCCCCTGATGGCCAACGAATCTACCTGTATGCAGACCCTCTAGCCTGTGGATGTGTCTATATGGGGGATGAACAAGCTTATGGGGCTCTTCAGGCCCATATCAAACAAACAATGAGCCACAAAAAGCACGCTCATCTCACCCCCTCACAAGAGCTTATCGCTGCCATGACGGCAGAAAATCACCGCGATACAACACCATGGGATTGGACCATCTGGAGCCCCGCTGCGGACCCTGACAGCAACCAACCCCGCCATATGATTGGTGATTACTGGTAAGGCGTCATCTATTAAACGCGGTTATTAAGGGAGATGTTGGCGCGGGATGTATCCGCCCCGGCCTCTCCTGTCCGCCCATAACCATGGCGGCTTTCTTCCATTGCGCTCTCTACCAAAAACTGCATTACCGCCTCTTGCGTCACTACAGCCCGTTGGAGAAGAACACGATTTTGCGCGGCAATATCTGCAAAACGGCTCTGCACTTGTCGGAAACTTGCGGGCAAATTCTCAGCCCCTACCCCCGCTCGCCGCGCTTGCTCTACCAGAGTGGACAATTTTTCGATCCGTGCGGTTTTCTCTGGCAGTAAAGCCGTTGCTTCTGTCACATTCTCCGCTTCCAGCAGGCGATTTTCCTTCACCATAATTTCCGTTGCCTCGGTAAAAGCACGAATGAGAGCCGTGAAAGAAAATGTCTCTTTTGCCGTAAGGTCGCGCCCTGAGAAATGCCCTGCAACTTTACGAAGGGCTTGACCAAGCCTTAGCCTCTTCATCCTTTACGCCCCTTCATACTATGCCCTACCTGGGGAGAATGAGCCGCTTTTTCCTGCATCTCTTTCATCCGACCATAAACTTGATGAGCAATCCCAACCCCACCACTTCGGGCAACTTCCTTACCGAGCTCCAACACTTGCATGGAGCGAAATTGCTTCTCTGCATTACCACCACCAAAAGGTGCGGCAGAATTATCCACCGTATCGAACATCGGCTGTAACATCTCACCAAGAGCCATCGCCTCGAAATCCTGGGCGGTTTTACGCGTCTTATCCTCCATAGCGGATGAACCAGCCGGAGAGGGCTGCGCTTTAGCTGTATGAGCCGCATGAGCTGTAACAGCAAAACGCGCCGCCATTGTTGATGAAACATCCATATAATGCGCCCTTCCCCTTAGCGGACCTCAAGCTCAGCCTGCAAAGCTCCATCAGCCTTAATTGCCTGTAGGATGCTAATCATATCGCGCGGGCCAACACCAAGGGCATTAAGCCCCGTCACCAAATTGGATAAAGACGGCCCATCAGAGAGAATCCCCATCTTATGCTCACGGTCTGTTGTCGCATTGATCTGTGTTCGTGGCACAACAGCTGTCTGCCCCCCACCAAAGGCATTGGGTTGAACAACCTCTGGCGTGTTCGTCACCTGCACGGTGAGGTTACCTTGTGCGATAGCAACAGTCGTGATGCGGACATTCTCACCAATCACAATCGTACCGGCAGCCTCATCAACAATCACTTTCGCCATTGTGTCAGGTGTGACGGTTAAATCCCCAATCTCATACAACGCTTCTGACACATTCCGCCCTGCGAGATTCACTGCAACGGTCCGTGGGTCATCCACTCTGGCCGTTCCGCGCCCCATATGGCGGTTAATGACATCCGCAATTCGCACCGCAGTCGTGTAGTTAGAGTTCTTCAACGCTAAATGGATAATACCACCCGCCCCTAAAAGAACAGGTACTTCACGCTCCACAACCGCACCATTAGCAATATGACCACTTGTTGGGACGTTACGCGTTGCCGTTGCACCGGGGCCTTGTGCGGTAAAGGCATTTGTCACCAAAGAGCCTTGTGCAACAGCATAAACCTCACCATCAGCCGCTTGTAGAGGCGTTACAATCAACGTCCCGCCTGTCAGGCTTTGGGCATCCCCCACGGCGGAGACTGTTACGTCAATCCGGCTACCACCATGAGCAAAGGGGGGCAATGTCGCTGTGACCATCACCGCAGCCGTGTTATGTGTCTGTAACTGAATGGCTTTGTCGCGGATATTCACACCAAGGCGGTTGAGCATGCCAATCAACGTCTCACGCGTAAACAGCGTATTGGTCAGGCGGTCGCCTGTGCCATTAAGACCGGCAACAAGACCATACCCGACAAGTTGGTTGTCGCGTACGCCTTCATAATCCACAATATCCTTAATGCGTACAACCGAGCCATAGGCGGGGCCACCCCACCACGCACCCAAAAACGCATACGCACAAGCCACTAAAAGAGCATAGCGGCGGACGGACCATCCCCCTCTTATCCGCTGGGATAATCCCCCACAACAGCTTTTCAAAAACATCAGGCATAGCCTCCTGCCGCCCAATCTAACCTTGAGAGAAGAATATACAAGGAAAATATTCAATTATAAGCCTTAAAATAGCGCATCATTTTCTTTATATAAAGACATAAAGAAAGACCATTCCTCCAACAAGCAGGGCAAGGGCTTTTCTCCCTGCCTGTCTTACCATGGCTAGCCTCATGTCTGTTTCTCTCTCTTTACGTTATTGCAGCATGTTATTGTTAGGGGGGAGTCTCCTTTCCCCACTAATACCCCTTCGGGCAGAAACAGCCTCCCCTCCTTTAGAGCGTAGCCAATCCCGTTTATGCAGCGATGCTACAGCGCAAGTTGAGCGTGCCTTACGCTTACCGGATGGGTTCCTCTCGGCCATCAGCCGTGTTGAAACAGGCCGCCCCGATAATAAGGGGGCACTCCTCCCCTGGCCATGGAGCATTAACGCAGCAGGGAGCGGACATTTTTACGCCAGCCGGGAGGAAGCCATCGCCGCGGTGAAAGCCTTTCAACAACAAGGGATAACCTCTATTGATGTCGGGTGCATGCAGGTTAATCTCCTCCATCACCCTACGGCTTTCCCTTCCTTAGAGATTGCCTTCGACCCCTATAATAATGCCCGTTATGCGGGGATGTTCCTCCAAAGAATGCGCGATCAAACAGGCAGTTGGCCACGGGCTGTAGCGGCATATCACTCCCAGATTGCCAGCAATGGCACACCTTATCTTGAGCATGTCCTCCAGCAATGGGCCATCCCCCAAGGCGACCCCGCCCCCAATATCAACCCCGCACCACATAGTATGCCACACACGGGACCAAAACCGCCCATAGCTCCTAGGCCCGCTACCGCCCCGTATCGCCCTTTCATCATTCGTCAAGCAGGGGATATGCCTGTAGGAAGTGGCATTAACCATGCAGGGACCGGGGCAAATGCCTTCCTCGCCCAACGCCACGCCCATCCACCCCAAGCGATGGCACCTCAGACAACCGAGGCGACAAACCCGCCACCTGCTAATAACCTAAACACACATCGCCCCTTCCGGCCTTTCCGAGGGCTTTTCCGCCCGACAATGCCGCCACCGCCTCATCAACGGCTTAAAACCTCCCAAAATGGGCGCAATCTAGCCGCTTATCGGGCGATGGCTGTCCATAGCACGGCGGCTATGCCTTATATTCCTGCCTATTAAACAGCCATTTAAATAGCCATGGCACGCTGGCGCAAATCTGCACCAACCTCCTGCAAGACAGGAACAAAGGATAATTCTTGGGCACGGAAAATACGCATTGTCGGGTACCATGGGGTCCGTTCCCCTTCATCACCCCAACGCCAACACGCATCCCAACGGCTCACAAGCCACACCTCTCGTCCTAACGCCCCTGCCAGATGCAACGGTGCTGTATCGACAGAAATTATAAGGTCCAGAGCTTCCATCAACGCTGCCGTATCGGCCATATCCTGTACTTCATCCATCACGTCATAGACGGGCTGCGGCGTCTCTACCCCCACAAGCTCACCACGCCGTGGGCCATATTGTAGATTAAAGAAATCCGCCTCAACCGTGCCAAAAGCGGCCATCATCTCCGCAAAGCTGCTCGACCGCCGCTTATCAGAGGCCACGTCTTGCGCGCTTGTCCGTGCATCACCTGCCCAAACTAGGCCTACACGCAGACGCCGCGTCTCTAGCTCTTGAGCCTGAACACCCCTTTGCTGGGCAATCACGCGCTCTACAATTTGTGCAAAATGTGCCCGCCGCTCTAACGGCACAGCAAGATAAGGGGTAAAGGGTGGCAACGCCGCAGGAGATTTGAGGTCACACAGATAAGGTAAGTCTGGAATAGGGCAAGACGTATCATATTCTTTAACCCGTTCTGGCGTCTTTAAAAGCTCCGCTACCAAACAGACCTCAACCATGGGATAGGTCTCGGCCAACAAACGAGCTAGAGGCGGAAGGGCCGCTATAGTGATATGCCCTGCTTGACGGGCAATCTCTGGCAAAAAGCGAATGAACTGTATCGTATCCCCTAAACCTTGCTCTTGATAAAAGAGAATACGCTTCCCTGCTAAAGGCACACCCTGCGTTAGACGCGGCAAATCCTTATAAAACCACCATGAAAGATTAGGCATACGCGGCACGCGCCGCACATAACGCGCAAACCCTTCCTCATATGCTCCAGCTTTAAGCAAGGCCATCGCATACCCAAAAGAGACATCCTCATCACGCGAGGCAAGCTCTATCCCCTTTTGATAATAAACCATCGCCTCGCGCGAGCGGTTAAGCCGCTCTAACGCGCAGCCCATATTATTATAGAGAGCAACAGAAGGCGGCCCCTCTTGTAACCATACCGCCAAAACACGCTCGGCTTGGTCTGCTAAGCCTGCCTCTAACAAGCCCATGGAGATATGTTCCCCTGCAAAAAGACGATGTTCAGGGTAATTCTGCGCAATCTCCATAAAGAGGCCGATGGATTCATCACGCTTACCTGCTGCCATCAAAGCCCCGGCAAGGCATAATTTCAACTCCCCTTGCAAGGAGGCCAAAACAGCATGACCCTGTGGCAAAAGCAGCAATGCTTTGCGAAAAATCGCTACAGCAACATCATGATGCGCTGTCTGTTGGGTAAGAAAAAGCCCTGCTGCTAAAAGCACCGGAATATCTTGACTAGCCTGTGCTGCCTGTATCGCAAGACTCGTAGCTTGTACCCCTTGACCCATAGCGTAAAGCTCTTTGCAACAAAGCGTCAAAGCCTCTGGCGTTAGCCCCTCAGGCAGCGCACTTTGGGACGGAGAGGGAGGCCCTTTTGCACCATTATGTTGCTCCACCATTGTCATAACATTCCTCCCTCTATGGCCTAAACCACATCCAACCTTATACATGAACTCATTAGACCATAATTATGCCATAATTGAACTTGCTGCGTAAGGACTTAATGGCTATTCTATACCAAGAATAAGATTTAACTTTAAAAAGGCCTTTAAAAGAGTTTCCGTCCCCTCTGAGGGAGGATCGTTCATCGCCCTATAATCAGCCAGGATGACAATGCCCACTCCCTCTCCCACCACTCAATCCTCCTCTGCTCATGCTGATGGAGCAACACATAAACCTGTCCCCCAAAATGAGAGCGGGGTACATCACATGAGTGGGGCTGTTACCTCCCTATTACGCAACCCGATGAGCCTCTTTAAAAAAGGCGGGGTTGCCTCCTCCCTCTCCACCCGCCTACCGGGGACGGATATTCTGCTCGCTTTAGGGGTGATTCTGCTCATCTCTATCCTCATCGTCCCCTTACCGACGATGATTCTCGACCTCGGCTTATCGCTCTCCATTACGTCTTCTGTCCTCATCCTGATGGTGGCGTTGTTTTTAGAGCGACCTTTGGATTTTACATCCTTCCCCACCCTCTTGCTGCTCACCACCATGTTCCGCCTCTCTTTAGAGGTCGCAACGACACGGCTTATCCTTAGCCATGGCAATGAGGGGGCCTATGCCGCAGGCCATGTTGTGGCCTCCTTTGGGGGCTTCCTCATGGGTAATGATGTAGTGATTGGCGGGATTGTTTTCTGCATCCTGCTTGTTGTCAATTTTATGGTCATTACCAAAGGGTCGGGCCGTATTGCGGAGGTCTCTGCCCGCTTCTTCCTCGATGCTATGCCCGGTAAACAAATGGCCATTGATGCCGACTTAGCCTCCGGAGCTATTAATGAGCGCGTTGCGCGTGGCAAAAGAAAAGAGTTGGAAGAAGAAAGCTCCTTTTACGGGGCTATGGATGGCGCGGCTAAATTCGTCCGCAATGATGCGATTGCGGGGATTCTCATCACCGCCATCAATATTCTAGGAGGGCTAACCATTGGTGTGCTGCGCCATAATATGCCCATCAGCGAGGCAGCGCAGACCTTCACCACCCTCACGATTGGTGATGGGTTAGTCTCTCAAATCCCAGCTTTGCTTGTCTCCCTTGCTGCGGGTATTGTCGTCACCAAAGGCGGGACGGATGGCTCTGCCGATGTCACCTTGTTCCGTCAATTAGGCGGCAATGCAAAACCTCTGGCGATTGCAGCAACACTCTCCGCTGTTTTTGCGCTCATGCCGGGCCTGCCTGCCTTTCCCTTCCTCATGATTTCTATCGCGGCAGGGGTTGGGGCATGGGTCCGCTATAAAACGCCCAAACGTAATGAGGACGAGCCTGACCTGACCCAACCAGCAGCCCCCACCACACAACCCATTACCGAACTCCTCAAAATCGATCTTTTACGGTTGGAGATTGGTTTTGGCTTGCTCCCCCTTGCCAGCGGGGATGACGCCCAAATTACGCGGCAAATCAAAGCCTTACGGCGCAAAATGGCAACGGATATGGGGTTTATTACCCCTTCAGTCCGCATCCAAGATAATATCCAACTGCCAACAGATCGCTATGTCATCAAACTTAAAGAAATTGATATTGCCTCGGGGGAAGTACGGCCTAATCATCTACTGGCGATCTGCCCTACCCATAAAGACGGCCAACCAACATTACCCGGTGAAACAACCACCGAGCCATCTTTTCATCTCCCCGCGATATGGATTGACCCAAATTTAAAAAAACAAGCAACAGACCAAGGCTATACAGTTGTGGACCCGGTGACGGTCATCATCACCCATCTCACCGAATCCATAAGCCAAAATCTAGGCGATTTGCTCACCTATACCGCTACGCAAGCCTTGCTGGATGACCTCCCCGCAGAGGAGCAAAAACTGGTCAATGACCTCATCCCCTCGCAAGTCTCACTCAGCACTGTACAACGTGTCCTGCAATCCTTGTTGCAAGAACGCATCTCCATCCGTGATTTGCCCACAATTTTGGAAAGCATTCAAGAAGGCCACGCTCTCGCTGCAAAGGGCATTAAAGCCCTCACAGCCCATGTCCGTATTCGCCTCTCCCGACAAATCTGCAATAGCTATGTTGGGCCTTCAGGCTGCATCTCTATGATTACACTCTCCCCAGATTGGGAGAATAACATCCTCAATAACACTGTTGGCAAAGGCGATGACCGCACCTTAGCCATGCCACCTGCCATGCTGGACCGCTTTGTCACTGCTCTACGCCAAACCTTCGACCAAACGGCTACTTTGGGAGAGATGCCCGTCATCGTAACCACCTCAGCAACACGGGATTCGGTCCGAATGATTGTGGACCGTATTCGCCCCTCTGTTGCGGTTATGGCGCAAGCAGAAATCTACCCCCGTACCCGCATCCGTACTGTTGCAACAGTGAGCTAACCTTACTGATACCCTTATAGGCCATCCCCTCCTTTAACTGGATCACGCTCATGACTCGTTCTTCAACCGATCAGCACACCACACAGCCAGTAGAGACGGGCGATGTTGTTCTCCCCTCTAATGCGCTAAGTGTCCCAGAGATTCTCGCTTGGCATTCCATCCCCCAAGAGCTTATCACCGCGATGGCCGGTAGCAGCCTTGCTGAAGGGTTAGAGCGTGTCATTCACTTTGCCCCGCTGCCTTTAACACCTGGTATTCCGCTTGCTTTGGGCGGGGCGTCTGGCTCTGGCAAATCACTGACCCTTGCTAAATTAGCCGCACGCTATGCCCGCCAAGCGCGGCAATCAAAAGGTAAACTCCGCCAGCCCCTCGTTTTAGCCTGCGATAGCACCCCCGGCAGTTACATCAAACTGGCTTCGATTCTGCGTGGTTGTGACCTAGAGTTGGTCAAAGCCTATGGCGGCATGGACCCCGAGGAGATTGACGGCCAAGACCGCATCATTCTGGTGGATTTACCGGGGCTTTGTGTCTATTCCCCCACAGCCATGACGGAAATGCGTGAGGTGATAGACCGTACAAAAGCACGCCTCTCATTAGTCGTCCCAGCGGGGATGGACCCAGAAGAAAGCACTGATATTGCTGCGGCCTTCCATCATTGTGGGGCGGATTCACTCATTGCCAGCCGTATGGAGCAAGCCGGGCGTATTGGTAGCATCATTACCGCGGCGGCTTGTGGTTTATCTTTAACCTATGGGAGTTATTCCGGCTCTATCAATGAGGGTTTTACGCAACTCACCCCGGCTATTCTTGCCCGTCGGCTGCTCGTCTTACCGGGGTGATATAAAAGGGGGGCGTTACCCCCCACCAAAACTGCGGACTAAACCACCAGAGACCATCTGGAAGCCATCCACCAATACAAAGAAAATCAATTTAAACGGCAAAGAGATGGTCGGCGGGGGAAGCATCATCATCCCCAAGCTCATCAACACACTAGATGTCACAAGGTCTATCACCAAGAAGGGCAAATAGAGCAAAAAGCCCATCTCAAAACCACGGCTTAGCTCCCCTACCATAAAGGCTGGGACAATCACCCGCCAAGGCGGCCGCACCGTGGTGGTGTGGGTACCATCCTTCCCCTCCACTGGCGTTGCCTCTGGCTTAACACCAGCGAGATGATAGAAAATAGCCACATCATTAGGCCGCGCATTGCGAATCATAAAATCGCGGAACGGCTCTGCCGCTGCTTGCAAGCCTGCAATTTCATCAACGCGGCCATCCATCAGCGGCTCTATCCCTTGCTCCCAAGAGCGTTCCAATGTGGGCTGCATCACAAAAAAGGAGAGAATGAGGGCCAGCGCAATCAGCACCATATTAGGCGGTGTCCCCTGCGCACCAATGGCACTACGTAAAAGCGACAGCGTAATGATAATCCGCGTAAAAGCCGTCATCATCACCAGCAAACTCGGTGCGAGGGAGAGAAACCCCACAATCGCCGTAAGCTGGACAAGACGGCTTGTCGTCCCCGCCTCGCCAATGCCACCGCCTTTACCCATATCAAAAGTGATGGATTGTGCAAAAGCTGGATGCGCTGCCACACATAACAACACGCCACCTATCACCACGCCACACAAAGCCATGATGCCACATATCACGCTCCGTTTTATCGGCTTATGCTGTTTGGCAGCCTTCATCATGGCAAAGCGACCTTTATCACTCTGGTTCATACGCTTACGCCTCTCATCTCTCTGGCTATTACGCTGTCTCTGATGCGCTCTCTTTAAGAGGAGCAATGTCCTTTAAAGGCTGGGTTGGGCCATCGCCTAACCAGCCAATACAGAGGTCTGTCGGGCCACCTGTAAGAATCACCGCTGTGGCCTGCTGCCCTTCCGGGCCTTTTACAGCGACAGAAAAAAGCGTTCGTTTTGCTCCCAAAGGTACGGCATCTTGCACTTTTAAAGCACGCTCCGGGGCCGCTTCAGTTACCTGCAATAAGCGAGGCATACGGTGGCGCATACGGCGTAAGAACCACGGCGTTATGAAAATAAGCCCCACAACAAGCCCTAACGCTAATACGGGATTCATGTGAAACCCCATAACAGCCTGCATCATCGCCCCAGAACCATGAACCCCACTAACTGGTGCTGGTGTCATAATCGGACGAAACCTTACGCACTAGCTGATGACGACATAATCTCCGTCATCGTCACAGCAATATTATCATCCTCAATGATAGTGATTTCCCCACGAGCAATCAGCCGATCATTGGCGTAAATATCAATCGAGGCCCCTAATTTACGATTTAGCGGCACAACAGCCCCACGGCCAAGGCGTACCAAGTCCCGCACGGGCATTTTAACATCGCCCACCACGGCTGTAATTTTGACAGGAACATCAAGAATCGCCTCACGGTCACGGGCTTTTTCCTGCTCGCTATCGTAATATTTACCGGCCCGCTCTGCGCCTTCTTCTGCTACCTCGGACGAAAAATCGGACAAATCAACACCACCAGAGGCCTGCTTATCATCAGGCTGAGGGGCAGTCGCATTAGGGTTGGTCTCTGTCTCATCTGCCATGCTTATTCTCCTTCTTTTTGTACTATATGCGGCTCTACATCCTGCACGGCCTCTTGCTCACTTACAGGAGCCAGCCTGATGAGTGCCTCCACCGCTTCTGCGACACGATGCCGCACGGCCTCTGCCCATTGGCTCTCATCCAACGTGATGCGCGCTTGCGCGGCCGAAATCGCTACACTACCGGCTTTGCGCTCGGCTTCTGCCGTAATGGCAACATCCTTCGCCCCGGCAAGAGCGGTGCGAAGGGCTGGCTCATCAGCCTTAGCGCAATCAAGAGTGATGGTGCCCTCACATTGAGCCACCAATAAGGCGGCGTCCTCAGCAAGCTGATGGCGCAACCCTGTTTGTGAGAGATCTCCCGCAAAAAGCTGCTCAACAACCCGGCACACCCCCTCCACAAATTGCTCTGCAAGCCGCATCATCTTGGCATTACGGTGGGTCTCCTCCTCCTCCATAAACGCTAAGACCTGCGCGATAGAGTTTGCCATCTCATCACTCAAGCTCTGCACGGCATCCCCCTCACCTTGGCGATAACCTTGCTGATAAGCCTCAGCTTTAAGACGTTCCAACTCATCAGGGTGGAGCGTAATGCTCGGCTCTGGCTCCTCCTCCTCATCATCAAGCACCTCTCCCACCACGTCATGCTCATGGCGGGAAAAATCCTCCAAACTCTCACTGAAACTCCACCGCTTGGGCGGAGCAGCCTGCTGTGTGATGTTGCTCATCAGATTTACTCGATGATTTCATCTTCAGAGGAGGAAGGCGAAATATCAATTTCACCATCATTCGCCAGACCTTTAATGAGCACAATCAGCTCCATCTGTGCGGCTTCTGCATCACGCAAACGCACAGCCCCCATGCCGCGGATCTCATCCTCCAAGAGGCCCGCAGCACGCTTAGACATGCATTTAAAGAACAACTCCCGCACAGTCTGATTGGCCGCTTTAAGGGCCAAGGGCAGCCGACTTTTTGCCTCGCCATCGCGATTGATCGCTGCCATGACGCGCATCATGTCATCAGGGGTGAGACGCTTGATATCATCGAAGGTGAACTTCAGTTGATTCACCTTCTCCATATCTTCTTCGCTCAACAGGCCAAGCTTCTCCGTGAGAGAAGCCTCCGTTTTGCGATCGAAGTTATTATACACCTCCGCCACAAAGGCATAACTATCGCGCTTGGTGGACCGTCCAAAGGCCATAATCAGCTCCTTACGGAGGGTCATCTCCAAACTCTCCAGCACATCCTTGCTGACAGGACTCATATGGAGGATGCGCATAATTACATCAGTAGCGAACTCCTCAGGGAAAAGCGTAAGCACACGCGCCACATGCGCTGGAGCGATATAGCTAAGGATAACCGCCACGGTCTGCGGTTGTTCATTACGCAGATAATTTGCCAAAGTGGCCTCGGGCATATTGCCCATTTTGGCCCATACGCTACGCCCTGATGGGCCGCGTATATCCTCCATGATCTTCTCGACCACTTCAGCAGGAAGGGCGCGTTTAAGGTAATCTTCTGTCGTTTCATAACTGCCGACAAAGCCATCTGCGCTCGAATATTTCTCTGCAAACTCGTTACAAACAGCTTCAACCCGATCCGCCTGTACAATCCCCAAAACGGACATCGCTTTGGAAATGTCGCGCACCTCATCCTCCTGCAAAGAACGAAAAATACGCGCTGAACGCTCTTGGCCTAGAGCGAGCATCAAAATAGCGGCTTTCTCGCTCCCCTTCATCGCCGCGATTAACCCGGGGCGCGCTGTCTCGGATTGACCGGCAGCGGCATCCAACCCGCCATTCATCATTTGCTCTGCCATGATGGCCCTCCTTAACTCTCTGCCACTGGTTTGGTTGGCTCTGGCTCAGCTAACCAATTACGAATGACGGCAACGGCATCATCAGGGTTCGTCTCAACACGTTGAACAACACGCGCGAGGGCCTCTCGGCGCATCTTCCCTTCCACACCCTCAACGCTGATGCGATCACCACGGTCTACGGCATCATCTGGCTTGGCCTCACCCTCTGCCATACCGGGGGCCGCTGTAGCATCCATCGCAGCAGCATTTTGTGCAGCAGCAGCTTCGCTCCCCTTACGCACACGCCGTAGAATAGGCCCAAAGAGCATTGCCGCCGCGCCGAGGAGCAAGAGAATGGGAACAATCCATTCCGCCAGATAGATAATCATCTCTCTGGTAAAGAATGGTGTCTTCTCATGCGGAAGGTCTGTCCCACCATCAACACGGAATGGCATTG
This sequence comes from Bombella pollinis, assembly GCF_026385485.1. Lineage (NCBI taxonomy): Bacteria > Pseudomonadati > Pseudomonadota > Alphaproteobacteria > Acetobacterales > Acetobacteraceae > Bombella > Bombella pollinis. The sequence goes on from NZ_JANIDX010000005.1 coordinate 68,669, forward strand.
AAACAACATTGACCTCATCACCGCGTGTCTTGTCATAGCCAATGGTTGTCTGCACTAATTGGGTTAGGCGTTTAACCTCAGCTTCATCCAAAGGCTTCCATGATGGTTTACCGTTTTTATCAGCCGTAACAGTCCCATCCACCAGCACAGCAAGACTAATCCGCGACACACGCGGGCGTGTCTGATTAATAACGCGCGTCCGCTTGCCGATTTCGTAATTATTCGTCTCATCCGTCCGCTCCTCGCTGGAGCCTGTCCGGTTATTCTGCCCTGCATTTGCGTTAGGAAGGTTATTGCCAACGCTGGTATTCTGATTCGCCTCCGTATTGGCACTCTTATCCGTACTCGTGCTTTGGGAGCGCAAGACTTGCTCATTCGGATCGTACGATTCATCGGTCTCATGGATGAGGTCCGTATTCATCGTCACAGCCGCGCGTGCCCGCACATGGCCCATGCCTAATGTAGGAGTAAGAATATCCTCCACCGCTTGCGCAAGACGCTGCTCCTCAGCATGACGTTGCTTTTCTAAAGACGATTCTTGGCCTGCAAGACTATCTGGGTCTCCGGGACGTGCTAGAACATCCCCCCGCGTATCCACGATGGAAATACCATGCGCCTTTAATCCCGGTACTGCTGCAGACACTAGGTTCTGAATCGCGGAAATCGCATCCTCTGATACTGCTCCAGTACGCCCCACATCCAAAATCACACTCGCTTGGGATGGGTTCGTCTCCGTAGAAAATAAGTCACGATGAGGCAAAACAAGATGTACACGCACATTCCTTACACCGTGAATGAGACGGATGGAGCGTTCCAACTCGCCTTCCAAAGCGCGTGTCTCGTCTATGCCTTGCTCAAACTGCGTGCTGGTGAGCGTGCCGCTTTTATCAAACAGCTCATACCCGACAATCCCCCCACCGGGCAGACCCGCCTTGGCCAATAGAAGCCGCGCCTCTGCCACCTTGTTGGTCGGCACATACAAGGTACGGCCATCCGGCCCTGTATTAGTAGGGATATGCGCCTTGGCAAGGTCATCCACCATCTCGGCGGCTTCATTAAGCTCTAAATCCCCATAGAGCAGGGACATAGAGGAGGTACGATTATGAAAAGCAATTACCCCAAGGGAGAGCAACAACATCACCCCTACGACCCCAAGAGCAATAAGCCTTATCCGGCCAAGGCTCTTCAACCCTTCTATAATCTGCGGCAAACGGAGCTTACTAAACTGCATATAACGGGTATCTACCTGCTGCTCTTACGCCGGAAGCAGCAAAGCCCGCTACCGGATTTACCATATAAGCCACAATAATTATGGCAAGACTATCGCTCTCATGTCCTAACTAACCTTCACTATAGCCCAATGTAAAGCCTATATAAGGTTAATTATCGGTGTATGCCTTTACACCTGATTACGGTGCAAAATATTGTGTGCTAGGCGGCACCTTCTTAGCGGGCATCATAAGACGATTAGCGTTTTGCTCTGGCGTCAAACCACGCGGCCCTTCATACGTCTCATGAGCCATATTCGGCGTTAATTCTGGCCGTGCCCAACAATCCACACCATTCCAGCTCTGCGTACAATAAGGCTGCGGAGGCGGGGTGCGTTCTGGTGGGGCGCACCAATCCTCCCCTTCCTCCAAATAACCTGCTTGGCACTGCCGCCCTGTCATCTTGCTAGCCAGATAATCTGGCGCACATGCGCTAAGCCCAACTAAGGTAGGCATAAGCACAAACATCGCCTTCCACGAGCGTGATAATGAACAAGACTGCCCCATGATTCGCTTCTCCTGCATTATCCCCTCATTATTGCCGTGATGGTAAAAGCGGCCCGCTCTGGGGTACCGCCTCATAATGCACACGCTCTGCTGCATCGGCTGCGTGGGCCTCATTCAACCCCGAAGCAGAAGCCCCATCCCCTGCCACAACAGGAATCGCTAAAGCAGGATGATGAAAATGCCGCACACCCACTAAATATTGCGAGACAAGATTCACCCTATCGGGCGTCATATGCGCCATAATACCGGAGAGCTTACGCGTATTCATGGAGGCTGCTATGGCTATCAAGACATGCGGGTCCATAACATCAAAGACCGCAGCCGCCTCTCTAGGGCGCATGACCTCATAAATACCAACCAAGCGTGCCACAGCTTCTTGAGGGACCAGCTTATGATTATCCACCGTCTCCGAAAAAGCCGCTTTTGATTGATTCAGCACATGCATCCGCAGCTCCAACGCTTTACGCGCTGCTGCAAAAATACGCTGCTGCTCCTGCATTTGCTGCTCTGTATCATGGTCTGGGACGCCATCTAGCCCCGCTGCCTTAGCAGGCGAGGGCCAGAGCATACCAACACATAAAAATAAGGCAGCAAAGCCACTTACATAACGCAGTCGCCGGGATTGCTGAAAGCACACACCCGCCATTAGCCCCCCAATGGAATCTCGGCGTCTTGTTCCGCCTCGCTAATATCTGGGGTTTTTGCCGCCCAATGAGGGTCTGGCTCATCATCACCGGGGATGACAAGATGAGCCTCATCATGCGCTACAACAGTTTGCCCTTCCCTCTGGGTGTCAGGACGCTGCTGTCCCCCACCCTTACGGGAAACGGAAATACGGACATCCCCTTCAAAGCTTGCATCCTCATGGATAGCACAGCCTGTTGGGCTTCCCATCTCAATCACACAATCAGAAATACGCGCATTAGCACCAGCCGTTAGCCGAGGGGTAGTGAAGGTCACCCCCGTAACGTACCCGTCAATCATCACTGATTGTGCTTCAATCTGGCCGTCTTTTAGGGTGCCACTCTCGGTAAGACAAATATGCTCAGCTTGAAGGGCCGCCTGCTCAACATCACCAGCAATATGCAGGCTCCCCTCCACGACACCACGCAGCGACTGCACAACAAGCCCTGCTGGAATAAAGCCTTCTCTTTGTTTGCTTTCAGACATTTACTCTCTCCCCTTCCCCATAACGGCCATCCCACGCCATCTAAACCATCTTACACAAGCCATGATTATGGCATAAAATGCCATATCGCAATGTGTAAGCCTTATATAGGCCATAAACCTTAATAATGTCCTTTTATATCCCCTTAAAAAGGCAAGACATTCTCTAAAACCTTCTGCCCATAACGCGGCTGTTGATATTGCGAGAGCTGACCACGCCCGCCATAAGAGATGCGCGCCTCAGCAATGCGGTCATGCGTAACGACATTATCTTCAGAGATATCCTGTGGTCGGACAACACCACTCACCATAATTTGCCTTAGCTCACCATTCACGCGGACTTCTTGGCGGGCCACAACGACAAAATTACCATTAGGCAAAACCTGCGTGATGACACCGGCCAATGTGAGCGTCACCGTATCAATACGCCGAATCGTTCCCGCCCCGGTATTCGCGCTAGAGCTGCTCGTATCAAGCGCATCAGCACTCGTCAGGTGAGATAACGCCTTACCTTTAAAGCCAAACAGACTTGGAATCCCAAAAACCTCTGATGCACTACCGGATGCCGTGGTGTTGTTGGTGACATTAGCTGTATCAGCAACCTGAATCTTCACCGTAAGCAAATCCCCCGCTTGCGCGGCACGCTGGTCTTTAAAGAAGGCACGGCTCCCCGGCCGCCATAAACTGCCTACCTCTGTCGGTGGGGCCTGAAGCGGCGGGCTAGGCATAGTAATCGGCCGATAATCGGGGGCTTGCGTGGGGTCAGCCGTCCGCGTCATACGCGGGAGATGGCCCATTTCGCTCATCCCGCTAACCCCTAAACACCCACTCAACCCCACTAAAAGGCCAGGTACCACACCCACGCGCAGCCATACCCGCTTTGACCATAAGGACATCATGGGCGGCTTCCTCCATCAAGCATCATGGTGTTAATCCCCAGCCTACGCGCTTCTTCCGAATCAGGAGGAATGGCTGTAGAGGACGCATCAACCCTAATCTCGCCCGAGGCACTGACCCGGCCAATCAGAATCATGCGGCTACCCAGATTAAGCGCATGGACAAATTGCCCACTGCCACCATCTTCTAACGCACGGCCTGTCGCGGTGAGACGGATGCCCGTGCTGTTGTAGCTCAACAAAACAGGGTCTCCGCGATGGACAAGAATGGCACGCCGTAAATCTGTTGCTTCCACAGGTTGACCTGCCCCGACAGTCCGCACCAAGGCCATGCCAATCATCTTTTCTGGCTCTGGCAGAGAGCGTGCTAATGGGGGCACCGTGCCGGTAAAGGCTGGGTCTATCCGCATATCATCTTGCTGAATAATATGGCCTGATGGCAATGCGTGGTCATACACCATCACAGGCTGTACGGGGCGAATACTCCCGCGCACGGTAAAGCTATCCGCTCCTGCCGTACCAGAAGGATGAGAAGGCTGAGCCAGCGCGGTAAAGCGACCTGTTTTATGGTCCCACTCAAAATTAGAGAGCGTAATAGGGTCCGCTTCCCCCTCATCCACCATAACGGGCGTGAAACTAGCAATCTCCACCACGACACTACCCGCACCCTCACCTTGTGCGACCATTTTACGCACCAAAGCGGCAAAATCATCCCGCCCCAACACATGACCAGCCCGTGTAAGAGTCAGACTCGCAGAGGAGGATTGATCATCCCAATCCACTCCATATTGATCCGCTAAGGCGATAAGCTGGCTCCCGCCAATCGTAATGGCTTTCCCCGGCGCAGGGGCTGGGCCAAGGAGGCGATCTTGCCCGCTCTCCAACCCCTCAAAAACATCAGAAAGATAAACGGACGCCCCATGCACAACCCCAGAAGGACGCAATGTTGCCGCCAGCATAGTATGAGGCAGAAACCACCCCACACCAAGGCAAAGACATGCTGCAATCGCCTTCACCCCACCCATCTTCACCTTACAGAGCCCCTGCATATAGCCCCGCTCTTAACGCAGATTTGTTAAGGTCTGGAGCATCTCATCAGAGGCGGTAATGCTCTTACTATTCATCTCATAAGCACGTTGTGCCGTGATAAGGTCCGTAATTTCCGTCACAGCATTTACAGCGGATTCCTCAACGAACCCCTGCCGAATTGTCCCAAAACCGGTCGTCTCTGGGTTACCGATAATAGGATCCCCCGAGGATGTTGTCTCGGTAAAGAGGTTCTGCCCCATAGCGGCTAGACCATTCTCATTTTGGAAAGTCGTAAGCTGAATCTGCCCCGCTACTTGGGAGTTCGCCTGACCAGAGAGCGTGTATTGCACTTGCCCAGTTTGGTCGATGGTGATGTTTTCAGCATTATTAGGGATCGAAATATTCGGCGTAAGAGGATAGCCATCTGCCGTCACAATCGCCCCATCTTGCGAGAGAGAAAATGTCCCATCGCGCGTATAGGCATATTCCCCATTCGGCAATAGAATACGGAAATAACCGCGCCCTTCTACTGCGAGATCCAACGCATTACCGGTTTGAGCCAAACTACCTTGCTCGTTAATCCGGTAAATAGCTGCGGTACGCACACCCAAACCAACCTGCGCCCCGGCTGGCACGCGGTAACCAGTATCAGAACTCATCGTCCCGACCCGGCGGAGGTCTTGATAGATAAGGTCCTGAAACTCCGCCCGGCGTCTTTTATAGCCTGTAGTCGTCATATTGGCGATGTTGTGGGAGATGGTTTCCACATTGGTGGACTGGGCCTGCATCCCTGTCGCGGCAACATCGAGTGATCTCAGCATAAATGGGCATCCTTAAAGATTCTGCCACCATCGCCATGGCAAGCACAATAAACGCATTACTATGCCCTCTCATAAACCAGAGAAGTTCCTTTTATCAAGGATATTTATATGAACACATCATGAATAAGTCCTTAATTAGGTAGCTTTATCAAGTTTAAATTAAAGCCATATGCCAACAAAAAGCCTATAGGAGCTTTACATAAGGCCATAATAATGCGATTAAAACGCCCAATATGGCATAAATAGCCTTTATAAGGACGTTCGGCATGGACATAACCGGTTATCTTGCACTAGCCCGTATTGATGCCCTCACACGCGGGCTTGAGGTCACCACGAACAATCTGGCCAATAGCAGCACGGATGGCTTTAAGGAGCATCGTGTCCTCTTTTCCGACTATCTCTCCCGCCAACATGGGGCCGATTTGGTCAATGGGGAGAAAGTCCTAACCTATAGCCAAGACCGCTCTACTTATTTAGACACACTTCAGGGCGAATTACGCCAAACAGGTAACCCGCTAGACCTAGCTATTAATGGGTCGGGTTATTTTGTGGTCCGTACACCACAAGGACTCCGCCTTACCCGCAATGGCCAGCTCCATCGTGGTGAGGATGGTACGATTGTCGATTCGTCAGGGGACCCAGTGTTGGATGATCAACGCCGCCCTATCACGCTCAACGCTGATGAGCAGATTCTCCCCCTCGGCATTGGGGCTGATGGCACCATCTCTACCGAAAAAGGCATTATCGCTAAATTAGGCCTTGCTACAGTAGAGAATCCTAATACGCTCCATGCTGAAGGTAATCATCTTTTTCGTCCCACAACGGAGCTACAAAACGTCCCCACCCAAGAGATTCGGCAAGGGATGTTGGAATCCAGCAACGTCAATGCGGTGGAAGAAACCACGGCAATGATTAAGACCCAACGGGAATATGACCTTAATTTTCAACTCTTACAAACTGAGTTTACCCGCCGCCTTAACGCGATTGATAAAATCCCCGCTGAGCCTACAACATAACCCCCCTAGCAAGGTTAAGGAATTGTTAGGCAAAATATATGCCTTGTGTTTAACTTCATGTAACCCTCACGCCGTATGGTAAGCCTTATCAAAGCCCACCTTGTGCTTTTCTAGGTTATTGGCCTTTATGCCAGCCTTTTCATTCTGGGAGAAAGAACATGAGTCTCGGTCTGTCCCTCAATATCGCTTCCAGTGGGCTTAAAACCATTGAGAACGAGCTTTCAACAACATCTGATAATATTTCTAATGCTTCGACCCCCGGTTATGTGGCAGCCACGCCAACGCCAACTTCTATGGTTGTCTCTGGGATGGGCGTTGGCGTTACAACCAATCATAACCGCCTCGTTGTATCGCAAGCGTTGCAAAATGCACTCTATCACCAAAATGCGCAGGTTGCAGCCCTCACAGCCACCAGCAACTCCTTAGCGGCTGTCTCCTCCGTACAGGGGACGACAACAAGCTCTGATGGCTCCACAGCAGTGGGCACGCTAACTAATAACCTGCAAAATGTTAATAACGCTTTTGTATCGCTCACCAGCACCCCGCAAGATAGTGCCGCCCAAAAAACGGTTATTTCTGCTGCTCAAACATTAGTCAGCAACATCCATACGCTCTCCTCCGTCTATCAAGCACAACGCCAAGGTGCGCAGGATGCGGTGACGGATAGCGTCTCAGGCATTAATACCGACCTAACAACGATCGGCCAGCTCTCCCAGCAAATCATGTTGGCACGCTCCTCCCATGCCGATACCTCAGACCTTGCCAATAAACGCTATGAAGCTATGCAGAGCCTCTCTAGCAAATTGGGGGTTAGTTTTACCGAGAAGCCCAATGGCGACATGCTCGTCTCCACACAAGATGGCACAAGCCTTCCCACCCGGCCGGACCAACTTGGCTTATCCAATGGGCTATTAACAGGCCCAAGCTCCACATGGCCGCTCACTACACAAAATGCCACGCTAAGCTCCAGCATGTATCACGCCACAGATGGTAGTGATAAAGGTGTGCCGGGCATTATGCTCGCTGGGAAAGACATCACCTCCCATCTAACAGGCGGGACATTGGGGGCGAATCTTACACTGCGCGACCAAACCTATCCGCAGATGCAAGCCCAGCTTGATTCCTTCTCCTACACCTTAATCAACCGCTTCAATGCTGCTGGTGTGTCGCTCTTTAGCAATGGGACGACACAAAATCTCTCCTCTGACCCAACCAAAACAGCACCAAATGGACTCGTTGGGCTTTCCTCTCAGCTTGCTGTCTCTGATAGCTACCTCCAAGCCCCTGCGCGCCTGACTGAAAACCTCACCGGCCTTCAGCACTCCAACATCAAACCCAATGCTGTACTCAATCAGGCTTTTGGGAGTGGGCCTTCCTCTGTGACCAATAACCTCATGGCCCCTATGTCCGGTTTGGGGCCAGATGGCCAACAATCCACAGGCTATGAAGGCGCACAAAGCCTGACCCAGCTTGCCACAGCCCTAACGGCAAATCAGGCACAGACCATTAGCCAGTCCAATAGCGACCTTAGCACAGCAACCTCCATCCAAACGTCACTTTCCACCAAAGTGGCCAGTGTCTCTGGCGTGGATGTCAACAGCCAAATGGCGGCTGTTGTCGCCTTAAAGACCTCTTATTCCGCCAATGCTAAAGTCGTCTCTATGGTGCAAACCATGTTCGATACCCTCCTTAACGCGGTGCATTAAACACACCGCCCCTCTCTTTACGCCCTTTATCATAAATAGGAGTTCCCCCTCATGAGCATGAGTGTTGGCCAATATGGTGCCTCTGGGGCAGAATTAATCCTCAATGCCGGGATTAAACAAATTGAAGCCGCTCAAAGCGATGTCGCGTGGCAAAGCTCACAAGGGACAATCTCCTCCAGCATTGCAGGGCTAGGAAGCAACCGTCAGGCGGCCCTCACCCTTAGCCCTAAACTCTCCGAGTTAAACAGCTATCAAAACAATATCTCTATTGTGCAGAACCGCCTCTCCCTCGGCTCCACTGCCTTTACACAAATTACCGACCTCGCACAGTCCCTCAACACTATGTTGCTGAACATGACCTCCTCCGAAGGCGGCTCCACCACAGCAACAAACGCCGCGGCGGATTCAGCCCAAAAAGGCCTCAGCACGTTAGGGACAATCCTCAACACATCTGATGGCTCAAGCTTTCTCTTTGCTGGGCATGATACAGCCGCAGCCCCCGTTACCTCCCCCTCTGGCCTCTCCAGCAGCACGCTTGCTCAAACAATCTCTAAGCAGCTCTCTGGCCTAACTGACACGAATAGCGACACTATCTTCCAGCAAGCGACAACCGCGAGTGCCGATAATAGTACCGCTATGAGCGTCTTCTCACCCGCTTTATCCGTCTCTGCTGATGACGCAACGACCCTACGCGCTACAGCCGTCATCGGGCCAAATGATAATATCATCACAACCGCTCCTGTCGCGACAGAAGGCGGCCAGGCCTCTGCCACCTCCACAGGCTCACCTATACGCGACCTTATGCGCGATATGATGTTAATGTCCGGTATGAAGGGCATGAGCACAACAACACCCGGCTTTACAAAACTTGTCACCCAAATGCACAGCTCACTAAGCCAGACCATCAATCAGCTCATTGACATGAATACAAGCATGGGGGTGACACAAAACACACTCTCCCGTCAGAAGGGCATCTTCTCCAGCGTTACATTGATGGTAAAGACCCAACTCTCCAACAATCTTGATGCAAATCTTGCTGAGGTCGCCACACGCTCATCCGACCTTAATCTTCAGCTCAAAGCCTCCTTCTCGCTTATTGCTGATACGAAGAACATGTCCCTCGCTGATTATCTCTAAATATCTAACATTCATCCTCCTCCCCAAAAAAAGGCCGCTCTCCCCATAGGAGGCGGCCCTTTTTATAGGATTTGCGCTATAAGATTACAGCTTATCAAACCCCGTGAAAGATAAAGCCTTTACAGCGGCCTCTTGGTCTTGCTCATACGTCCCACCAGAGACCCCAAGGCCACCTATAAGGCGGCCTTGATAAAAAATAGGATACCCACCCCCAACAGCCATCAAACGCGGATGACTAGCAAGGGGAGCCATGTGAGACTCTTGCACCAGGCTGTTCCATATATGGGTTGGTTGCCCAAAAAAACAGGCCGTCCATGCTTTATCACAGGCTATTTCCGCTGTCAGAAAGGCCGCTTCGTCAGCTCGCCCAAAAGCGCGTAAATGTCCCCCCGCATCCATCACCGCGATGGAAAAAGCAATCTTTTGGGCCGCACCTTCTTTTAGAACCGCCTCGATAAGAGCCTGTGCAGCCTCCCATGTAATCTGCGCTGTTTCCTGCTGGTATTTTACGGGCATGATAAACCTCCTCTTATGCTTTATGGCCCATTGCACGCTTTACTGCCGCAACAATCTGCGTCGCACCGGGGATATAGGCTTCCTCCAATAATGGGGAGAACGGCACCGGCGTGTGAGGCGCGCTCACCATCTGCGGGGCTGATTTAAGAGAAGAGAACCGCTTTTCGACCACCTGCGCCATAATATCCGCCTCGACACCCGCCTTAGCAAGCTGCGTAGCGGCCTCCAAAGCGCGAGGCACCATCGGCCCATAGGTGATGATCGACACATCACGCCCCTCCCGCACATGCTGTGCTGTCCCAAAAGGCACCGTATAAGGGGCTTCTGGCACTGGGCCTGTCATCTCATAAAACGCTTTAGGCTCGCAGAAAATGACGGGGTCTTTATCGCGGATAGCCTCAATCATCAGCCCCTTTGCATCATAAGGCGTGCTCGGGCAGACGACCTTTAACCCCGGAATATGCGTAAAAAGGGATGTCAACATTTGCGAATGTTGAGCTGCACCATTAATCCCCGCCCCAACCATCGTGCGGATGACCAACGGAATCTCTGCCGTGCCGCCAAACATATAACGAATCTTCGCCGCTTGGTTTAAAAGCTGGTACAAAGCATACGCCCATAACGTCGATAAACGGCACTTCTGCAACAACGGGCACACCAGAGAGTGCCGCCCCTACGGCAGCCCCAACATAGGCCATTTCCGTTGGTGGGGCATCAATAACGCGGTCGCCATATTTACTATACAGCCCCTTTGTCACGCCAAGGACACCCCCCCCAGCAATCAACATCTCCACCAGCATCCACACCGGCTGCCTCCACAAGCGATTCGACCTCACGATCCACCGCCTCAAGCTCTGATGAGCTAAGCCCTTCTTGTACGGCTTGATGCCTAAACCGCTTTAAACAATCCTGATTCGCCCGTGCCTTGGCCACTTCTCCAGTAGGGCGATAAACCTGCGTATCCCCTTCAAAATGACCATAAAAACGTACAGTCTTACATTCCAACAACACAGGCCCATGCCCTGCGCGCATCTGGGCAATTAACTCCCCTGCGGTGCGATAAACCGCAAAGAAATCCGGCCCATCCACCGTTACGGCGGGCATACCAAAACCTTTAGCGCGGTCCTCGTAACTCGTGACAGAGGTTGTTCTTTGCTGCGGTGTTGATTGTGCGTAATGATTATTCTCGACAACGAACATCATAGGCAGCTTCCATACGCTGGCGAGGTTCATGCTCTCCAGCAGGCCCCTTCATTCACACCGCCATCACCACCAAAGACAACAGCGACATGGCCTTTCCCTGCCAGCTTATCAGCCAGAGCCGCCCCACATGCGAGCGGAGCCCCCGCACCTAAAATACCATTAGCCCCCAACATGCCCTTGCTGAGATCAGCAATATGCATGGAACCCCCTTTGCCATTGCAAACGCCTCCTTGGCGGCCGTAAATCTCCTTCATCATCGCCATGGCATCCACCCCTTTGGCGATGCAGTGACCATGCCCGCGATGTGTACTAGCAATTTGATCTTCATCTGTTAAATGGCTGCAAATCCCTACCGCCGTAGCCTCTTGCCCTGCATAAAGATGGACAAATCCGGGGACGCTGCCCGTTTTATAATCCTCATGCAGACGGTCCTCAAAAACACGAATAGTCTTCATCCGCCGATAAGCTGCCAATAAAACATCATGAGGGATTGGCGTATTTTTGTCTTATTTTCTCTCGTCTTTAGCGTTCATTCTTTCCTCCTAGGCAAAGTATATGGCACTATCTCAATGCCTGTTATTATCTCTATGCCCGTTAGAGGAGAAACCGATAGAACTATCCTGCACAAAACTTGCCTTATCTTCCAAAAATTATGACCCATAAAAAAACGCCACCGTGGTATCACGATGGCGTTCTTTGTAACCAAACCCAAAAGGAACCAGCCCCGTAGGGCTAGGCTTCCCCCTCTTACTGGAAAAGAGACAGAATGTTCTGGGACTGACCATTAGCAATGGAGAGGGACTTAATGCCCAAGGATTGCTTGGTCTGCAGGGAGGTCAGCTTAGCAGACTCAGCGGACATATCCGCATCAGTCAACGCACCAGACGCCGCTGTCAAAGAGTCGGCAGATTTCTGACCATAATCGCTCATGGAATCGATAAGCTTCTGGTTAGAACCAAGGTCAGAGGTGACGTTTGTCATCGCCTCAATAGCTTTCTGCACCTGCGAAATCATCTTCACGACGCCCTGCTTCGGATCCCCCGCATAAGCATCGCTTAGGCGCGCACCATTAGCTGTAGCAGTGAGGAAGATATTCACATCTGGGTCCACACCTGGTGTAGCACTACCGGGGGTTAAACCCAGCATTTCTGACAAGATATGCCCAACACCATAGCCTGTGGTCGCGCCAATCATGCTGCCATAGCTTGTCAATGTTTGCGTATCACCCTGCACGCCCGTCACATAAGTAAGGCTATTGGAGGTAATGCCCAACCCATCAGTCGTGCCGCTCAATGTCCCACCGGAGAGGAGATTGATGCCCTTTGTGGTCGCATTACGCGCAATCGTATCGATGGACTTCATGTAGCCCGTGATTTCTTTATTCAACTGGCCAAGGGATGTTTCACTCCCAAGGTTATTACCCACCGTTGTAATAGCATTCTGCACATCTTGCAGAACCTTGATGATGCTATTTGCCGCAGAGTTGGTAGAGCTAACAATCTGAGAGGCGTAGCTCAACCCATCATTCACAGCACTCTGCCCAGAGATATCACCGCCAATTTGTGCGGAAATACCAAAAGCAGCTGGGTTATCAGACGCATTGGCCACCTTCTTACCGGTGGAGACGGCGTTCTCTGTTTTAGCAAGTTCACTCTGTGTAGTGTTCAATGTCTCCAAGGCGACCATGGAGGATGTGTTTGTGTTAATGGAAAGACTCATAGTCTTTTCTCCCAGCTCATCTAAATCAAAAGCAACGGCAAGTCGTTGACAGAACTATACAACCACAGAAATTTTACAGGATTCTTACATTCAAGAATAAAAATCACCTTTATTTTAGACAACAACGTAAAGAATTAACCTTATTAACTATATATTTATTATATCTTACCATAAAAAGAACGCCACCGTGGTATCACGATGGCGTTCTTTATAACCAAACCCAAAAGGAGCCAGCCCCGTAGGGCTAGGCTTCCCCCTCTTACTGGAAAAGGGACAGAATGTTCTGGGACTGACCATTAGCAATGGAGAGGGACTTAATACCCAAAGATTGCTTGGTCTGCAGGGAGGTCAGCTTAGCAGACTCAGCGGACATATCCGCATCAGTCAACGCACCAGACGCCGCTGTCAAAGAGTCGGCAGATTTCTGACCATAATCGCTCATGGAATCGATAAGCTTCTGGTTAGAACCAAGGTCAGAGGTGACGTTTGTCATCGCCTCAATAGCTTTCTGCACCTGCGAAATCATCTTCACGACGCCCTGCTTCGGATCAGACGCATAGGAGCCAGCAAAGCTTGCACCTGTTGCACTGGATGTCAGGAAGACGTTGCTTGTTGGGTCAGCACCAGCGGAGCCACCGGCTGTCAGGCCCAGAAGTTCTGTCAGGGTTGCACCCTGAGACACACCGGTTGTTGCAGCAATTAATGTGCCATAACCGCTCAGTGTCTGTGTGTCACCCTGCACCCCGCTGACGAATGTCAGGCTATTGGAGGTAATGCCCAGACCATCGCTTGTACCACCAGAGAGCAGGTTGATGCCCTTTGTCGTCGCGTTACGCGCGATTGTGTCGATGGATTTCATATAGCCAGTAATTTCTTTATCAAGCTGGCCAAGGGACGTAGTGCTACCAAGGTTGTTACCAACAGTGGTGACGGCGTTCTGCACATCTTGCAGAACCTTGATGATGCTATTTGCCGCAGAGTTGGTGGCGCTCACAATCTGAGAAGCGTAGCTCAGCCCATCATTCACAGCGTTCTGACCGGAAATATCACCGCCAATCTGTGCGGAAATACCAAAAGCAGCGGGGTTATCAGACGCATTAGCGACTTTTTTACCGGTGGAGACGGCGTTCTCTGTTTTAGCAAGTTCACTCTGTGTGGTGTTCAATGTCTCCAAGGCGACCATGGAGGATGTGTTTGTGTTAATGGAAAGACTCATGGCCTTTTCTCCCTACTCATCATACGTCATGACCAACGACAAATCGTTGACAAGGCTAATAGACCACATAACCTTTACATGATTATTACACAGCGTCCCTAAAATAACTTAACCTTACCCCACTTGCACTTTTGGTTGTGCTTCACGCCCACGCATATAAGGGCGCGGGCCACGCAGGCTCCCCGGCACAGCTTGCGTAAAAGAATCGGAGAAATGCGGCACGGCCTCATTATCCCCCGCAATATCTTCCACACTTTGCACTGGCGCATTGACAGAAGCTACGGCTTGCTTTGCTTGCTCCAACACCGCCTGCTGCGCCTCCAAACGCTCTAAAAGGGCACGCGCAGCGTTAAGATGCTCTTTTAACTCTGTTTCTTGCCCTTCTACCTTCTTCAACAAAACGGCCATCGAATCGGTCGATTCTTGTGCCATTTTGTGATGGTCCATCAGGTCTTCTTCAGCATTACGCACACGCTCTAGCAAAACAGAGAGACGCTTATCGCCCTGATTAACCTCATGGCGCACACGCTCAAACATATGCGTCACTTGCTCTGTGGAGGAATCCAGCGTGGAGACCATCTCATTTAATGCCGTATAGGATTCACGGATGACACCTAGCCGCCGCACGATCAAGCGGGAACTAATAATCCCCGCTATCAAAACAATCATCAAAAGGACTTCAATAACAAGCTGACTATTTTCCAGAAACATGATGAAGTCCCTCCTGCCCTGCCATGTGATGCTCTGCTGGGATAGCCCCAAGGGAGGCTAAAAGCTCCGGTGTTAAGTCTTCTTCTGGTGGGATAAGCCGCTGGTCAATCCGTACGGCCTGCATATTATGCAACCGGCCTAATGTGCCCTCAAAAAGAGGCGTACCGTCACATTCCATACGGACATTATGTGGCGCATCTGCCTTACAAGGCAAATGCAACACGCTGCCCTTCTTTAACGCTAAGATTTGAGACAGCGGAAAGGAGCTTGATTCAAAAACAGTGGATACTGTCACACTCGTTTCCATAATCTCGGAGATGAGGTGATTTTCCCAAATTGAATCACTGCCGAAGTTTTCCCCCATAAATTGCTGCGCTAATTTCTCTCGTACAGGCTCAAACGTGGCATAGGGGATAACAATCTCCATATTCCCACTTCTATCACCCATATCAATATGAAACTTTGCCGCAATCGCTGCATTAGAGGGGCGGGCAATCACTGCAAGGCTGGAGCTAACCTCCAATCGCTCAAAAGACAAATCCACCTTACCAACTGGGGTAAATGCCTCAGAAAGGTCCGCAAGCGTAATGACCACCAATTTTTCAATTAATGCCCGCTCTAGGGCGGTGTGAGGGCGGTTTTCCACCGCTTTGGCCCCACGGCCGGGGATGGCCCCCATCAAAATATCGACAATCGCGTAGGAAAGGTCAGAATCTAAAATCACCAGACCATAATTACGCCATTGCTCTGCGCGAAATACCGAGAAAAGGGAGGATGTCGGCACGCCAGACATATAATCCCCAAACCGTAAAGAGCGCATGTCCTCCATCGTAATATCGACATTATCATTGGTAAAACCACGCAATGTCGAGGAGAGGAAGCGCACCAGCCTATCAAAGACATTCTCCAACATAGGCATGCGCTCATAGGCCACAAAACCGGCCTTTATGATGCGCTCCATGCCACTTTCCTCCCGCAAGGCAGAGTTGGAAAATGTATCGCCTAACATCGCATCAATAGCGGATTGGTCTAACGCGCGGTCCTCATCTACAGTCTCACCATCCCCAGAGCCGGTTGTTGCGGCTGATTCAGCCTCACCCATATCAGGCTGATCGGCTGTGGGCTGGTCTGCCTGTCCCTGCTCATCTTCATCGGCCATTAGGTCTTAATCCATCTTACTGGGTTAGAAGTTCTGTAATATAAACGTTGCTGACATTTACCGGGGCAAAGGCAACGCGCAATCGCCGCAATAAAGCCTCCCGTAGGCGATAAAACCCACTACCATGAAGGTCTTGGGGGCGGCTCTCATGCAAGTAAGTTTGGAAGATATCCTCTACCTCCGGCAAACGATCCTTGAGAGACGCCTCACTCTCTGCACCTTCAAACTCAATACTCGCTGTCATTTTGACGTAAACCGTCCGCCCCGCCCCATTATCAAGATTAGCCGTGGCAGACGGTACAGAGAGTAAAATACGCGCCCCTGGGGCCTCTTTTGCCCCAGCCCCGCCATGTGCTGCGGCCTTCTCCCCGCCCTTCCCAAAGGGGAGGAGATGCGCCTGCCATGCCCCAACGCCGCCACCTACGACAAGCAACGGGATCGCTATAAGCAGGGCTAATTTCTTCTTGGATCTCCCTTTTGCCTCATCAGCAAGAGCGGCATCCTCCTCAGCCCCAGCGACAGAGGCCTCTGTCTCATCACTCATACAGCCTGACCCTCTCCTTAACCTTGGGGAACAGGCTGCATGCTCACGCCTTCACCTGCCATAGCGGTTACGCCAAAACCAGTAGATACAGGCATGCTAGATTCCCGCAGCTCTTGATGATGAGCCGCATCATACCCATCCTCTGCCCGCGCACCTAACGGAAGGAACGCCTCCTCATTCAGCCGATAGCCCATGCCCCAACTGGTGATGAAAGGCTTCTGAATCCCACGGGAACGCAATTTCTGGCGAATACGGCACACCATGACATCAATCGTCTTGCTAATAGGCTTCTCCCGCCCTGCATAAAGGGTAGAAAGAATAGCAGACTTGTTCAGCAAGCTCCCCCGGCGGCGCACCATGAGGGACATAATATCATATTCCCCTTGCGTTAAAGGCAGGATTTCATCATCCACTAAAACCTCACGCATATCTTCTTTGACAGTCAGACGACCAACATTGATGATTTGACTTGTCACGCCATGATCCATCACACGCCGGACAATGGCTTTAAGACGTGCCAAAAGCTCAACAGGCCCTACCGTAATCGGCACGCAATCATCCGCACCTGCTGCAAGCGCATCAGCGACATTATCAGCTGTTAAGTTACGCGCAATAATTAGAATAGGCAGACTAAAGCGGTTATTACGGATTGTTCTAATCAAAAGCGGGTCTGGACTTGTCTGCTGGATGACTGCCACATCAGACTGGTCATTGCGTAAAGCACTTAACACACCCTCACGGCCAGAAATCCGTAAGAAGATGCCCCCCTCCGATACTGCCTCCGAAAGGGTAGAACAGGGGCGACCATCCATATTCTTCGGACTATCACCGACACAAATCAACCGCATGGCAGTTTTCCTTTTTGTCATCGTTTTACACTCCCCTGCTATCAAGACTTAACGCTAACACGACATTAAAATAACCTTGTAATTTCTAATTGCAACAAGAATATTCCTTTAATTTAAGGCCATTTTTTAGATTTCCATGCTATCCCTAGGCTTTCCCTAGCCCTTGACGTGTTTCGTAACGAGTTATGAAATAGAGCGTTAAAAGAAAACTAACGAGGCGACTCCAATTATGACCCATTGCCATCTCATCAACGGCGCAAAAGCTTTTGCCCATTCCGCAGGTCGTTTGAACCAGACATTGCAGGATTATGCTGCAACATTTCTCACCTCCTCTGGCATCAGCATCAGCCAGACAATTATTGACCATCATTATAGCATTGAGGAGGAGATAAAGGCCTTCCAAAAAGCAGATATTATCCTTTACCAATTCCCCGGTTGGTGGATGGGCACGCCATGGCCCCTTAAAAAATATATGGATGAGGTCTTCACCGAGGCTCATGGTATTTTTTACAAAAATGACGGGCGTAGTCGTCATGACCCAACCAAGCTCTACGGCTCGGGGGGACTTCTGCAAGGTAAACGCTTTATGGTCTCTACGACATGGAACGCCCCGCTTGAAGCGTTTGAGGAGCCTCATCAATTCTTCCATGGTGGTGGGATTGACGCTGTTTTATTCCCTTTCTATCGCGCTCATGCCTTCCTTGGGATGGAGCGTTTGCCAACCTTCCTTGCCACTGATGTGATGAAAAACCCCGATATTGAAGCTATCACAACGGCCTATCAGCATCATTTAGAGCGTGTTATTCTAACCTTATAAGCCTCTTTATGCCCCCGACACCCCTTGCCCCCTTCAAGCAGCCATCACGCGCCATTGCACAGGGTCGGTTACTCATACTGCGTTCGACTTCCTCACACTCTATCGGACCGAAACAGTAACCGACCCTGTCCTTGTTGTGTATGAGCCGCGCATCTACATCGTTGTGCAAGGGGAGAAGGTGCTCTATCTGCATAACCGCCCTATTCTCTATGATGAGAGCCACTATCTCATCTCTACATTGAACCTTCCCGTCTCTGGGCAAATCACGCGTGCCTCTGCCTCTGCGCCCTATCTAGCCCTTTGCATCAGCTTCACCCCACTTGAAATGCGAGAGCTATTGCATGATATCGAAGCCGCCTCCCCCTCCCAGACAGCCCTAGCATCCTCTAAATCTTCTTATGCCCCACTCTCCCCCGCAATGGGCTTGAGCAATATTACAAACGATATTCTGGATACATTGCTTAGGCTTGTTAGATTATTAGACAAGGACAAAAACGATCTTTTCTTAGCCAAACTTTACAAAAAGGACCTTCTCTATCACTTCCTACAAGGCCAACAAGGCCATGTTTTGCGTGAGATTGCTCATAATCAAAGTGACCTCTCACGCATTAATCGTGCCCTCATTCATTTGCGTCATCATTTCCATGAGCCTTTTGAGATTCATGACCTCGTCACAATTGCAGGCATGGGGCAATCCAGCTTTTACAAACGCTTTAGCGCAGTAACAGGGATGACGCCCGTCCAATATCGGACAAAACTTCGCCTTCAAGAAGCGCGCCGCCTTATGGTGCATGAAGATGTTGGAGCCGCTCAAGCGAGCTTTTTAGTCGGGTATGAAAGCCCCTCTCATTTTAGCCGTGATTACAAACGTATCTTTGGCCGCCCTCCCCATGCGGACCTTCATCATATCCGCACAATCGGTATTGAGGCGTATAAACGCCAGCATGAAGATGTCTGGTTCTAATGCAGGGCTGCCATTAACTCTACTGCGTTGAACATACAGCCATTCCTTCATAAGCTACTAAAAGCTTACAGGCTCAAAATTATAACACTGCCTTTGATGAAGGATCATGGCTATGCGTACTGTCGGTTTTGCCTGCACCTCCGCTGAGGATACACTCAACCCCTTCCATTTTGACCGCCGCAACCCTCGCCCCAACGATGTTGTGATGGAAATTCTCTATTGCGGTGTTTGTCATTCCGACCTGCATTGGGTCCGCAATGACTGGGGCCATACACCCTACCCTGCTATACCAGGCCATGAGATTATTGGCCGTGTCATCGAGACAGGCCCGGATGTAACCCGCCATAAGATTGGCGATATTGTAGCCGTCGGCTGCATGGTCGATAGCTGCCAAAATTGTGACCAATGCCGCAAAGGGGAGGAGCAATATTGCCGCGAGGGGCAAAAGCATCCCATCGGCATGAATGGCGTTTATGGCGGTATTGATGTGGTGGACAACACCCCCAATATGGGCGGTTATTCCAAACATCTTGTTGTCCGGCAGGAATTCGCCCTTAAAGTCCCCAAAGGGTTGGACATCTCCAAGGCAGCACCGCTCCTTTGTGCGGGCATCACCACATGGTCGCCCCTACGCACCTGCCAAGTAGGGCCGGGTACGCGCGTTGCTGTTATCGGCCTTGGCGGGCTAGGCCAAATGGCTGTAAAACTAGCCGTAGCACTCGGTGCGGAAGTTACTGTCATTTCCCGCAGTGATAAAAAAGAACAAGACGCCCTCGCCATTGGCGCTGACAAGCTTTTAGCATCCAGCAATGACAAGGCCATGCAGGCAGCCGTCAATAGCTTCGACCTCATTATTGATACCATCCCTGTCGAGCATGACATCACCCCCTACCTCCCCTTATTGGATGTAGATGGGACATTCTCCATGGTGGGGCAGATTGGCCCATTACCTACCACCACCACCCTACCGCTCGTCTATGGTCGTCGTCGTATTACTGGTTCCCTCGTTGGCGGCATCCGTGAAACGCAAGAATTGCTGAATTTCTGTGCCCGTAAAAACATCCTGCCCGACACCAAAACCGTTGCCATGCAGGATATTAATGACGTTTTTAAAGAACTCGAAAAAGGCGATACGCATTATCGCTTTGTCATTGATATGAGCACGTTAAAGGCTGACTAAACGACTTCACCTGCCCCGCCATATTGGTTGGCGGGGCAGTACCTTTTTAGACGCCTTCTAAAATAGCCCGCAAGTAAGGCCCAGTGCGGCTAGCAGGGTCCTGCGCTACATCCTCTGGTGGACCAGCAGCAATAATCTGCCCGCCTTTCTCCCCACTGCCAGGGCCAATATCAATCACCCAATCACTCGCTGCCGCAACGCGCATATTATGCTCGGTCACGACCACGCTATGGCCTTGCTCCACAAGCGTTTGCAGCTGCCCTAAAAGCCGGTCTGTATCTGAGGGATGCAACCCTGTTGTGGGCTCATCCAAAATATACAGCATAGAGGCTGACCGCCGCTTTTGCAGCTCTGTCGCCAATTTGAGACGCTGCGCTTCCCCACCAGATAGTTCCGGCGCGGGCTGACCAAGGCGAAGATACCCTAACCCAGATTGCACCAATGTATCTAACCCACGGGCCAAGATCCCCCCGCCTGCAAAGAAGCTACAAGCCTCATCCACCGTCATTGCCAGCACATCAGCGATGTTTTTATTCCGCAGCGTGATGGCGAGAACCTCATCCTTATACCGTGCCCCATGACAAACCGGGCACGGGGCCTCCACACCGGGCATAAAAAGCAACCCGACCGAGACCGTCCCCAACCCCTCGCAATGCGGGCATCGCCCTTTTGCGACATTGAAGCTAAAGCTACTTTCATCCAACTTTGCCGCGCAGGCAGCATCGGTTGCAGCAAAAAGCTTGCGAATATGGTCGAAAATACCCGTATATGTCGCCAGATTAGAGCGTGACGTCCGCCCAATGGGCTTTTGCGTTATCACAGCCAGACGCTTCACATGCTCCAACCCTGCGATAATCTGCCCTTCCGGCTGCGCCTCCACAGCCTCACCCACTAGCGGTGCGGTCTCATCATCCTCTTGCCGCTCATCCGTTTCCTCAATCGCCTGACCTAGCGCGCGGCTGACCAAACTCACAAGGGCCTGACTCACCAAGCTCGATTTACCGGAGCCAGACACACCCGTCACGCTCACCAACACACCCAGCGGCAACTTTAACGAGAGATTCTGCATGTTCCGCCATGTAATGTTCTCTATCTGAAGCCACCGCTCTATAGGCCGCCTAGAGCCACATTCCAAAGGTGGCGGGGCAAATAGATAAGGCCGCGTACGGGAGGCCTCCACCTGCCGTAAACCATCCGGCGGGCCGCTATAAAGCACCTGCCCCCCATGACGGCCCGCACCGGGACCAATATCCACAAGCCAATCAGCATGACGCATCACCACCGGGTCATGCTCCACAATAAGGAGGGAGTTCCCCGCCTTGGGCAACCGGCCTAACACATTCAAAAGCGATTCAATATCCGCAGGATGCAGCCCTGCGGCAGGCTCATCCAACACATAAGCCACACCGAACAAAGCGGAATGAACCTGCGTACCCAGCCGCAAGCGTTGATATTCACCGGGGGAGAGGCTATCCACAGCGCGGTCCGTTTGAAGGTACCCTAGCCCCAGCTCCAACAAAATCTCCAACCGCTTCATTAAAGCCGTGCCAATCTCCTCAATCACACGGCCTTGAGCATCACTCAGTTGATTTTCTGCAAGCTGGTCCTTCAGCACATGATAAAGCTGCTCTAAAGGCAGGTGAGACAGGGCCGCAATATCCTGCCCCCCAAAGGTCACAGCAAGAGCTTCAGGCTTTAGACGCGCCCCATGACACACAGGGCAGCGCGTCGCCTGCATGAAGGATGCCGCACGGGCGCGCATTTTTGCACTTTTAGAGCCATGGAAGCTCTGCATCACATAGCGGCGCGCACTCGCGAAAGTTCCCTGATAGGTTGCAGGCTCTCCCCGTTTGATAGCCGCTTGGCTCTCAGCATAATTCAACCCCCGATAGATAGGCTCGGTTGGGGTTTCATCTGTATAGAGTATCCACTCCCGGGTAGCTTTGGGCAGGTCTTGCCATGGTGTGTCGAGGTCTATCCCGCGCATCATAAGGATGTCCCGCAGATTCTGCCCCTGCCACGCACCGGGCCAAGCCGCTACGGCTTTTTCCCGCAGGGTTAAGGTCGGATCGGGCACCATCTTTTCTTCCACAACATCATAGAGCCATCCCGTACCTTGGCAACGCGGGCACGCCCCCTGCGGGGTGTTAGCGGAGAAGTCGTCACTCTCCAGCATCGGCGCATCAGCGGGATAAGTACCCGCACGGGAATAGAGCATCCGCAATAGATTAGAGAGCGTTGTCACACTCCCCACAGAGGACCGGCTACTTGTCCCCGCCTGCTGCTGAAGCGCAATAACAGGCGGTAGCCCCTCGATATTACGGATTTTTGGCGGGGGTAGCTGATGGAACAAACGCCGCGCATAGGGGGCGACTGTCTCCAAATAACGCCGCTGTGCCTCGGCATACAACGTCCCAAATGCCAGAGAGGACTTCCCCGACCCAGACACGCCAGTAAACACCACTAGACAACCCCGTGGAACCTCCAACGAGACATCCTTTAAATTATGCTCTTGCGCGCCTTCTATACGAATCATGTTTGTGAGGGCCTTTTGATGATGTGATAATGACGATCCTGCCATATAGCCTCCCAACCCTGCGCGAACGAGGCGGGAAGACTAGCATATTCTATATCAACCTGATGCCTGTAAAATAGCACCTCTGACCTCAGGCAAATATCTTTCTATCGAACGAAATAAACTGATACAGTCAATTCTATTAAGGAGGAGGTTTTTTCAAATGACTAAAAATTACGAATGGGCTGGCCCAAATGCAAATGTAGCCGAAGTCCTTAATAAATACTGCTACGGAAGCAGCAAACCTCCCTTCGCCTTAATGCTAGATGGCCCATGGGGTTGCGGTAAAACATGGCTCGTGAAACGTCTTTTTGACAAAAAGAGGACGGACCGTGAATCGGATAGTGAGCTAAACATGATCTATGTATCCCTCTATGGGATGCAGAATGCCGAGGAAATAACACAAGCCATCTATGTTGCCATGCACCCCATACTTGGCGGCAAGATTGGAGAACTAGGAAAAACCGTTTTTAAAGGCTTGTTGAAAAGTACTTTAAAGATTGATTTATACCATTTAGATGACAATAAAACTGACCTCTCAGTTATTCTAGGTATGTCTGGAGAGACAAAGAACAAAGACAAAATATTCAAAAAGCGTATTCTAGTCCTTGATGATGTAGAACGAGCAAAAATGCCCGTATCCGACATATTAGCTCTCGTGCAGCCTTTGGTAGAATCACATGAAAACCGCGTTATTCTCGTTGCTAATGAAAAAGAAATTGCTATTGATGATAATGAAGAAAGAAAGCGTTATGAACGTACAAAGGAAAAGACCGTTTACCTTACATTACAGGTACAACCGGATATTGAAAGTACTTGGAAAGATGTTATTGAATCTGAAGACAAAGATGATTTTAAAAAATTTCTATTAAAAAACAAGGAAACATTCATTAAAAAAATAAAAAATCAATATACAGACAACCTAAGAATCTTAAATTTTTTCATCACATTTGGAGATGAATTATTTCAATCAATCACAGAAAAATATAAATGCGAAGAATATAACGAAAGTATTTTATCCATACTCTCTATTTTATATTTTAGAATTACGTGCCATATACATAGATCATCAAATCATCAAGACACCAATATAGAAAAAGAAAATCAAGAATCAACAGGACACTATGTAAACCCATATCAACCATTATATAATTCTATAGATGATTTAATAAAAACAGGATTTTTTAATAAAACCAATATAAATGAATATATATGTACTTTCTTTAACGAAAAGGAAACACCCTCATGGAAGAAGATACTCTTCTACTTACATAAGAAGACAACAAGTGAATATTATGAAGATATCGTAAACTCTTTCGAACAAGATTTCAAAAACAAAACTCCATCTAACGATGGAGAGGTTTTACACGTATGTGATATTTATATAATGTTAAATAGAATCGGAGTAAGCGGCTTTACACAAAAAAATTATATTGACTTATTAAAAGAATATGTAAATAAATATTTCAAAAGCCGTACCTTCAATGAAAATAATCTCGCCTTTTTAGAAAAGGACTACAATTCTCCGTCTCTCAATAATGCTCTTGCCTTTTCTGAAAGGGAAACCCCTTCTTTCAAAGAGATATTTGCTTTTTTTCAAAAAGTAGGGACAGAATCTATGATGGAATCTATTAATTTAAAGATAAAAGAAGCAGAAAAATTAGATAAAATAACTGACCTAATTGAAACCATCTTATCAAAGAATAAAAATAATATATTTGATACTCTAATACTCCTCACTATCAAACCAAACGTTTTTCTCAGGAACCTCACCTCCTTTTCAGGAGAAAAACAGATTGATTTCCTCAGAACTCTTGCCGATCATTCTGCCCTAATGGCTGAAAATCCATCCAATCTCTTAGCTTCTAAAAATGGCTGGTTTAACGAAGTTATTAAATGCCTCAAACAGGAAATTGAGGATGAAAGCACCCATCCTCTTCGAAAGGAGCTTCTCTGCCTACAGATTAAGCTACTAACCCCCCTGCACACCTAGTCGCCAGGGGAAAAGCAACAAACCGGCTTTCTAAGAACAACACCTGGTGGAGGGGGTTGGATTCGAACCAACGTAGGCGTACGCCAGCGGATTTACAGTCCGCCCCCTTTAGCCACTCGGGCACCCCTCCGTACTCAGGTTGGCCGTGTGATAATACGCATTTGGGGCTATGTCAATGCGTGGTTAAAGGATTATATAGGCAATTATGGCTAAAAAATCATCCTCCCGCCGTGTGGCTTTGCCAGAGGCGCAAAATCTCTCCCGCAATCGCTCCCGCCGAAGCACGACCAAGCACGGGGCTCCCGCTACTGGCAAGGGTTATTGGCTCTATGGTCAACATGCTGTGGAGGCCGCGCTCCTCAACCCTGCGCGCATTATTTACGCCCTGCTTGCCACCAAAGAGGCCGAGGCTGCCCTTCCCCAAACAGCGCATCAACCGCGCATCGTCAGCCGGGAGGAGCTAGATGCCCTCTGCGGTAAAGAGGCCGTGCATCAAGGGGTGTGCCTCAATGTCGAGCCGTTGGAAAACCCGGCTCTTGTGGATGTGATCGACCGCCCCGGCCCTATCCTTGTATTGGACCAAGTAACAGACCCGCGCAATATCGGGGCCATTCTACGCTCTGCCGCCGCTTTTGGGGCCGCTGCTCTCATCGTGCAAGACCGTCACACACCTGATGAAACCGGGACTATGGCCAAAGCGGCCTCTGGCGGATTGGATATTGTGCCCATCATTCGGGAAACGAATATCTCCCGCACGCTGCAAAGCTTACAAAAAACGGGCTTCTGGGTCGTGGGGTTAGATGCTGGTGGGACGCGCTTAGACCGCACCCAGCTTGGTCAACGCCGTGTGGCTCTCGTTCTAGGGGCCGAGGGGGCAGGGCTACGCCGCCTAACACGAGAGACGTGTGATGAGATTGCCTCCATTTACATGTCTGGCCCGATGGAGAGCCTAAATGTCTCCAACGCTTCTGCGGTGGCCCTATACGAGCTGACCCGCCCCCTCAGCTAACAGCTGCCATATAAAATGGGGTGGTGCCAGAAAACCCAGCACCACCCCATCATTATACTTTATGGCCTGCTTTTACTTAGCAAACGGATAATCCGTATAGCCTTTCGCCCCAATCGGGCCGTACCATGTGGCCATATCATCTTGTTGAAGCGGTAAATCCTCCTTCAAGCGGCGCACGAGGTCCGGGTTAGCAATATAGGCGCGCCCAAAGCTGATAGCATCTGCCTTGCCTTCTGCCACGGCCTTCAGAGCTTCATCACGCGTATATTCCTGATTCAGCACCAGCGGACGGGTGAACACCTTGCGGATTTCTGGCGATAATTTAGGCTGCTCTGTAGCCCCGCCAAAGGTGAAGGTGCTGGAAGGATTAGATTCACGCAGCTCCAGCCATGCCACACCGAGGTCATTCAACATCTTCGCTGCCGGGATAAAGACAGTTTCCGGCTTGCTATCTATCGTGCCCTGCACCTCGCCATTCGGGGAGAGACGAACACCGACATGCTCGGCCCCAACTTCCTTAATGACAGCTTCCGTCACCTCACGCAGCAGACGCAGACGATTCTCGACAGACCCACCATAAGCATCCGTCCGATGGTTCGTGCCATCACGCAAGAACTCATCAAGCAGATAACCATTGGCAGAGTGAATCTGCACACCATCGAACCCGGCTTTCATCGCATTGCGCGCAGCCTTGATGTAATCCTCAATGATGCCCGGAATCTCATCCAAACGTAGCGCACGGGCCTCCTCATAAGGGGCCTTGCCCTCATATGTATGGATGTGCCCCGGTGCTGTGGAAGGAGACGGTGCCACCGGCTGCTCCCCCGTTGTGGAGGAATGGACCATCCGCCCCATATGCCAAAGCTGGCAGACAATCTTACCGCCCTTCTCATGCACGGCATCGGTGACGGCCTTCCAGCCCTTTACCTGCGCGTCATTCCAAATGCCTGTAGCATAGGCCCAGCCAAGCCCTTGGCGA
The DNA here is from genome assembly GCF_026385485.1 of Bombella pollinis. NCBI lineage: Bacteria > Pseudomonadati > Pseudomonadota > Alphaproteobacteria > Acetobacterales > Acetobacteraceae > Bombella > Bombella pollinis. The sequence goes on from NZ_JANIDX010000005.1 coordinate 95,649, forward strand.
GAAATCCCCACGGCCTCTGAGATAATCAGCCCGGCGGTCGCCCGCTGTGCGTAATATTCCACCATGATGGGTGTCGGCACAGCATCTTTGCCCGCCCGTGCCCGGGTAAGCGGTGCCATAACAACACGATTAGCCGCCTTAACAGCCCCAAAAGAGATAGGCTCAAACAACGTTGCCATAACGTCCTCCTTTAACAGACATGAAGAGAAACGTCCCTTCTGCCGTTGAGGCTAACACAGGCTTATTGTTCCATCAATATAGAACTACAATCTTGACAAAACACCCTCCGACTCCCGATACAGAGAGGCATGGCCACGTTATATCATCACCCTGCCCCAGAGGAGGTTGCCCTCCTCCCGCTCCTCCGCGCTATAGCGGACCCGGTGCGTCTGGGCATTATCTATCATTTATACAATTTGGGGGAAGCAAACTGCACAACCCTCCTCCGCGGGCGTCCTAAATCCAGCATGTCACATCATTTTCAAGTGTTGCGCGAGGTAGGGATTTTGCACACGCGGGTAGAAGGGGTCCAACATCGCAACACATTACGCCTTACGATGTTGGAGGAACGCTTCCCCGGCTTGATGAGCAGTATTTTACGCGCTTATCCCGCTTATGAGGAAGAGACCCTAGGGTGACGTAGGATGTGTCATTGTTAATTCTGCAATGATGCGTGCCTGCTCCGGGCTCCATAACACGATGCGCATATTGCCTTGCTCATCCTTTAACATCACGGCCAAGGCCCCATCAGGGCGAGCGGACATCATCGTCACCTGCTCGCCTACACGGCGCGGTAGGCTTAATAAAGCAGGACCAGAAAGGGATGAAGAAAGAGCTGGAGCCTCCTGCCTCACCACAGGGGTAGGGGCATGATGAACAATGCGGTAAATAATAATCCCCACCAAGGCGGCCGCCCCTACAATAATCATCACCCCCATGATAATCACCGCCGCCACTAACGCACGCGGCGGGTGCGGCGGGACACTCTCGCTGTTTGTTGTGGATTCGGCTAGGGTAGGCGGCATGTCTGATGTTTCCATTCCCGATTCTCTCTCTGCTGATGCAGCCATGCTTTACGCCTTCACGATTCAGCAAGGCCAAGCAGGACAACGAGCCGACCGTATGTTGGCCGATGCCATTGGGACATTATCCCGCTCTCGCGTTAAAACCTTAATTGAGACAGGCTACCTTACCTGCAACGGCTCCCCACGGCGAGACCCTTCCTTCACCTTACGAGAAGGAATGACGCTAGAACTCCACCTCCCCCCGCCAGAGCCTGCCCGCCCACAAGCTGAGAGCATCCCCTTGGATATTCTTTTTGAGGATAGGGACCTCATCGTCTTGGACAAACCCGCCGGATTGGTGGTCCATCCCGCCCCCGGGAATGAAACGGGGACCCTTGTAAATGCCCTCCTCGGCCATTGCGGGCCTGATTTTGAGGGCATTGGAGGAGAGAAACGACCCGGAATCGTGCACCGTTTAGACAAAGATACATCTGGCGTGATGGTCGTTGCGAAAACCCCCCTCGCTCATGAAGCGCTCTCCGAAGCCTTTGCTACCCGCACGATGGAGCGCGCCTATCTTGCGCTCGCATGGGGGATTCTCCCACCTGCTGGTGAGTTTGAAGGGGCTATCGGCCGCGATAAACGGGACCGCAAACGCATGGCCGTTGTTATCCAAGGGGGAAAGCAGGCCCTAACGCGTTATAAAACAAAAGAAACATTTCATAACGCCGTCTCCCTTGTGGAGTGCCGCTTAGCAACGGGGCGTACGCATCAAATCCGTGTGCATCTCTCTCATAATGGGCATCCTTTATTAGGCGACCCTGTTTATCTTCGTCGCATCCCCGCTGCGGCGCGCAAACTCCCCGTGACACTGCGCGATGAAGCGTTGGACTTCCCCCGCCAAGCCCTCCATGCCGCAACACTCGGTTTTACACATCCCCGCACACGGGAAATGCTGCATTTTACCGCCCCTTTGCCGGAGGATTTTCAGGCATTAATGGGGAGCCTTAAAGCATAATTCATCAATATAACTTTTTCTTAAGTTTAACATTTCGATGAAAACGATTAAAAGAATAGAACCTGTAGGAGTCCTAAATGCAGCGCATGCCTCCACTGCCTTATTTAGGGGTGGAGATATGAACAAGCAGGAACTAACCTCCCTAAGAGGGCGCATCATTCCTGTGATGAAAGAACGGGTAAGGATTGCTCTTTCTTTCGCCAGCTAGGTGCAAGGAGTCGAATATATATGAAGTCTCCCACTACTCTCCCTGCCATTGGGCCGGAGACCAATTTATCCCGCTATCTTCAGGAAATCCGCCGTTTTCCTCTCCTCACATCCGAGCAAGAGTTAGATTTAGCCCGCCGCTGGCGAGATAAGCATGATAGCAGTGCTGCTCATGAGCTTGTGACCTCTCATCTGCGCCTTGTTGCAAAAATTGCCATGAGCTATCGCGGTTATGGTCTGCCCGTAAGTGAGCTTATCAGCGAGGGCAATATCGGCATGATGCAGGCTGTCCGCCGTTTTGACCCAGAGCGCGGCTTCCGCTTAGCCACTTACGCTATGTGGTGGATTCGTGCAGCTATTCAGGAATATATCCTCCATAGCTGGTCCTTAGTGAAAATGGGAACCACAGCGGCGCAGAAAAAACTCTTCTTCAATCTCCGCCGCCTTAAAGGCCAGATGCAAGCTTATGAGGAAGGCGACCTTCAACCAGAGCAGATTGACCATATTGCTAAGACGCTCGGTGTGCCAGAGCAAGATGTCATCTCCATGAATCGCCGCCTCACCGCGCCGGATCATAGCCTTAATGCCCCACTGCGCATTGATGGCGAGCAAGAATGGCAAGACTGGCTTGTGGACCAAAATGAGAGCCAAGAAGAGACGCTAGCTGAAAATGAGGATATGAATGGCCGTAAGGCCCTCCTCGCTGAAGCGATGCAAACCCTTAATGAGCGTGAGCGTCACATCCTCACCGAACGCCGCTTGAAGGAAGACCCTTCCACTTTGGAGGAACTCTCCCACCATTACGGCGTCTCACGCGAGCGTATTCGTCAAATTGAAGCTCGTGCGATGGAGAAATTACAAAAGGCTATGGCTTCTGCCGTAAAAGCCCGCCGTAAGGAGCAAGGCTTCACGGAGGATGACGCTTAAAACGTCTCCTCTCCCCCTCTGGCCCTTTTTCATCCTTGCAAGACTGCGGTTCGTTTTAACGAGCCGCATTTTTGTAAATAACATCATCAAAAAAGGCGGTGCCCCATAAGGACAACCGCCTTTTTTAAAACCTCGGTTTAATCCGATGTCTTATTTAGCGCGTAGCACCTCAACACCCGGAAGGGTCTTACCCTCCAGCCATTCGAGGAAGGCACCGCCCGCTGTGGAGACGTAGCTCATACGGTCTGCCACACCTGCATGACGCAGAGCAGAAACCGTATCACCACCGCCTGCCACTGTAAGTAGCTTGCCTGCTTCAGTCAGCTTCGCTGCGGCCTGAGCCACTTCCACCGTTGCTTTATCAAACGGGGCAATCTCAAAGGCACCAAGCGGACCATTCCAGACCAGAGTCTTAAGGTCAGCTAAATGCTTGGAGATAAGCTCGGCTGTTTTTGGCCCGGCATCGAGGATCATGGCGTCATCAGGCACCTTATCCACCGGCACAACCTCAGAAGGCGCACCCGCTTTGAACTCACGCGCGACAACGGCATCTACTGGCAGAACCAGCTTGCAGCCCTTCTCTTTAGCATGAGCGGCAATCTTGCGGGCTGTCTCGTGCATGTCGGCCTCTTGGAGGGACTTGCCAACCTTCACACCCTCAGCAGCGAGGAAGGTATTAGCCATAGCCCCACCGATGAACAGCACATCCACTTTATCCAACACGTTGCCGATGAGGTCCAGCTTCGTGGAGATTTTGGAGCCACCAATAACGGCCCCAACAGGGCGTTTTGGATTCTCCAAAGCTGCAGAAAGAGCCGTCAACTCAGCTTCCATCAAGCGGCCTGCATAAGCAGGCAGAAGATGGGCTACACCCTCTGTCGAGGCATGAGCGCGGTGAGCTGCAGAGAACGCATCATCTACATAAATATCCCCATTAGCAGCCAATGCTTTGGAGAATGCAGGATCGTTCTTCTCTTCCTCAGCGTGGAAGCGTGTGTTCTCCAACAGGAGGACATCGCCATCCTTTAGGGCATCAACCGCCTTTTTAGCTTCTGGCCCAACGCAGTCGGACGCAAAAGCAACCGGGCGACCTAGCAGCTCACCCAGACGCTTACCCACCGGTGCCAGCGACATCTCAGGCACGACCTTCCCTTTAGGACGGTCGAAGTGGCTGAGAAGGATGACCTTGGCCCCCTTCTCAATCAGCTCGCGGATGGTCGGCAGCACACGCTCAATACGCGTTGTATCGGTGATGGCACCTTCATGCATGGGGACATTCAGGTCAGCGCGGAGAAGTACGCGTTTACCGCGTACCTCCGCTTTATCTAGCGTGCGAAAAGCCATGATCAGAGTTTCCCAAAGAGAGACGCTGTGTCGGACATACGGTTGGAGAAGCCCCACTCATTGTCATACCATGCGCAGATGCGGACCAGCTCACCGCCATCAACCAACGCTGTCTGCGTTGCATCGAAGGTGGAGGAGAAGGCAACATGGTTGAAGTCGTGGCTCACCAGCGGCTCTGTATTGTAGCCAAGGATGCCTTTCAGCCGGCCCTCAGAAGCCTCACGCACGGCCTCGTTCACTTCCTCGATGGAAGATGGCTTACGCTTCGGCACGAAGTCCAAAGAGACGAGGGAGACGTTCGGCGTTGGGACGCGAATCGCTGTACCATCCAGCTTGCCCTTCAGATGTGGCAGAACCAGCGCAACAGCGCGGGCAGCCCCTGTGGAGGTCGGGATGATGTTTACAGCTGCAGCGCGCGCACGGCGTGGGTCTTTATGCAGTGTGTCGATTGTGCGCTGGTCACCCGTGTAGGAGTGAACTGTCACCATGTAACCACGCTCGATGCCGAACTTGTCATCCAGCACAGCAGCGACTGGGGAGAGACAGTTGGTTGTGCAGGACCCGTTGGAAACGATCTGCATACCCGGCTTCAGAGCCTCGTTATTCACACCATAAACGATGGTGGCATCTGCATCCTTACCCGGAGCGGAAATCAGCACATGCTTTGCACCAGCTTTCAGCAGGGCAGAAGCTTTATCGCGTGCTGTAAAGAGGCCTGTGCACTCCATCGCCACATCAACACCCTGAAGCGGAATCTCTTCTGGGTTACGCTGAGAGGTCACCTTGATAGGCCCGATGGTCTTACCAGCATGGGTCTTGATGAGCAGGTCACCATTGACGACCTCAACCTCAGCCGGCAGGCGGCCATGGATGGTGTCATATTTCAGGAGGTGAGCGTTGGCCTCCACAGAACCGAGATCGTTAATCAGTACAGGCTCCACATCTGTGCGCCCGCTCTCGATAATCCCACGAAGAACCAGACGCCCGATGCGCCCGAACCCATTGATTGCAATTTTAACGGCCATTGGTCGCTTCCTCCATAATTTGGTAGCTAAAGGACGTACCATCCATAGCACCCTTGTGGCAGAGCAACAGAGGGAAAATGAAGTTTTTAAAGCAAGCCTGCTACCCTCTTGCGTCATGCCCCGCTTCCTGCGAGTAAGTCATCTATGATGGTTTTCTATACCCACCGTTCCGCTTTATGGACCCGCACCGCTCTTTTTGCGCTGCTGGCAACCCCTCTTTGGGGCTGTAATCCGATTGATCAACGCACCTTCGACCCGCAGGCGGGTAGGCCCCCGCGCGTTGCGGCCCCTGCTTTGCCAGTCGCAGCTCCCGGTAAGCCTGCCTTCCTGCAAATTATTGAAGGTACACCAGAGGAAGAATACGGCCCAGCGGTAGAAAAAGCCGCAAAGCTCGCTCTCAGCCGGAAAAGCAACATCCTCTTTACCGTCCAAGGCATAGCACCTATGCAAAAAACACCGGAAGCTGAAAGAGAAACCTTACACACTCTCACGCAGAACTTGGTCTCCCCTGTCGCTAATCACATATTGGCTGCGGGTGCGCGTCCTATCCAATTGGATATGCGTGTGAGTACCGATCCCACCGTCCATAGCAACATGGTGCGTATTTATGTCCGCTAGGCGTCCCCGTCTTACCTGCGCTCTCCTCCTTAAAAAAGCTGACCATACCCTACCGGGATGGCTCGCATGGCATTTGGCCTTAGGAGTCGAACATATTGCCATTATTGATGCTGGAGCCTTTGATAATGCGCGTCAGATAAGCCAAGCTTACCAAGCAGACTGGCCTATCTCGTGGCATCCTGTGGAGTTGGATGAGACTCTCCCCGCCGAGAAGCGCCGCTTAGAGCTTACACGTCATGCCCTCGCTCATCTGCGCCACATCACACAAGAGCTAGACCAGCCTGATAGTGACGATGAGAGCGATATAGCTGAAAATTGGGTCGCGATTCTTGATGCAGACGAGTATCTTAACCCAGAGCATGAGCTAGATTCTCTCCTCCAAAAAGTTCAAGAAGACACGGCGGCGATTGCCCTTCACTGGCGTATTTATGGGACGGCGGGACAACTTCGTCCCCCGCCTGGTCATATTGTTGCCAATTATCCGTGGCATGCCCCAGAATCGTTCCACGACCATCATTTTGTCCGTTTGCTTGCCCGACTCGATCATTTGGCTAAACCCGAAGCTCTGACGAATCCGCACCTGCTTGACCTCCCCTCCGAGGCCATCATCCGGGCTGATGGGCAGCCATACCGTCCTGATGACGCTGACTTACTTGTGGCCCCGTGGCAAGGCGGTTGTATCCAACATTATATCTGTGCCCAAGCGCATGATGAGGCCGAGCTTCCCCCCGCTATGCGCGCTCATTATGACCGTAATGAGCAGATAACCACACCAGCGCATGACAAAATTGTGCATATGCGTCAGCTTGCTAACCAGATGCGAGAGAGTGCCCTCATCTCCGGGTTGGCACGCTTGCGTGAGCTTGCAGCACAACAATTAGACGAAAAACGGGCTGAATGGTTTTTGCAAGACCATGACCTCACTTTGGAAGACCATGTCCGCCATGATGCCTTCCATTATGACCGCGTGCGCCCCTCCTTAGAGGATATGCTTGCCCTCAACCCGCAAGTCGCCGCTCCTTATAATCCTGGTCGTACGATTCTCCTCCGCACATCTGAGGGGCAGTTACTGGAATGTGACCCACCAGAACAACACCGCCCCTTTGCAGGCTTCTGGCAGGAGAGTATCCCGCATCTCCTTACGCTTTATACGCAAGATGAAACGCCCTTTACCCTTGGGGATGCGCCTTGTCCCTTCAGCATGACTAGTTTGCGTATCAGCTTCGACCCTAAAACGCGCAGCATCCATTTGCCGCACGAAACGGGCCATGCCAGCACCCCGTTGGAAATGATTCCCGCTGCCGTGCCACCCTCCATGCTCTTTACGCCGCTTCCCCCTATGGATGAAGAAGATGGCCTCAGCGTACGCGGGTTGCTCCTTTGGGTAGCAGGCCATGCCCATACCCAGCCGCAAGACCTACAACGCGCGCTATTGCTGTTATCACCTGATTCCGCACAGCATTTACGCACATTAGCCCCCATGCTGGAGGAGTTCTTGCCCCGCTTTACTGCACGGCCTGCTTTTCTACCATAAATGCGGCTAAAACAGCCCTAAAAACCAATGCCCCGCTACTATAAGGCTCACCCCCAAAACCACACCAAGGGTAAGGGCGAGCATAGAAAGGCGGGGCGGCCCTTCGGTAGGACGTTGGGTAAGAGCGGCAAGGCTTGTCCGCAATGCCTCTACTTCTTCTTGATGAGCACGTTCCTCATCCTGCCTCTGGCGATGTTCCACACTCTGATACCGGATAAACTCTGCGGCCTCTAACGGCGTTGTGAAATACTGCTCCACTAAATGCGCTAAAAGGGTCCCTCCCTCCTGTTCATCGCCTCCGCCATCGCAAGCTAGAATACGATAAGCTGGGCAGCGCGATAGGGCCTTAATACATGCGGGCTGCTCCCATGCAGAAAGATGCCCCTTTGCCATAATCAAAAATATAATCTCATGCTCTATCTGCGATAAGTTCTGTAGAGCCTCCGGCCCTTCCGCTTCGGAGACGGCGCGTAACGTCACGTTGCGCTCCGACCATAATCCCCCAAGAGCATGCACCATATGGGCCAGCCGCTCGCTACCCACACCAAGGCCAAGCAGTAGCATCCGGGCCCCCTCCTGCGTAGGAAAGGCACGCCGACGTGGTGGGAGACTACGCATAAGCTCCATCACCATCTCACTCTGGCGATGAGCCTCCTCCAGCGCATCACGCGTAAGGGAAAGAACATCCATTCGTAATGTGAGCTGCCCTTGTTGCGCGTGGGCGCGCAACACCCCTATGACCTGTACCGTCTCGCCCGTGCGCAAGCCTTCTTCCGCTACCAAAGCAGGGGGAATCTCCAACAAAAGAGCCGCCCCTGTATGGGCATCTAGCAACGGGGTTGCCTCCCGCCGCCGCCAACGCTCAACGGGGATCTCACCTATCACGCCCTTTACACGTATCGGTGTACGCCACTCCTCAAACCGGCTGCATATATCCGCGCATCGCCGCTGAAAGAGCGTTAAAACCTGCTCCGGCGCAAAAAGGGGATACGCTGCCTCCCCCTCTCGCCTTGGGGGAGAAGGAATACGCCGTGAAAATACCTCCATGACTTACCCCTCCTCCAACAATAAAGGCCCCAGAAAAGGGGCCTTGTAGCATCCTAAAAAACAAAGAGCGAGACCACATTGCTTTAAGCGAAAAAGGCCTCATAAAGTTCTGGCTTAAACCCCACCATCATCTGCTCACCCTTCACCGTAACAGGGCGGCGAATCAAAGTCGGATGAGCCAGCATGAGAGCCACAGCTTTCGCTTCATCCAACCCTTCTTTCTCCGCCTCATCCAAACGACGGAAGGTCAGGCTAGAGCGATTCAACAGCTTCTCCCACCCCACTGTAGCGCACCATGCCTCTAGCAAAGCCGAGGTCACACCATCCTTACGGACATCATGGTAGTGGAAGGGTATCTCTGCCTCCTCCAGCCATTTCATAGCCTTCTTAACGGTGGAGCAGGTCTTAATCCCGTAAAGGGTAATCACATCAGCCATGAAGGCGGCTTTCTTGCAAAAGAACTCTAAAAGGGGGAGATGGTCTCATCATGGTGCTGCTGGCGAGGATTGAACTCGCGACCTCTCCCTTACCAAGGGAGTGCTCTACCACTGAGCTACAGCAGCCTTGCGAAAACCTATGGCGGGTTACCTAGCCTGTTCGCCCTCTCCGTGCAACCCTTAATTAGTCATCACGATAAATCTTTTCGTGCCGCTCATGCCGTTCTTGTGCTTCTAGCGACAATATGGCAATAGGCCGTGCCTCCAGACGTTGCAGACCGATAGGCTCGCCTGTCTCCTCACAATAACCGTAAGACCCATCCTCAATCCGTGCCAACGCCATATCAATCTTGATGATTAACTTACGCGCACGGTCACGCGTTCTTAGCTCAAAAGCACGGTCCGTCTCCACTGTTGCGCGGTCTGTTAGATCAGCCTCGTGGATGCCCCCTTCGGAAAGACTCGCTAACGTCTCCCCCGCCTCTTTGAGAAGGTCCATCCGCCAATGCAGCAATTTTTGCTTAAAATACGCTAATTGCCGTTCATTCATAAACTCTTCATCCTCAGAAGGACGATAGTCGGGTGAAAGCGTAATCATGTGCAACGTCTCCTCACAACACGCTACCTTTCCCACAGAGCTGCTACAGCGCACTAGCAGAAAGGATGTTGCCTCGGTTTATATCGCTCTCAAAAAAGCACGCAAGGTAGATTAGGAGGTTTTTTAGGAAATCTTCATTATTTTAATAATAGTTTAATAATTGATGCCCATAGCCACTTAAATAAAAACACCCTTTATGAAAGAACGCATATTCTCTGCAAAGGCAGCAAGTTCACCCTGATAACGCATTAATTTTGTGCCAACGCGCGGCGGCTAACACGCACCCTCACAACACGGCGGCGTTCTGTCTCTAACACTTCAAACAACCAGCCAGAGAACACCACCTTATCCCCCTGCGCAGGGACACGGCGTAATAGAGCCATCAAAGCCCCGCCTAATGTATGATACCGCCCATCCTCAACCATTGGGGGTAGGTCCAGCCGTGTGCATACATCATCAATCGGCATGAAACCATCAAGGATATATTCCTCTTTCCCATCCACCTCATGCCGTTTTTGAGAGGACGCATCTAGGGCCTCATCCCCAATAATCGCCTCAAAAACATCAGAGGGTGTAACGATGCCTTCAAAAGAGCCATATTCATCAAAGACAAAGACTATACCGAGGGAAATCCCCTTCAAACGCTCAATCATCCCTTGAGCTGTAAGGCTATCTGGAATAGCGGGCGGGGTGCGCAATACAGCATCAATCGAAAGGGGCAAACCTAACAACAGTCGGTCCATCACATCCTTAGCCAGCATCACACCGACTGGATGGTCCACATTGTCCTCACAAACAACAATCCGCCCGTAAGAAGACTGCCGCAACTTACTAACCAGCGTCTCCTCATCCGCATTACGGTCTATCCAAAACAGCTCATTGCGTGGCGTCATAATCGCACGAACGGGACGATCCGCTAAGCGAAGCAGACGCTCGATAATCTCACGCTCCTCCGTTTCCAAAATCCCCGCTTGCATTCCCTCTTGCAGGACGGCTTTAAGCTCCTCCTCCGTTACAGTGGCACGCGGGAGAGAGCCTATCCCCACAAGTTGCAGCACACAATTAGAGGTCTTACTGAGCAACCACACAACCGGGCGCGTACACCAAGATAAGGCCAAAAGCGGCGCAGAGAGATGAATGGCTATAGCCTCTGGTCGCTGCAATGCGATTTGTTTGGGCACAAGCTCCCCAAAGACCAACATGGCAAACGTGATACACGCCACCACAATAATGATGGATAGCTCACCAGCAAATGGTTGAAAAATAGCCCAATGCTCAATGTAATGCTGAAGTGATTCCTCAATCTGGCTGCCCCCAAATGCCCCCTCCAAGATAGAGACAAGGGTCATACCTATCTGCACAGTCGGCAAAAAGTTTTGAGGATTTTCCGCCAGCTTTAATGCACGCTCTGCCCCAGCAACTTTTGTTTGTGCAAGATGGGACAACCGGGCGCGTTTGGCAGAGATAAGAGCTAGCTCACCCGTGGCGAAAACACCATTAAGGACGATGAGCAGAATAATTATAAGGATAGGAATCATCATAAAACTATCCTGCCCTGATAAGCCCGCCATCACAAGGTAATGACGAGAAAATCAGAGCAGGAAATATGGCCCTACTTTGCCGGGGCCGGGGCTGGGCTTTCACTCTGCCCGTTAATGCGTACGCGTGGACCACGAGCCGGTTTGCCGCGCTTAGCGTCCTCGCCTTCAAGCCGCTCCATCTGGCGCGCTACCTCAGCATCATACCCGTAAGAGGCAGGCCGCTGATTCGCTAACGATATCTCCGGAGCCATGGGCTTTTCCGTCTCTGGCCCTTGCAACGCTACTTTGATGAAATGCCAAGGACGCTGCACTGCATCCATCACCGCTGTGGATTCATAGCCAGAATGGACCATACAATCGGCGCATTTCTCATACGCACCGGTACCGTACTGGTCCCACGCTGTATCATCCATCAGCTCCTTGAAGGTCTTAGCGTAACCTTCACCCAACAAATAGCAAGGACGCTGCCAACCAAAGACGGTCCGCAACGGCTTACCCCATGGGGTACAATGATATGTCTCGTTGCCTGCTAAGAAGTTGAGGAACAAAGGAGACTGCGTAAACCGCCATTTATGGCCCTTACCCAAGCGGAAAATATCCCGGAAAAGGGTCTTCGTCTTTTGGCGATTAAGGAAGTGCTCTTGGTCCGGGGCACGCTCATAAGCATAGCCCGGTGCTGTCATCACACCATCAACGCCTAAGCGCATGACTTCATCAAAAAAAGCTGCAACACGCTCTGGCTTAGCACCATCAAACAAGGTGCAGTTAATAGAGACGCGGAAGCCTTTGGATTTTGCCAATTTAATGGCCTTCACCGCACGATCATACACCCCTTCTTGGCAGACGGACGAATCATGCATCTGCTGGTCACCATCGAGATGGATGTCCCACGAGAAGAAAGGTGATGGTTTATAGTCATCGATCTTCTTCTCTAACAAAAGGCCATTCGTGCAGAGATACACATATTTTTTACGCGCCACGAGGCCCGCAATAATCTGTGGCATCTCTTTATGTAAGAGGGGCTCTCCCCCCGCCACAGCAATCACTGGGGCACCAGCTTCAGTATCCGCATCAAGACATTCTTGATAGCTCATACGCTGGTTAAGAATCTTCGCTGGATAATCAATCTTGCCACAGCCCGCGCAAGCCAAATTGCAGCGGAACAGCGGCTCAAGCATCAACACAAGCGGGTAACGCTTGCGCCCTGTGAGGTGCTGCTTGAGAACGTACCGTCCAACTCGGACAGCCTGCATCAATGGTACGGCCATTATAATCCTCTGATAATATCTTCCTGAGCTGAATCACGGTATCAGACCACCCGTGGCACATAGCCCGACAGACGCGCCAGAATGAGACTGCCGAGCCTGCACCGCTTCCCTCTCGCAGAAGCAGCGCAGAAATGCAAGCTTAACGAACTAAGCCCTACACCCTCACTAGAGGATTCGGTGGAAGATTCTCTCTTTTCCTTCTTACTGTGGACTCGTTTATCCGGCGGCAATGCGCTATACTGTTTCGCTAACTGTAGCAGATTCAACACAGTTATACGAAATCCTGCAAGGCGTACCCTTGCAAACTGCCCCATCGCCTCTTGCATAAAAGGACGCATAGGAGGAAAGAGCATGTCCATGAAACGTTGTCTTATCTCTTCCCTTGGAATGATGGCCCTCGCTATAGGGACTGTCTCCACTCTTGGGGTTCATCCCGCACTGGCAAGCCGGAGTTCGGCATCTGCCACCCCTGTTGCTACAACGCCACAAGCCCCGATAGAAGCCTTATATAAGGCCTTGGATAAGTCTGAACATTCCTCTGCCAGTATGAGCAAACGCAGCGCAATGATTGCACCGTTCGTTGAGCATGCTTTTGATATGGAGTCCATCCTCAAACGCTCCATCGGGCTGCATTACGACCATCTTTCTACTGCTGAAAAAAACGACCTATTGGCAGCTTTTAAACATTTCACCGTAGCGCGTTATGTCTCTACCTTTAAGCCGGGAACAGATGCTGTCTTTACCGTTGTAAACACGATCCAGCAGGATGGACGGACCATCGTCCACACCACTATCGGCGGGAAAGATGACCCTAATGGGACACCAACACCCATTGACTATGTCATGGCCCAAGGTCCCGACGGCTGGCGCATCACCGATATTTTGCTAGATGGTCACATCAGCCAAGTTGCTGCTCAACGGGCTGATTTTAAGACAATCTTCAACGAGAAAGGAGCAAACGGCCTAGCGCGTAGCCTCACCACCAAAGCTGACGATTTCCTCCGCGAATAATTTGCGATAGCTTTTCATCACGTCCACCTACATTATAATTTGTATCCCACTCCGCTGGGCAGACGTGATGAAAAGCTTAGAAAAACGTCCTTCCCTCCATTCTCATGAGGTATCTTGATTGATGGCCCCACTCTTTGCGATAGCCTCCGCCCTGAGCGGAGCTTTTTCACTAGCGGGGCATGTGCAGAATCTCATCGGGACAAGCTTACTCTCTCGTTTCTGCCAGAATGTGCGCATCCCCGGTCGGCCTGCCCCCTATCAGCGCGAGGCTTCCTCTCACAACCAAGAGGCTCTAAGCCCCAGCGTTACGCTCATGAAGCCGGTACATGGGGATGAGCCACGCCTTGAAGACGCATTAGAAAGCTTCTTCCAGCAGGATTACCCATCCTATCAAATCATCTTCGGCCTACATAAAGAAGATGATACGGCTCTACCGGTAATTCGCCGCCTCCAGCAGCGTTATCCTCATCACGATGTAACAATCATTATTGATGATGCCTTACATGGCCCTAATCGTAAGATCAGTAACCTCATCAATATGTATCCCTCTTGCCGACATGACATTTTGATCATCTCTGATTCCGATATTCATGTCAGCCCAGATTACATCACGCATATTGTTGAAGCATTCCAACAAGAGAAGGTTCAGCTTGTAACCACACTATATGCGGGCTTACCTGCTAGCCCCAGCCTCATCCGCATGTTGGGCGCCCATAGCATTAACACCAACTTCCTCCCCGGTGTGATGATGTCCCGCCTCATGGGGCGTCAAGATTGCCTCGGGGCTACGATGGCCCTCAAACGAACGCATTTACAACAGATTGGTGGGTTTGAGGCCCTTGTCTCTCATGTCGCTGATGATGCCGTGCTAGGCCAGCTTATCCGCCGTAATGGGGGGGAGATTGCCCTTGCGCGGACTTTATGCCAGACGACTATCACCGAGACCTCCCTAAAGGACCTTTTCACCCATGAGCTACGCTGGGGACGAACGGTTCGGAGTGTGGAGCCTCTTGGATATGGGCTTTCTGTCCTACAGTTACCGCTTTTCTGGGGGGTGTTGTGTGTCCTTTTTGCACCATCGCGCCGTTTTTCATGGGGCTTGTTGATAGGAGGGATGCTCTGCCGTGGAGCCGTGACACGGCGCATTAACCACCTGACAAACTGCGCTTTACCCGGCATTTTCCCTTTCCTTATATTCCGAGACTGCCTCTCTGCTTGTGTGATGCTCGGAAGTGCCCGTGGCTCGCGTGTAACATGGCGGGGGCAGACAATGCACATCTCCCGTGGCAAAACACGTACGAAGTCCCTATAACGAACCCCAACAACGATCGTGCCCCTTAATCCTGATCAACGAAACCGGCGTTGACAGGCCCGACATTATCAGGAGTGTCCATACATGTTGAGAACATTGTTTCTACAGCCCCCATCCTTCGACGGCTTTGATGGTGGTGCTGGCTCACGTTATCAGGCGAAGCGAGAGATTCGCTCCTTCTGGTATCCTACATGGTTGGCCCAACCTGCAGCAATGGTCCCCGGCTCTCGCTTGATTGACGCTCCACCGGCTAAAATGGGCATGGGGCCTATCCTTGAGGATGTGAAGAATCGTGATCTCGTCATCATGCACACCTCCACACCCTCCTTCCCCTCTGATGTCCGCGTGGCACAAATGCTGAAGGACGCCAACCCGAAGCTGAAGATTGGTATGGTTGGCGCAAAAGTTGCCGTCCAGCCCGATGAGAGCCTTGCCCAAGGCAGCCCGATCGACTTCGTAGCCCGCAATGAGTTCGACTTCACCATCAAAGAGATTGCCGAGGGGAAACCTCTCGCAGAGGTTGATGGCATCACATGGCGTAATGAAAATGGTGAGATTATCACCAATAAAGACCGTGCGATGATTGAGGATATGGATAGCCTCCCCTTCGTAACTGAGGTTTATAAGCGCGACCTACGGATTGAAGATTACTTCATCGGTTATCTCAAGCATCCTTATATCTCCATCTATACAGGCCGTGGGTGTAAGTCCCGCTGCACCTTCTGCCTTTGGCCGCAAACTGTGGGTGGGCACCGCTACCGTACCCGCAGCCCAGAGCATGTAGCCGCTGAAATTAAGCTTGCGATGAAATACTTCCCGCAGGTGAAAGAGTTCTTCTTTGATGATGATACCTTCACCGATGACCTCCCCCGCGCAGAGGCCATCGCACGGGAGCTGGGCAAGCTGGGTGTAACATGGTCCTGCAATGCTAAAGCCAATGTCCCTTATGACACGCTAAAAGTTCTACGTGATAACGGCTTACGCTTGCTGCTGGTAGGGTATGAGAGCGGTAATCAACAAATCCTGCATAACATCAAAAAAGGTATGCGGATTGAGACAGCGCGTGAGTTCACCAAAAACTGCCACAAGCTGGGCATTAAGATTCACGGGACCTTCATTGTTGGTCTGCCCGGTGAAACACGCGAGACTATCCGCGAGACCATTCAGTTTGCAAAAGAGATTGACCCGCACACATTACAGGTCTCTCTCGCAGCTCCTTATCCGGGGACATTCCTGCATAAACAGGCCTCTGAGAATGGCTGGCTGAATGTTGATGAAGCGGAGCTGATTGACGAGAATGGTGTGCAGATTGCCCCGCTGCATTACCCCCATCTCTCCCATACGGAAATCTTTAAGAGCGTGGAGACCTTCTATAAGGAGTTCTATTTCCGCCCCTCCAAGATTTTCGCTATCGTCAAGGAAATGGCAACAGACCCACAAATGCTCAAACGCCGCTTGCGTGAGGGTGTGGAGTTCTTCCAGTTCCTCCGTCAGCGTCATTCTGCCTAAGGCGAACGCCGCATGAATACCTCCACACAACGCCGTGTCATTTTCTCTGCTGATGATTTCGGTATGAGTGTGGAGGTCAATGAGGCGATTGAGGAGGCCCATCGCAAAGGCCTCCTCAGCACGGCAAGCCTCATGGTTGCCGCCCCGGCTTTTGAGGACGCTCTACGCCGTGCCCAACGTATGCCAGACCTCCGGTTGGGGTTACATCTTGTCGTTATAGAGGGCGATTCCTGCCTGCATCTGCCTGTTATTACGGATGAAAAAGGCTGGTTTGGTCGGAATCAAGTAGGGCTGGGCTTTCAATATTTCTTCTCTCCCGCTACGCGCTCTGCGTTAAAGAAGGAAATCCACGCTCAATTCCAGCAATTTGCACGCACAGGGCTGCGGTTGGACCATGCCAATGCGCATAAGCATATGCATCTCCATCCCACAATCGGGCATTTACTGCTCCAAACGGGCAAAATCTATGGGTTAAAGGCCGTTCGCACACCTATGGAACCTGCGGGCCCCTTGGGGGAAACGCCTCACCTAAGTGACCGCGCGTTGGAGCAATGGACGCGTGTCCTACGCTGGCAAATTTGGAAAGCCGGGATGAAAACCAACGATTCCTGCTTTGGTTTGCGGTGGTCTGGCCATATGACGCCAGAGCGCATCCAACGCCTCATCCCTCAACTCCCTGCCGGGGTGAGTGAGGTTTATTTCCACCCCGCCAAGAGCCAAAACGCACAAATGGCTGCCCTCATGCCCGGCTATCAGCCAGAGCAAGAGCTAGCTGCCTTAACAGACCCTGCTACGCGCGCGTTACTCGCCCCACATAACATCCAACTGACAACATGGGACGCGCTGTAAACACACCGCGCCCCCTAGTGCTACGCCTTAGGCTTTAAGGGCAAAATCCGCACCTGGACGACCACCAAGGCGAGCAATCACATGGCCTGCAGCCTCATTGCCTAACCGCGCAGACTCCACAAGAGAATGATGGCGGCTATAGCCTGCGAGGAAGCCCGCTGCAAAAGCATCACCCGCACCAGTTGTATCAACCAGCTTCACCGGCTTAGTGGGGACATCGTGCCGTTCCTCACCCGCTTGGATAACAGCCCCCTTCTCCCCACGGGTCACAACACCAAGGGCAACATCATGAGAGAGGGCTTTTAAAGCATCATCAAGCGTCTCTGTCTCGTAAAGGGCGAGAATCTCAGCCTCATTGGCAAAGAGGATATCAACCGATTCTGCCACAAAATCCCGGAAAGCTGCCTGATGACGTTGGATGCAGAAACTATCAGAGAGCGTTAAAGAGACCTTACGCCCCGCTTTATGCGCTAAACGGGCTGCCTGATAAAAAGCCTCCTGCGCTTGGGGGCGATCAAATAAATAACCCTCAAGGTAGGTAATAGCCGACTCGGCCACGATATTCTCTAAAACATCATGGGGTGTGAACTCCACACAAGCCCCTAGATATGTAAACATCGTGCGTTGGCCATCGGGCGTAATCAACACAATGCAACGCGCTGTAGGAATAGCCTCGCCAGCCGCTAGGGGCGTGGAGGGAACATCTATACCCTGTTTGCGTAAATCCGCTGTAAAATCCTCGCCCGCTTTATCGGCTGCAACCTTACCAAGATAAGCTGTTTTTGCCCCCATACGCGCAGCAACAACCACACTATTCGCTGCTGAGCCACCCCCTGCTACATGCTCGATATGGATACGCTGCTCCAACTTTGCCATGGTAGCAGCATCAATGAGCGTCATGCTCCCCGGTACAGCCCCAAACTCTGCCAACAGCTCTGGCGTGACAGTTGCCAGCACATCCACGATGGCATTGCCAATGCATAAAAGGTCATATTTCGGAGGGGTAGCGGACATGATAGGTCACTTTCTTTTATAGTCTGACATTAAATATTCCCTACCATAACCTTCAGACCTTGTAGAGCCATCTCTCTTTATCCTCTCGTGATAAGGAAAAGATGCACTTACCTGCATGGATTACCTAGCCAAGGGCACGACTTCCCTCTATTTTAGGGATACGCCTGATGACAGGGCAGAGTTCGGCATGGCTCCCCTTAGGAGATGTGCCGTTATTGCGTGCTACTCTATCGCCTGATTAAAGGAAATCATGTCTCTACCTACTCCCCCCTCCCCTATGCCGGGTCCCGCTCCCCGCCAGCGGATAACCCCCAACCGCAATAATCACCAAGAAAAAACACGCACAGTTGACAATGCGCGGACTCTCATCGTCCATAACAGCATTACCATCCGCGGCTCGATTGAGAATATTGAACGTCTCATTGTCGAAGGGACAGTTGCTGTAGAACATTTAACGGTGAAAGAACTTATCATCGCCCCCGACGGGCACTTTCATGGTTCAGCAGAAGCGGGAACGGCTGAAGTTGCTGGCACACTAGAAGGTGACCTCACTGTCCGCAATATGCTTACTATCCGCGCTAGTGGGCGGCTACTCGGCAATGCAGAATGTCGCCGCTTGCAGGTCGATGAAGGCGGCCAAGTCACAGGGAAGTTGGGCATGATTACCTCAGCCCTCCCCGGCAATAAAGACCATAACGTGTCCCACCATCATGAGAGCGAAAAACATAGCACCGGGTCTCATCACGCCTAAGCCCGGCTCTATCTGTTACGCTATGGCCTCAGCTTACAAAAAAGCTGCCAGCTTCCTTAAAGGACTGGCAGCTTTTTTGTACCGCTTATATGGCCATTTTAATGGCGGCGGTCTCGAATCTTTACATAAGCTATGGCCGCATGCTCAGCACAATAAGGCTTGCCCGCAAGAGGGGTAGCCCCACAAAAATGAAACTCCGGCGTACCAGGATCCCCATGGGGCCATTGGCATGTTGGCCCTTGTCGTGTGGAGCGATCCATCACCTCCCGTACCCGGCGCGGCGGCGCAACCTTACGCGGCGCAGCCACAACAGCAGGGCGGCTCGCCTCCTCTACATCCTTTAATGCTGGCTCATCAACCGCAACTGTCTTTTGAGGGGTAGGCGGTACCGCCGGCACCTCCTGCGGCTTTGAGGCAAGCTTCTTCGGCTTTTCTACCTTCGCCTTCTCCTCCACAGGGGGCGTAGCGAACAGCTCCTCCGTCACAGCGGATGCCTTTTTCTGCTTCGCTGTGGCAGCTGGGGCCTCTCCCTCAGCAGTTTTTTTAGCACGACTAGCACGCGGGCGCGCAGGCTTGGCCCCGCCCTCCGTAGCGGTTTTATTACGGATGGGGGACGGGCGCGAGGGTAAGTTAAGACGATGAGCCTTACCAACAACCGCATTTTTTGTAATAGAAAGCTGACGGCCAATCTCCGCTGTGGAGAGGCCTTGCTCCCACAATTCTTTAAGACGAGCAATCAGCTCATCTGTCCATTCCATAGCCATTGCTGCTCTCTCCACTCCTGCCCGTAGCGTTGTTACGGGGCTCTTATGCTACGCTTTTATCAGGAAAATAAGGTTAGCTCAAAACTAACCTTTCTGCCCCATATTCATAGGGGCATGAGCCCCCCGCTCAATAATCCGCAACTGCCCTTTTTCCACACATAAAACGGTCTCACCACGCAAAAGAGCTTGCGCCTCCCGGCCGAATAAACGCGCCCGCCACCCTGTCAGGACAGGTAAGTCCTGCTCTCCTTGGACCAGACGCTCCAGCTCCTCAGCAGAGGCAATAAGCCGTGAGGCCACCTTGCCTTCCTCACTCCGCACAGTAAGAAGCACCTTCAATAAGGCTAATACTCCTGCCGGAGCGCGCGGGCCATCGCCTTTGCGGCGAGAGGGAAGCTCTGGCCGAGCTTCCTCTGGACATTGCTCACCTTGCTGCACTGCTGCCAATAAAGCCCGCCCTAACGGCCCTTCTGCAAACTCCGCCGTCACCCCGCGAATCCGAATCAGCTGGGCTATAGTATGCGGATGGGCTGCGGCAATCTCCAACAAGCTTTCATCACGAATAATGCGCTGACGCGGGACATCCTCTTGCTGTGCTGCCCCTTCGCGCCATGCGACAATCTCCCGCAAAATCGCAAGAACTTTGCGGTTATGCGTCCGTGGCTTTAGCTTCTTCCA
This sequence comes from Bombella pollinis, assembly GCF_026385485.1. Classification (NCBI taxonomy): domain Bacteria; kingdom Pseudomonadati; phylum Pseudomonadota; class Alphaproteobacteria; order Acetobacterales; family Acetobacteraceae; genus Bombella; species Bombella pollinis. The sequence goes on from NZ_JANIDX010000005.1 coordinate 116,105, forward strand.
TAATTTTTGCACATCAGGCCGGAACACACGCTCATCTGCCAAAGCAGATAATTCATCCTTAACCCATGCAAGCCGCCCTTGCTCCTCTAACTGATGGAGGAGCATCTCATAAATCACCCGCAGATGCGTTACATCAGCACTTGCATACGCAATTTGCGCTTTTGAGAGCGGACGCGCCGCCCAATCACTAAAACGATGCGATTTATCAATCGACTGCCCCGTAAGGGAGGCTACGAGGTTATCATACCCCACTTGCTCCCCAAAACCCGCCACCATAGCCGCTACTTGTGTATCAAACACATTAACGGGCAACCGCCCAAATAAATGCAGGAAAATCTCTAAATCTTGCCGTGCTGCGTGGAAAACTTTCACACAATCTGGCTCAGCCAACAAAGCCGCCAAAGGGGAGAGGTCTATCCCCGGTACGCATGTATCAATCAAGGCAACATCATCTACCCCGCCAAGCTGTACCAAGCAGAGACGTGGCCAATAGGTCCTCTCCCTAACAAACTCCGTATCTATCGTAACAAAAGGCTCATGCTGCAATTTAGCGCATATAGAGGCCACCCCGGCAGAGGTGGTTATCATAACAGGGGCCGGGAACACTCGCTTTTTAGACATACCCCCTCTTACACCCTCCTACAAAAGCTGACCATCTCTCTGCCGCACGATAACACCATAAAAAAGCTCGGCAATGCAGGAAGACCCCCTCCCTGTTACCGAGCTTTCATCTCTACCTTAGTGCGCAAAGCGCATCAGGCTGATTAACCGATATGAGAGTCCAACCATACTTTAAGCTGGCTCTTCGGCAATGCCCCCATCTGCTGCGCAACGGGCTTACCCTCCTTAAAGAGAATTAAGGTCGGGATGCTCCGCACACCAAAGGTTGTTGGTGTCTCTGGGTTAGCATCAATATCCAACTTCGCAACGGTGACACGGCCTTTATAATCCTTGCCGACTTCCTCTAACGCTGGGGCAATCATCCGGCATGGGCCGCACCATTCTGCCCAAAAATCCACCAGAACATAGCCTTCTGCCTTCAGCACATCATTCTCAAAGGCTTGATCCGTCACTGCAATCGTATGTTCACTCATCGTACACTCCCCCTCGGACTCTCTATAAACTCTCACATCCTGTTGTCCCTGCCATAGTTCAGAGACGCTGACCACTGGGCTACTCAACAAAGCAGCTTTGCTCTTGAGCCACTTGAACGCTCTTTTACCCAGAAATGTGAACTCACCTAGTACGCTTATCCATGCCGTTGATGCTGCTCCTTGGGAAATCGGTATTGTTGGTCTGAATTATATGTAAATCCTATAAATCATTGCCCTTAGCCAACTCTCTACCTTACGGACTGCAACGCTTCCTCCAATAAGGCGGGAGGTAACTCTGTTGCCAACGGGCCATCGACCCATACAAGGAAGCACCGTGCCTCATGCCCCGGATAAAGCCCTTGCATAACACGCCGGTAACTCGCCATCTGCGCCCGATACGCCGCCGGAATACGCCCCGGTTGGGAAGGAACATGACCCGTTTTATAGTCGCACAGCCACACCGTTTGTCCATCAAAACAAAAGCGATCGACCTGACCCAACACAACGCGGCCTGTGCCATCTCCCGCACGGCCCAACGTCCCTGATATGCCTTGCTCGGCTCGGCTTCCCGGCCCAAAAAGCGGGGCTAATAAAGGCATCTCCACAATAGAGACCACTTGCTTTGCAAGCTGTATAATCTCCACCTCATCCACACCCGGCATCGTATGCCGCAACCATGATTCTGCTTTCTCCTGCCGCTCTAACGCCGCAATATCGGGGAGGAATTGCAACAGGCGATGGACCAGCACACCCCGCTCCATCGCATCTTGCCGCCGTTTAACAGGCTGTGGAATCACCAACCCCTCACGCATAATCTCCAAAGGTGAACGCGCTGCTGGTAATGGACCATAAGCCGCACTATCAGGCCGACTCGGTGCGAGCGGGCGGGCCAACGCATCCTCATGCGGGGCGGGCTGTATCTGCCAATCAGGGGCATGGCCCATCCACTCCGGCAAAATGGGGGGAACCACCGGATGAGGCTCTGCTACTTTAGACGAGACCGCCGCCTCGACAGGCCTTTCCAGCACGATCCTCTCACCCTCCCATCCTCCCTCAAAGGGTGAAGCAACCGGCTGATAGGAAGCCAAACGCTCGATTGTCTGACTTTGAAGTGCACGCAAGCCCTGATAGCAATAGTCATACCATGTGGGGATTTTAGGGGCTTGCTTCGGCTCCCACCCACAAATGAGCAACGCATCACTCGCCCGTGTTAGAGCCACATAGAGCAAGCGGTTACTCTCCTCCCTCTGGCGTTCCTGCTCTTGCGCGCTGTAGAATGTTGTTTGCTCTGAATGCATTTTCGTCTGCGGGACCCATAACGGCCCCTCTACATCATCTCCCTCTAGCCCAGCCCATAATAAAGGATCAGCTTTGCCGGGGCCGTGCGTTGTATGCGGTAGAATAACAAGCCGCGCTTGCAACCCTTTAGAGCGATGAGCCGTCATTAACCGTACAGCATCAATCACCGTCTCAGCTTCACGCTGGCTCTCCACCGTACTGGCACGCAACCATTGCAAAAACCCTTGCAAGGATGGGGGATGTTGCGTCTCATAGGTTAAAGCTGCTGTAAGAAGCTCATCAATCGGCTCTGCAGCTTCAGGCCCAAGGCGAGAGAGGAAGCGTGTGCGCCCGCCTTGTATGCCAAGGGCCTGCACGAGAATCTCATAGGGCGTGTCATAATCTACGCGCTTATAAAGGCCCTGCAAGCACACCCAAGCTGCATGCCAGTCTGGCCGTTCCTCATGGCGTTGATTTAACACACTCCAAAGCGGAACCTGCTTGAGAGCCTGTTTTTTGCCATCCCATGTCGCCAAATCCATGAGCGATTCATCACTTAGCCCCCCAAAAGGAGAGGTCAGCACGCTCGCGAGGCTTAAATCATCCTGCGGCAAAAGCAACGCATCACAAAGCGTCATAAGGTCCTGCACGGCTGCTTGCTCCACCAGCCCAGCCCGAATGAAGCTTGCCACAGGGAGGCCGCGCGTCTTTAAAGCCCGGATGAGCATCCGCAAGAAAGGCGAGCGTTTCGGCACGAGAATCATCACATCCCCGGCTTTTAGCGGGGCTGCGCCGGGCTGTAAGGGTTGGCCTATCTGCTGTTGGATATAATGCGCTAACGCATCAGCAAGACGTTGGGGGGCACTGCGCTGCTCCTCATTTTTATGAGGGGCCCGCCATGGGTTATTCTCTGCTGGTTCTATTATGTCCAACTGTGACGCTATTTGAGCATCAGCAGGGACAAGCGGCCATAACTCCACACGCCCCCCACCGCCAGAACGTGCCGATTGATGGATAAGCGGGGCTCTATCCCCTGCCTCCCGCAAACCATCAATCGCCTGCCGCGCCCCTTCTTGTTCCCCCGTAAAGACGGCATCAACCATTGCCAAAACCGGCGGCAGAGAGCGGAATGAGACATTCAACTCTGGCTCCCGCCATAAAAGCCCGGCCTCTTGCACACGATGTGCAAAAATCTGCCGCCATTTATGAAATTGCTCTGGCTCCGCCCCTTGGAAGCTATAAATCGACTGCTTAAAATCCCCCACCGCAAAGACTGTCCTAGGCCGTGGCGTATCCTCCCGCCCCCCGATGCCGGAGAAGAAATCGGCCGTCAAAGCCCCGGCAATCTCCCATTGCAGGGCGGAGTTATCTTGCACCTCATCTAACAAAAGATGGTCAATCCCCCCATCTAATTTATAGAGAACCCACGCCGCCCCCGGCTCCTGCAAGACATCCCGCGTCCGAGCGATGAGGTCATTATAATCCACAACGCCGCGATTCTTCTTATCATCCTCAAAGCGCATCATCACAGGCATAGCGAGGGCGAGAAAAGCGGTATTCACCTCCAATAAACGCTGAGCGCGTATAGAATCCTCTAGCCCTTCTTGACGTTTGGCTTCGTCTATGAGGCGTTCTGCTAAATTCGGTGCTGCCTTGCGGGCCTTTGCCCCTAGATGGCGGCTTAAATCGCGTATCTCTCCCTTATCAGTAAAAAGCAGCCCTGTAAGAACAGCTCTATCCCTCTGGGCTGCGGGCTTACCCAACCAGCTTAAAATCTCCTCAAATTGGGCACGTTTTGTCTCTGCCAATGCCGGTAAGGCTTCTTGAATATCCGCCCGCCATGCTGCCTCATCTTTAAGGCTACAAGCCTCTTTAAGCACGTCATCCGTACCGTGGCTTCCACACGCTAAAAGCCTTTGATAAGCCTGCTTAACGCGCTCTGGCTCATGCTGCCATATCTTCAAAAGCGGTTGGAGAAGGCCAGATTGCGCATTGCACTGCCCTAAAAGCCCCATCAATTTATCAAAGCCTGTCAGCCCTGCCAGCACCTGCACCGGGTCTTGATGGCGTGCGAGGCTCTCCTCCAACGCATGGCGGAGAGCAAGCTTTGTATCAGCCTCCTCGATGAGCGAAAAATGAGGGTCTAATGCCGCCTCAAGCGGGAAACGCCGTAATAAAGATTGGCAAAAAGCATGGATGGTCTCAATCTGCAATCCACCCGGCGCGTCCAGAACTTTTAGAAAAAGCCCACGCGCACAATCCCGCGTTTCTGCTAGATTAGGGACATCTAACGCCGTAAGGGCTTCCCCTAATGCCTCATCAGAAAGGGAGACCCACCGCCCAAGATACTGCTGCAAACGATGCGCCATCTCAGCCGCAGCAGCCTTAGTGTAAGTTAAGCATAAAATACGCGAAGGGGCCGAGCCTTCGAGCAATATAAGCTGCCCATCCTCACCGGGATAGGCGATGGGCAACATAAGCCGCAACAGCCGGTCAATCAGCAACTTCGTCTTACCCGACCCTGCAGAAGCCGACACAAAGGCCGAGGCCATAGGGTCTGATGCTAATCTCTGAGCCTCATTGGCCTGTTTAAGAGCCTCTTGATGCGCGCTCATGCTTCATCCCCTCCCGCAAGACGCCATTCCGCTACACGAGCTAGCTGCGTATAATCGCTATAACGTGCCTCCCGCCCCGCCCATGGCTGGGAGCGATAAGGCCGGTTAGGCTCATCATAATCTGCCAATAGCTGGCGTAATTGCTCCAAAGCAGGGCCTATAAGCTCCCCCAACGTCGCCTTTGCTTTGGCAGAGGGTATGCGCACCTCCTCACCCGGTGTCTCTCCCCCGCTTAACCGCCAATAACGCAACGCCTCAACCTCCATGGCGGGTAAGCCCTCAAAGGCCCCTTTGGCTAAGAGCGCAGCTTCCAGCACTAATTGAGATGACCACCCCGCAACAACATCCTTTTGGGAAGGAAGCTGACCTGTTTTATAGTCAAAAAGACGCCCTTGCGGCTCTTGTCCCGGCTCTGCCAGCACGTCAATCCGGTCGGCTCGCCCTGTGATGTAAAACGCCCCGCCCGGTAAATCCCGCATGACGTAATCCAACGCAATTTCCGTTTGCGAGGTGCAATTCACCCGCCCGGCATTCCGCCAACTTTCTCGCTCTAACACCCAATCGGCAATGCGATGCAGGCGGGGCCGCCACCAACTTGCAAGAGCAGGATGGACTTGTGCCTCATCCAACGCGTCATCAAAATAACGATGCAAATGCTCTGAAGCCTGATCGGACCACGTTGTGGGATAACGTGCCATCATGCGCTCTAACGCACCATGAACAACCTTCCCATAATCAACATGCTCTGCTCCTTCCTCCAGCGGGGCAAGGGCTTTTAAGCCAAGGACATACCGTGCATAAATTGCATACGGGTCCAGCTTTAACGTATCAATCCGCGTAATGCTCAAACGGCGTGGGCGCAAAGCCAAGGGCGGCTTTGGCTCTGGCGGGGCAACGGGGCGTGCCTCCCCCACAGGCATATCCAACATCGCTTGCCATGCTAGGGCGGGATGCTCTTGTAAAGCGTGGCCTTGCCCCTCCAAAAAAGCAGAAAGACGCATCACCCACCGCGCAGGGACCGTGGGCGCACCATCGCGCCGCTGAGCGTAAGAGAGAACAACATGCGCCGAGGCAAGAGCGGCCATAACAAAATCATGCGCTTGGGCTCCGATCTTCCGCTCTGGTGAGGGCAGCCCCACACGCTGGCGCATCGGGCGGCTCATCCACGGGCCGGAATCAGCAACGGGAGGCCAAACACCCTCATTCAACCCACCCAGAATTACGGTATCAAACGCTAAAAGCCTGGCTTCCAACACCCCATAGATAGCAATACGCGGATGAGCAAGCTCCACACCATCTTGATAGCCCCGCAAGCCCGTCAAACTCTTACCAGCCATGCTCGTGGTCAAGAACCCATCTAACGCGCTGAGAGGTTGAGGGGGAATGTCCCCTGTATGGCTCATCAATTCCACAAAATGCCGGGAGAGCGTACCGCCATCCTCCCCACGCCACAAGCGAGAGCCGGGGCGCGCTTGGTCGGGGCCGTCTCCTTCCTCCTCCGTAGCGGCGAGGGCTTCCGCTGTTTGGAGCAAAGCTGTCAGCATCTCCGGCACGCGTGCTGTAGCCTCTAATGCCCGCATCGGAGCAAAAGCGGCCTCTAAGGCTGCCAAGAAGCTCTCTAATGTTTCAGGCTGGTCTGGCGCATCAGCTTGATGCCCATAATCCACCCTTTGGGACTCCTCCATCCTCTCCAAAGCCTGACGCAAGCCCTCCAACCCCGGCTGCGGAGCAGGGCCACGCAAAAGCCGCCGCTCTAAAAGGCGGGCACTCGCCCGGGCACGTCCGGGGCTCATTCCTAGAGCCGTCAATGGATGTTTGAGGACAGAGAGCAACGCCACCGGGCTGAATTGCCGTGTCACCGCCTGAGCAATAAGGCGCATAAACACAGCACTAGGCGTGCGAGATAAAGGCTCGCCCGCACTATCATCAGCATGAATCCCCAAACGGAGCAGAGCCGCCCTCACACGGTCTGCCAAAGCACGATCTGGCGTGACTAATGCGCCAGAACGACCCGGCTTACCCGCCACATCCCGCAAGATAAGCGCAATCGCCTGTGCCTCCTCTTGGGATTCCGCAGCGGGTAGAATGGACAAACCTTCATAACACGCTGCTATATCGGCCAAAGGCTGGCCCCAAGAGGCAATTCCCGCTTCTGGCACCATCACACATTGGAAGAGCCGCTCCCGCGCAGGCCGCTGCACACGCCCCCATTGAGCGATACTGCGCCGCTCTATCCCCATTTGCTCCAACACATCTCGGAACAAAGCTTGCGGATGTGTGGGGGGGAGATGCTCCCACAAAGCATCCTCCATCTGGCAATCCACCCCTTGGAAGACCACCATCCCACGCGGTAAGGCAGCCACCGTGCCTAACATCGCCGCTACGCCTGCCGAGCCATCCACAAACCCTACAGCCCAAAGCGGATAATCTGGCGGCATCGTTGCCCAACACCGCGCTTGCGCCTCAATCAACGCGACCTGGCGAGCCATGATATTGCTCCGCTCCTCCTCTTTGAGGATGGCAGGCCATGCTTCCGTTACAATTTTGAGGAACTCTAACGTCTTTTGCCAATGCCCAGCAAAATCATCCGCAACGGCATTCGGGAGAGCCTCATATAAATCCACCCCGCTGCGCTCAGCATCATCCATAAGCTCTGCTAACGCTTGGGCTAATGGCCATACACGATCAATCGTCCCACCCTCACGACCAGAGACCGTAGTGAAAAAAGGGGCCGCTAAAATCAAACGCGCAAGAATGGCTAAGCGAAAAACAGGCCCTACAGCGGGGGGGAGGGCCTCATCCAACGCCATGGGGAAAAGCGTTTGCTGCTCCACATCGCTCAAAGAAACAATAGCCGGTAAAAGAGCAGGGCGGCCATCTAGCACACGCAAAAACGCTTCCATAAGGGCGCGTGCCACACGGCGACCGGGTACAAGGATGGTTCCGCTATGCCCCCCACGCCGCATCTCATCCCCTGCTTCCTCCCCATTACGGGCTAGCCATTGATGAACCACTTCATCCAAAAACGCACAAGAGGCGGGGATTGTCGCACTATTCATAGGGGTATGAGAGGCCATCAGCTTTGATTTCCCTCATACATCATCGCAAGCGTATCTAAGCGTTCTTCTGGCCAACCATGAAAAGCTATATGCCGCTCTTGCTCCGTTGCGCCCGGTGTAAAGGTGAGATGAAACGCCCCCTCTGGCAGCAATTCCGCCGCGCGGTCTGGCCATTCCACCAGCATAATACCTTCACAAGCATCATCCCACGACAACTCATAAAGCTCATCGGGGCTGGAGAGCCGCCATAAATCATAATGAAACACCAACCCCAATGTTGTGTTATAGGACTGTACTAACGCAAAAGTCGGGCTGGGAACCTCCAACGCTTCATCATCAGCAAGGGCGCGAATCAGGGCACGGGCAAAGCTGCTTTTGCCTGCCCCCATCTCCCCATGCAGGGCCAGACAATCCCCCCGTTGCAACAAACCCGCCACATGCCGGGCAAAAACCGCCGTTTGCTCTGGGGAGGAAAGACGCACATCCATCAGCAAAACCACCCTCTACCGCTCTTTATGCCCTATTCTTTAACTTTATGGGCTTATAACATAGCACAATAATACCCTGTAAATGACGCGCAAAAGGCATCACCCCCTACTCCCCGCGGCAAAAAATGCTTATGGAGACGATTATGACACATTCATCTGCCACCCACACAACCGACATCGCCATTATTGGCGCAGGCCCCGCAGCTCTTTTTGCCGCTTTTGAATGCCGCATGTTGCGCCTCGACTGCATCTTAACTGATGTTCTTGATTGTGTAGGGGGGCAATGCGCGGCCCTGTACCCTGAAAAGCCGATTTACGACATCCCCGCTCATCCTTCCATCACGGGGGGGGATTTAATCGCTGCGTTGGAGGAGCAAATCGCCCCCTTTAACGTCCCGCGCCTCCTTGGCAGCCGCATCAGCCAGCTAGAGGGGGAGGCTGGGGCCTTTACCCTGCGTAATGAGCGCGGCGATGTCATCCACGCGAAAGCCATCATCATCGCCGCTGGGGCTGGGGCCTTCGGCCCGAACCGCCCTCCCCTAGAGGGGCTAGATGTTTATGAACGCAGCGGTAGCGTGCAATATTATGTAAAAAAACGTGCCGCTTTTGAGGGTAAACGCATTGTCGTAGCAGGTGGTGGTGATTCCGCCTTGGATTGGGCATTATCCCTCTCCGACATTGCCGAGACGCTCTATCTCGTCCACCGGCGGGACCGCTTCCGTGGGGCCCCGGAGACACTGGCCCAAATCGAAGCCAAAATTGAAGCTGGTGCGATTGAGAAAATCGTCCCCTATCAACTTCATGGCCTACGCGGGACTGATGGGCAGCTCAGCCATGTTGAGGTCATTGCACTAGATGAGACCGTCCGCGCCTTAGAAGCTGATGTGCTACTGCCTTTTTATGGTCTTTCAACCGACCTTGGCCCTGTGGCCTCATGGGGGTTGGAGACGCAGCGCAGCACGATTGCAGTAGAGCCTGCCACCATGCAAACCAACTTAGAGGGCATCTTCGCCATTGGTGATGTGGCGCATTATCCCGGCAAAATGAAGCTCATTCTCCAAGGCTTTTCCGAAGGGGCCGTAGCAGCCCATGCCGCACACCATGTCGCTCGGCCCGATAAAGCCTTGCGTTTTGAACATTCCACTAGCCGGGGCCAGCCGGGTAAGGTCTGACCCCTCCCCGCTGCCCTCAGGCAATCTCTTTTAGAAAAACAACCTTAGAGGCCCCACCTTCCACGAGGGTCTCGATAGCCTTGTTGAACACACGGCCATGCTCGGTCCCCATATGGGCCTTAAAGGCGGCCTCATCGCGGTAGCTTTCCTCAACATGAAAGAGGTCCGGCTCAGCCTCTAACGTATAGACCACAAAGCGCACACAGCCCGGCTCGGCACGAACATTCTCGGCCAAAGCGGTAAGCAGACTGGCCACCTTTTCCCGATGGCCGGGTAGAGCCTTCATCGTGGCATAAAGGTTTTTCGCCATGACGCATTCATCTCCTATCATATGAAGAAAAGGCCGAGACAATAATGCCCCGGCCTCCCCTTTGTTACACGCTCTCACAAATGGGCGAAAGCTTAGCCCTTCGCACCGCGTGCCGCACGCTTACGCTCGTGCGGGTCCAGATACCGCTTACGCAGACGAATCGCAGAAGGTGTGACCTCCACCAGCTCATCATCCTCAATGTAAGCAATGGCCTGCTCAAGGCTCATCTTACGCGGAGGAACCAGCACAACGGCGTCATCCTTGCCAGAGGCCCGCATGTTCGTAAGCTTCTTCTCACGCACGGCATTCACCTCTAGGTCATTCTCACGGGAATGTTCACCCAGAATCATGCCAACGTAAATCTTCTCACCCGCATCCACAAAAAGTGTCCCACGGTCCTGAAGCGAGAACAACGCATATGGAGTCGTTGCACCATCTTCAGCAGAGATGAGGGAGCCATTACGGCGGCCTTCAATCGCACCAGCGTGAGGCTGATAGGAATGGAAGAGACGGTTCATCAACCCAGAGCCACGTGTATCGGTGAGGAACTCACCATGATAGCCAATCAATCCACGCGATGGGATCATGAAGGTAAGACGGACTTTATCCCCACCGGATTGACGCATATCCTGCATCACACCCTTACGCAGAGACATCTTCTCCACCACAACGCCGGAATAAGGCTCGTCCACATCGATGACGACCTCCTCAAACGGCTCCTCCTGCTCGCCTGTCTCCGGATTCTCACGGAACAACACGCGAGGCCGACCAATGGTCAACTCAAAGCCTTCACGGCGCATATTCTCAATCAATACGCCAAGCTGAAGCTCACCACGGCCTGCGACCTCAAAAGCCTCGCTCTCTGGGCTTTCTGTCACCTTAATAGCCACATTACCTTCCGTCTCCTTAAAGAGGCGGTCACGAATCTGGCGAGAGGTCACCTTCTTGCCCTCACGCCCCCCGAGCGGACCATCATTAATACGGAAGGTCATAGAGAGAGTCGGCGGGTCAATCGGTGTGGAGGGCAGCGGCTCCTCAACAGAAGGCTCGGCCAATGTATCAGGGATCGTAGCTTCAGAGAGACCAGCAATCGCAACAATATCGCCCGCCTCAGCTTCCTCAACAGGCACACGCTCCAACCCACGGAAGGAGAGAAGCTTGGTGATGCGGCCTGTCTCGACCACACTTCCATCAGCCCGCAGCGCACGGATGGGCATGTTCACCTTCGCCCGCCCCTGCTCAATACGGCCTGTCAGGATACGGCCAAGGAAGTTATCGCTCTCCAAAATTGTGGAGACCATCGCGAAGGGCTTATCTTTATCCAGCCCGGGGCTGGGTACATGCTCTAAGATAAGGTCAAACAAAGCATGAAGATTCTCACGCGCGCCCTCTAGCTCCCGGTCTGCCCAGCCTTGGCGGCCAGACGCATAGAGCATCGGGAAGTCGAGCTGCTCATCATTCGCGCCCAATGCTGCAAAGAGGTCAAACACCTCATCATGCACCTCATCAGGGCGGGCATCGCCACGGTCCACCTTATTAACAACAACCATCGGGCGCAAACCACGGGCCAAAGCCTTACCCAACACAAACTTTGTTTGCGGCAAGGCCCCCTCGGCAGCGTCCACCAAAATCACAGCACCATCAACCATGCTCAGGATGCGCTCCACCTCGCCGCCAAAGTCGGCGTGGCCGGGTGTGTCGATGATGTTAATGCGGGTATTCTTCCATACAACGGACGTACATTTAGCGAGGATAGTAATACCACGCTCACGCTCTAGGTCGTTGCTGTCCATCGCCCGCTCGGTGACGGCTTGATTCTCACGGAATGTGCCCGATTGCTGGAGAAGCTGATCCACCAGCGTTGTCTTCCCATGATCGACATGGGCAATAATGGCGATGTTACGGATGTCCATAGACGATCTTTCAGGAAATAACAGAGTAAAACAGAATGATGCCCTTACTGCACCGAAACTGATTTTTTTGCAAATCCGAACCGTGTATGAGACGAGCATAAACATAGATTTTATGCCATAACCCCAGATAAAGGAGGCCCTTATGAGCCATCCCCCACGCCCAACGGCCCCCGGCACAGATGCCCTAAGCCAGCTCGGCCGCCAAACCATCCAACCGGAGTCGCCCAATAAAGCGGAGCTAGAGCGCGTCCCCGCCCCTCATAAGGGACGGCGTTATGTTGTCCGTTTTACCGCACCAGAGTTCACCTCCCTCTGCCCGGTGACAGGCCAGCCAGATTTTGCCCATATCGTCATTGACTATATCCCACGCGATTGGATTGTAGAGAGCAAATCCCTCAAGCTCTATCTTACCAGCTTCCGCAATCATGGAGCCTTTCATGAGGATTGCTCCGTTACAATCGCCACACGCCTTGTAGAATTGCTAGACCCAGAATGGCTCCGCATCGGGGCTTATTGGTACCCGCGCGGGGGTATGCCGATTGATGTTTTCTGGCAAACAGGCCCTGCCCCTACAGAGGTTTGGATTCCCCCTCAAGATGTGCCCGGTTATCGGGGGCGTGGCTAAGCCGCTCTCCCCTTAAAAACCGAGTGTAACATCACCGCCAATCAAAATACGATTCTGATGCCGGAAATCCGCAAAGGGCCGCGTGTTGTTTAAAGAGCGGTCAAAGCGGATTTCTGGCCGAATTTGCAGCAATTTTACATGATGGCCAAGCTGCGGCCGCCACACCGCATTGAGGGAAAAATCCCCATAAGTGGTCGCTGGTGCGCTATAAGTCCGCGCCGGTAAACCCAATAGGGCGCGCCCATAAGAGCCATCCTCTGGATATTGCACGATGAATTGCCCTGTCGAATCCCGATAGACTTCCGCGCGCGCGTTAAAGGTTAGGCTAGAAGTCGCCGCATAAGCCCCCCAGAGGACGCCGCTCCATGTATTGGCCTCCAACCCTTCATCATGGACCTGTGTGGCCTCGGCTGTGAGGCTCCATTTAGGGGTAATCTGCCATGTCGCATTCAGGTCATTCCAGTAACGTTGCGCTTCATGCGCACGATGAGTCCCCAACTGACGGCGCGCATCCTCCGGCCCGACACGCAGCAGATAGGTTACCGATACCGCTCCCCCGGCAAGCTGGCTGGCATTAAACCCCACATAGCCAGCAGGACGCCCATTATTATTCCCACGGCCAAAGGATTTTTGATTCCCCGCATCTACACCAAACAACACCGCATAATGTGAGTTAAGATGCCATTGCCCATAAAACCCAACATGCTCAAACGGGTTAGAATATTGCGCGGTATAGGTCATCGTATAAAACGCACGCCCTGCCGGGTTTAGCACCTCTACCCCCATAGGGGAGGCGAGAATACCCGCCTGGACATCCAGCCCTTCCTTCGTCAACCACGGCATATGCAGAGCAATATTGGCTTGAATGGGCGTGATTTGATAGCGATCATGCTTCAACCAACGATCAGAAATCCCCGTGATGACATAAGCCCGCGCATCCGAGCCATAGAGCATCTGAATATTCGCCCCTAACCCGTAGCCTCCGCCAATAGGATCAACCGGTTTGGTGATGGTCAACGCCACCTGATTCAGCAACCCTGTATCGCTATGTGATTGCAAAAGCTGACCAAAGTTCATCCCGTTATGAGGGTGCCCACTATTAGCCATAGCCCCCGCCTCTAGCTGAAGGCCGACATCAATATCGGAGAACCAAGTCTTCGTCTCCGTTTTCGCTGCAACAGGCTGCCCCGTAGCTGAAGCAGACACAATAGGAGCCGAGGAGAGCGTCCCTCCCTGCTCTGGGGGAGCAGCAAAAGCAGCCTGCCCCTCATAACCAGCCGTACCACATAGCCCCATCACCAGAAGATACCGCCAGTTCCACATGAAACGTCTCGCTTATTGTTTCGCTTGCGTAAGCATATCCTTTTCCGCAAAAACAAAACAACCGCAAAATAGGCCGTTAAAAGGCAATGGCCGTCTCAAGATCGATCAACATCGCATCTTTATAGCGTTTAATGGCCCCGGGGTTCCAAAGATATTGCAAGCCGGGGCGCAAAAGCAGCCAACGAGCAGGCCGATAGCCGTAATTCAGCTCAATCGCTTCCTCAGAGTGAGGCGCGTACAGTCCCGCCCCACGGCCAGAGCGTTGGAGATGTTGAATCCAATGCGTCACTTTAGGATTCGCCCACAGGACCTTCATCCCCAGGCTGATTGTATCATCTGGGCGGCTTGCGAATGTCCCCTTCCGCGTAATACCGGCCGTCATATAATAGGGCGCAATAGCCGTGCGCGGGTCCCCCCAAGTAAAGGAGCCAAAAAACGCCGTCCCACGATGCGGGTCCGCCTCATCGCGCTGTAACATCCGGTCAAATTGAAACCACCCACCAAAACGACCACGCACCTTAGTAAGCGGGGCTCCCTCCGCAGCTGAAGGGGGAATCCCGTAAGTGCCCATCTGACCGTATACATTCTTCACCTCAGAAGTATCCCAATAACCGCCCACCTTCACATTGGTTTGCAGCGGGCCGCTATAATCATCCTCTCCCCCTTGGTGCCAGCCTAACTGAAAGGGCAGAAACGTCCCTGTCGCCCCGTGTAGATTCATCTTCCAACCATTACGCACGCCAGAGATGGTTGGGTCCACGCTATACACCCCAAATTGCACCAGATAATGATCATTCCCCGCAGGGAAAAACTTTACCCATGCCCCCGGATGCGCCGTAGGGTAAAACCCATAACCTGAGTTCATCGCGATGGATTGGGGCATCCCGCAAATGCCGTTATTTTGAAATTGGCAATATAAGTTCGCCCCCCAATAGGTGGAGGATTGCTCGAAGTCATTCTCGGTATTAATTTCACCAATTTCAGTCTGGACGTAGTGATTCCAGTGCATTTCCCAGCTTAACCGCCCTAAGCGCATAGTCTCACCTGCGCCATAAATCTCCATCGGGCTGTTAATCACAGGCAAGGTATTCCCCAACCCTGCCCCCTGCCGCGCAAGAGTCAGGAAATGCAACACACCGGCATTAAACTCTAACCCCGCTAACTTCTTTAGGTCAAAATCAATCGATAGAGCTTCCTCATCGGCGTAACGTGCTGCGCGGGACTTCCCACCAAACGGATTGCCCGCAGAATCAGAAAAATACCGCCCGCTAACGCTCACACCATGGTCAGACAACCATGTACGCGCACCCCACGGATCCCCAAAAAAACCATCCTGATTGATAAAGTCGTGCCAACTATTGGGTAGTAGCCCTTTTTGTCGCGCCGTTGGTGCTGGCTCCTCCACTGCCCCGCGTGAAAATGCATCACCGGGAATAGGTAATGGCATAGAGCCAAAAGCTTTTTCTTCATCCTGCGTTACATGCTCATGAGGGCTAGGCTTCAATAATACCGCCCGCACCTCCGCCTCAGCCGCTGCCGTGTTTGTGGCTATATCCGCCCCGTTATGAGGTGAATCATCCGGGGCTGTGGTGTGCGCTAAAGCCCCATGGCAGCTCAGCAGCACACAAATGGCCCCCGCCATTGCTGCATTAGCTTTTTGCCATATTCCACACATACACACGCCTTTATAGCCATTACGCGGATAAAACCGGGGCCTTCATAAAAAGAAGACCCCCACATACAACCCCTCTATGCCAGCAAACCCTAAAACGCAGCAGCATGAAGGAAGGATACACTTCGTCCCCCTTTATATAAATTTTATCGTTCAATTCCAGTGGTGAAATCTATTTATAAAGTAAGATACCGTCATAATCGGCGCATCCACCCTCTCCTTAAAGCCAATGAGCGCGCTCTAACCGGCGCAAAACAGGTAGCAACATCACTAATACGCAACATAGCCCCACGCAGCCTAAAAAGAGGGTTCTAAACAACGCGCCATAACCGGCCATACCGCCGCTGCCATCAGCGGGTAAACTTGCTAAATCTGCTACAAGACTACCAAGATACATCCCCACCCCCCAGAGGAGGAACAGCCCGCCCATTAATAGCGCGCTCACCCGCGCCGGGGCATAACGTGCAACAATGGCAAGGCCTAGGCCAATCGTCAGCAACTCCCCAAGGGACATCGTGCCATAACCCGCCACCATAACCCATGGTGAAACAGGCCCTGTGCTCTGTGATGTCGCCACCCACCAAATAAGAAACGCCACCCCCACTAAAACATAACCACAGATAATCTTTACCGCTGGGGACGCGTCACGCCCTTTCATCGCACTCCGCCGGTAGAGCCACGCCAAAAACGGGCTAAAAAGCATAACGAAAATCGGGTTGAGGGCCTGAAACTGCCCCGCAGACATCGTAAAGAGCCGGTATGGCCCTAGCTGATACACACCAGAGACATCCCGCATCGCAAAAAGCGTTAGCGAAGTTTGCATTTGCTGATAAAAAATCTGGTAGGCCATCGTCTGAGTGGACAAGATATAAGTCAGCAACAAACCCGGCCGCTCTGTCTGCTCTGCTCGGAGATATAGCCACACCCATAAAAGGACCAAACCAAACCCAGCGATGATGATGCATAAGCGCACTAATGCCGCACTATGCAACACCCATGTGCAAAACCCCCACACCACAATAAGCGCAAGCAACACGCCTGCACTCACCATCCCTTTGGATAACGGGCTTACCAACCGTTCCACCAACGGCATGGAGGGCGGCTCCCCCACAGACTGAGAGGTCACAGATTCTGCACTACGTTGGGCGAGGAAGCGGCGCATATACCCGCCCTCTAAGGCGTAATAGCCCAGCCCAATCAACAACCCTACAACGCAAGCAAGAAACGCCACCGCCGCCCCGTAACGCTGCTGAAGCCACGGTGTCAGCAACATTGAAACGGTCGAGCCGACATTAATGGCCATATAATAAAGCGTAAAAGCAGCATCCAAGGCCGTGCCATCCCCCGCATAAATCCGCCGGACCAACGTCCCGGCATTGGGCTTAAACAAACCATTGGAGAGGGCAATTAATGTAAGGGCAGGCAAAAATACCATCTGATGCCCTAAGGAGAGGGCCAACAAACCATAGCCTATTGTTAAGCCAAAAGCCCCTAAAAGCATGGTCCGCCGTGTGCCTAAGCACTGGTCCCCCAGCAGCCCTCCCAAAACGGGAAGACTATACATAAGGAAGCCTAACCCCCCTTGCATGAGATTGACGTCATGATCACGCATATGAAGTTGCGCGACCATAAAGATCGTCAATACGGCCTGCATACCGTAATAGCCAAACCGCTCCCATAGCTCTATAGCCATGACAACAGCAAAAGCCCGCCGCCGCGCGGAGAGGAATGTCACATCTAAGCGCGGAAGGTCAGACATAAGGCCATGTTACTCCATTACGAGGGAGAAACTACTATTCATCCCTTTACGCAAAAATCAACCACCAGCGAGGTGAAACCCATCCACCAGCGCAACCCCTGCCAGACCTAGCAGGCACAGCCCCACCACAAAAACCACCGCAACCAAAAGGCCAAGCAGGTTCGATTGCCGAACACGTTGCCAAAAAGACATGCCCCACAACATGGCCACTTATCCTTTATTTGCTTCCATCTCGGCTTCTTGCGCCTCTTTCTCCTCAGCTTCCCGCCGTATAAGGGCTTCAAGCTGTGGGGAGATTGTCCCAAGAACAATGCGTAAGCTCACCAGCAAATTACCAGCCGGATGGGTCTTAGTCTCAGCGATGCCACGCCCGCTTAACCTAAGGATTGTCCCGCTATCGGAATGTGGCTTTACCTTCAACGCCACGGTCCCGGCAGGGGTCCGCACATGAATCTTCCCCCCCAATATAGCGGTTGCTAAGTCAATATCCTGCACAACGCGGAGGTCCCGCCCCTCACGTTTATAATAGGGGTCCTCTGCGACATGGACCTTTAACAACACATCCCCCGCAGGGCCGGGGCGGCCATCCATACCGGGTTGCCCCGGCTCACCTTTGCCTTTTAAACGCAGAGTCTTACCGTCCTCAATCCCGGCGGGGATGCCAACTGAGACCTCACGCCCTCCGCCAAGACTTACCTCCCGGCGCGTCCCTAAGGCACATTCCTCCATACTAATCCGCAACTCGCCATGGAGGTCCTCACCACGGCGCGACCGTGCAGAGCGGAAGCCACCCCCACCAAAACCGCCTCCACCAAAGGCACCGCCAAAAATATCGCCTAAATCTTCCGCGGTGAAACTCCCCCCTTGGAAGCCCCCACCAAAACCACCAAAGCCACCACCTGCCCCACCAAAACCACCCCCAAAAGGACCACGCGGCTGGCCGTCTGCATCAATCTCGCCACGGTCAAACTGTCCGCGCTTTTCCTCATCCCCTAGGACTTCGTAAGCTTTACCAATTTCCTTAAACCGTTCTTCCGCCTTAATATCACCGGGGTTACGGTCAGGGTGATATTGCTTAACTAAACGGCGATACGCACTCCGAATCTCTTTATCGGTGGCTGTATTGCTTACGCCAAGAACCTTGTAAGGGTCGGTTGCCATTATTGCCCTGTCGCCTCCAGATTCGTATCATCCAACAAATCAATCAACACCGCCAAAACGCGGTCCCGCCCATAACCTGCCGTCTCGGCCTCTTTAATGAGGCATTGCAAACGAGGACGCAAAAAATCAGCTGCTGATTCTGTCGATGCTTCAACCATATAAACCTCTCTCTTTTAAAAGAAGTGGGGTGTTTGTCAGATAAGGTCAATAGAGGATACAAACATTACCTATGCGTTTCCTTCCCCCATTATGGCTTGCTTTATGACCACCCCACCCCGCCGCCTCATTATTACAGGGAGCGACCACCGCTATTTCCCGCTCCTCCAAGAGCTTGTGGCCTCCTTACGGCGTTTCCCTCATCTCGCAACGATAGAGATTGCCTGCATTGACGGCGGGCTAAAGCGAACGCAAATCCATTGGCTTAAACAACAGCATATCCTCCACCGCGCCCCGCGTCACTTTCCTCATGTCTCCCCGCGCGCCCTCCGCAAACGGCCTCATCTCGCCATTGAACTCTCTAAAATGGCACTTGACCAGCTTTTCCCTGATTATGACACGCTATTATGGCTAGATGCCGATAGTTGGGTGCAGGATTGCTCCGCTATTGACCTCCTCCTCCGCGCTGCAGAGCAAAAGGGGCAACCCCTCGCCATCATCCCGGAGCTTTTCCTCCATAAGCCGTTATTTCGGCTCCGCTGGCTTGCTTTTTCACTCACGCAGCTGCGCTCCATTCTTTATAAAAATGCCCGTATAGCGCGCCTGCCCCGCCATTTATGCCGCGCCATTGGGGTACGCCCCACCCTCAATGGCGGGGTCTTTGCCCTCTCCCGCACTGCACCGCACTGGCCGCGCTTACGCTATTGGCAAGAACGTGTCTTACGCTATGGGAAGATATTTAGCTCCAGCCAACTCGCTTTTGCCTTAACCAGCTATCATGATAACTACCCCATCGCCTTTATGCCTACAGGGTGTAACTATCTCGGGCCATGGATGCTTCACCCGCAAACAAGTCAGCTCTGCGAGGTTACCTTCCCTCATAACCCGGTGGGGATTGTTCATCTCGCAGGATATGATGCCATGCGGCTAGACCCCAAGGTAACATTGACCATCCCAGACCTAAACGGCACCTCTCACGCCCTCAATCTACGCTTCCCCTTCATACAGATTCAGCAAGAGCAAAGCGGGAATCTTAACGCGTAAAGGCCCGTAGGAACATATTCTGCCCATTATGCTCCTCCACCTTCAAAGTGGTACCTGCAAGTTCACGCCCCTGCCAACCGGCCCCGAAAGCTACATAGAGCGAGATAGCATCATCCATGCGCTTCCCCGTTGCCGCTACAGCGGCTGTCCGGCGGGATAAAAAAGCTTGTTGAGAGTTAAGAACATCCAAATAACCTGTCAGCCCCGCCCCATAAAGCTTACGCGCGCGTGATAACGCTAATGCAGCTTGCGTGGCGGATTCGCGCTCTTGGCGGACAAGCTCATTATCCTGCTCCCAATCGTCCAAACTATCTTCCACCTCGCGGAAAGCATTTAAGACAGTCTGCCGATATTGTAAGCGGCTTGCCTCAGCCTCGCTCCGCGCTTGGGCGATTTGCGCGCTATATTTCCCCCCATGCAGGACGGGTAAAGAAGCCATCATCATGACATTCCAGCTCATCCCACCAATCTGAAAGGCCTGATAGGCCGCAGAGGCATTGGGGTTAAACGTCAGCGGAATGCTGAAGTTAGGATACAGATTAGAAATTGTAATCCCAATACGGGACACACTGGCAGCATAACGCCGCTCTGCGGAGCGAATATCAGGCCGATTGGTCAGCACGGTGGACGGCAACATCGCCGGGAAAGGCGGCAATGTCGGGATAGGCTGCCGTTCCTCTAGGTCTGGCTGCTCTTTACCGGGCATTTCCCCCATCAGCACATTAATAGAATGAATCAACTGCTCCTGCCGCGCATGGAGGGGGGGGAGACGCGCTAATTCGGCATGTTCTTCTGTTCGGGATTGCGCAATAGCCAGCGAATTGCTCACCCCATTCGCATAAAGACGCTCCACCATATGCGTACTATCACGCGCCGTGCGGATGGATTGCTCTGTCACGGTGATTTGCGTCTGAACGGTGCGTAGCTCGATATAATCTGTCACAAGCTGGCTAAGGAGAGAGAGCAAAAGGCCGCGGCGTTCCTCGATGCTGACTTCAACTAATCTTTTACGCTCTTGCACCTGCCGAGCGATATGGCCAAAAATATCAATCTCCCAACTCGCACGCGCGCCATAGGTCAGAACAGAGGCATTAGGGTGGTTGTTAGGGTTACCCGGACGTAATGGCCAGTTATCAACATTAATAGAGTAGCGATTATCACCCCCACCCGCATTAGCATCAAGCTGTGGATACCAATTCGCCTGCGCTTGGCGGCGAATGGATTGCTCCGCCAAAATATGTTGAGTGGCAATTTGGAGGTCATAATTGCCTTTAAGTGTTTCTTCCACCAAGCGATTTAACACCGGGTCCCGGAACTGTGCCCACCAATCCCGCAAATTTGCCTCTGTCTCGGCGATTTCCTCTTTTGTGGCAGGGTGAGGCTGGCTAGAGAAATGGTCCGGTACCTTCATTTTCTCCGGTTTATATTCCGGCCCTACCATGCAAGAGGTCAGAAAAAGACAGCTACTTACAAGGAGGGGGAGAAAACGCGGTTTCATCTCAAAGGTGATCCTGCAACCATGTTGTAAGTAAGCCCCGTCCACCGGCCTTCTCTTTCCCCACCGCAACGGTGGCCGTCATACCAGCCGAGAGAATAACCTCGGGGGGAACTTCATCAAGTTCAATACGCACAGGGATGCGCTGAGCAAGTCGCACCCATGTAAAGATTGGGTTCACATCCGGTAGGCCAAGCTTATCAGACACGCCATTTGTATCGTTAATACCACGACCAATACTCACAACATGCCCCTTGAGGATATGGCGGTACCCCATAAGCTTAATCCGCGCGACATCCCCTACATGCACGCCGTGCATCTTTGTTTCTTCAAAATAGCCGTAAACCCAATAGCTATGAGCATCAATCACGGCCATACGCGGCTGACCCGCAGTGACATAATCCCCGACCCGTAAATTAAGATTCGTCACATAGCCATCAACAGCTGCATAAACAGTGGAACGTTGGAGATTCAGCAAAGCGGTATCGAGAGCGGATTGCGCCTCCTCTACGCGGGCACGGCGCACTTCCATCTCGGAGTTAAAGACGTCCTGCTCCTCTCGCGAGACCACGCCACCGAGTCCCATACGACGATGAGCGTTCATCATGCTCAATTTATAATCTTCTGTAAGGCCAGCAAGACGAGAGCGTGCTTCGTCAATTCTTAGCCGAAACCGTAATGGGTCGATGGTAAAAAGCGGATCACCACGATGGACGAACTGATTATCCACAACGGGGACAGACACAACCGTGCCTGAAACCTCTGGCGTAGCTGTAACAACATACACACGCACACGCCCATCGCGCGTCCACGGGTCAAGGACGTAAAGGTCCCATACCACATAACCAAGCCCAACAGCCGCCGCGATGACAATCAAGGTCAAAATTGGGCGTATAAGACGCCGAAACCAGTTCATACTCCCCTCTCCACTTCACACATAAAGAACAAGCAGACAGAGAACACAGACATAAAGCCCGATCTCAAATAGAGCGACATGCCAGAACCAGCCTAACGCTCCCAAACGCCACAATATATACCGTAGCACTAATGTGACAAACACAGCAGCGACAGCATAGACAGAAATGGGGGAGACAAACACACCGCACAAGCTTACTTCCGAAAGCATCATATCCCCTTACCTCCCCTCATAAGGGCCTTATTGGGTGATATTATGGGTGCTGTACTCACGTTACTCCCCACTAGGCCATTCTCTTTAAAGAGAGTTAGCCTTCTGCATAGAGGTGCGGCCTTAATTAAAAAGCCGCTTCTTTCCTCTCATAAAAATGAAAGACCCGTAAAATCACTTTTTCCGGCGCGTGAACATGGAGCGTGCAAACCGCCACGCTTGCCCCCCTACAAACCGACCTACCGGCCCGCCCGCTACACCTAGCAGAGCTGTAAGAGCAAATGTTTGTTTAAGCTCATTCCATTTCTCCTCCCGCTCCTTGCGCGCCCGTGCTTCTGCAAGGCCCGGGCGACCAGCACGCAGCCCCAACAACAAGAAGATAAAGAAGAAGACAAGGTCCACACCCAAGACACATACAGCAGATAGCAACGCACTAAGATGGCAAAGCTGCGAAAACAAAGCCCATAAAACAGCGTGAAAGGTAATCGCTGCAAAAGTGAGAAACACAATCGCGACAATAAGGAACCCAACCCGTAAGCCGTGCCGCTTTGCACATTCTTGAAAAATCTTGCTTTGAGCAGAAAAAATCGCCTGCCCAATTTCCAGTAAATCGCTCATAATGTGACTGCTGCCCCCTCTTTTAATCCAAACACGCCATAACCGGATAACCGAGATGAGTCTATCCACGGCCCGCATAGGGTAGAGCACGATTATAGCACCGCATTGGGGAAAAGAACAATCTCCCCCATAAGGCGCGATGTCGCGTCATAAATAGCGTTTAATTCTAAGGCAGGAAGAAGGCAAAAAAATGACAGTAGTAATTTTAACCTTTTGCTTTTAATCATATTGCAAGACTTTTTCGTTAAAAAGCCTTACGGCCGTCCCATCGAGCCTAAGCTCAGCTGTAACATTTTGTTCTTCGATATATGGTCTTCACAATCATCATGCGTGTCATGTTCTCTTCTCAATTATGGTGCTTCTTTGCATCTTTTCTAAAACCCATGCCGTTATGGCGGCGCACGACCACCATTGCTTATATCTTCACTATAGCTCTATTCTCCCCCTCCTCTTGGGCTGCTTCCTCTTTACCAAGCGCAGCACCGTCTTATTGGGCTATACCAGAGCAAAGCCTTACAGCCATGATTACGCAGAAAACTGAGCAGACCCTTCCTTACTTCCTAGAACGTGACAGCTATGCCCTAGATGATATTAAAAAGCTCACACTCTCCTATCCCCAAAGAATGCAGGCTATCCTCCTTGATAGTACAACATCGGCCATCATTTGCGCACGCGGTTGGGCACAGCCACTCCAAGCGACAGGAGAGTGTGGGCAGCCTGCTGGGTATTTCCGCGATGTTATTTTCTGGGACCCTTCACGCTTAACTACCCCACCCCATTGGGCTGACCTTTGGGATGTGGCGCGCTATCCTGGTCAACGCATCTTCTTCCAAGGGCCGCGTCCACTTTTAGAGATTGCCCTACTCGCTGATAGCGTACCTCCCTCCCACCTCTACCAAGTTCTTGCCACCCCTCAAGGGGCAGACCGCGCCTTCCATAAACTAGACCAGCTACGCCCTTACATCATATGGTGGCGTTCAACCTCGCAAGCTCATCATATCCTTGCCCAACATTCTGTCCTTATGGGCGTGGCCCCTTGTACAATCGTCCTCTCCAGCCAATCTCAACATGGGACCGCACCCCCTTATCGTGTCCAGATGAAAACAATCCTCTATAGCCCTGCTATGTGGGATATTCCCATCACTTTACCTTACCAAAAAAGCAATGAAACAAAGCAGAAACTCCTCACCGACCCCCCTCGTACAGCCGAGCTTCCTGCCTCCTTACCGCCCGAATCACTTGAAATTAGTGATAGTTTCTGGGCATCACATGCACTCTTCTTAGGTGAGCGTTTTAATAGATGGCTCGCCCATTCTCCTCCCATCCCCTAACCTACATAGTATTGCTCATGACTAACCATCCCCCTTTCTGGAAAACAACGTCCCTTATGGATATGACACCAGAACAATGGGAATCCCTCTGTGATGGCTGTGGTCGTTGCTGCCTCAATAAACTACGCGATGATGATACTGATGAGATTATCTGGACCGATGTCTCATGCCGCTTACTCGATACAACCACATGCCGTTGCACAGATTATCACCGCCGGCATAAGCGCGTTCCTGACTGTATCTCCCTCACCCCCGCTTTATTGGATGAGATAGATTGGCTCCCCCCAAGCTGCGCCTATCGCCTCCTCCATGATGGATATGATCTGCCAGACTGGCATCCCCTCCGCAGCGGGACGAGCGAGACGGTCATCAAAGCGGGAGCCTCCGCAAGTGGTCGCTGCCTGAATGAGAAACAGGCCGGATTATTAGAAGACTATATCGCCGACTGGCCCGGTGCGTGGCCCGAACATGCTCCACCCTGCCTAGCACGCCATAACCGCCATACACGCTCATAATCCATGTTATTGCCGCCACTCCTTTGGCGTCATTCTGCGCGGGCGCGCCGCATTATTTTGCGCTTAGACCTCCGCAAACGTGCCATCGTCATCACCTTACCCCCCGGTGTGAATCGCCAACAGGGGATGCAATTTCTCCAAAGCCAATCACAATGGCTTGCCCAAGCGATGGAGAGCCTCCCCCGCACTGCCATAGAGCAAGGATATATCTGGCTAGAAGGCAGCATCACCCCTCTCCTCCCCACCATTACGATGGATGGCCGTACACGCCTAACAGAGCAGGGCCTCCATATTGGCCATCCATCTGATGAACATCCTCGTTATGTACGCTCTTTTCTTAAACGCCGTGCGGAGGCTCTTTTCCCATCCCTTCTCCAACATCATAGCCAGCGGATGAAGACACGCCCAACAAAGCTCAGCTTACGCGATGTTAAAAGCCGATGGGGAAGCTGCACACAACAAGGCCGCATCATGCTTAGCTGGCGGCTTATCATGGCCCCGCCGGATATTTATAATTATGTGATTGTGCATGAATTAGCCCACCTCACCCATTTTAATCATGGGCCAGATTTCTGGGCCTTAGTGGATGCTTACACCCCGCACGGACAAATTGGACGTAAAAAAGCAGAAAAATGGCTTTTACAGAATGGTGCTAATCTTTTAGCTATGATATAGGGGACCATCCAGAGCGCGCTTGGCGGAATGGTAGACGCACGAGACTTAAAATCTCGAGTTCGCTTAGAACGTGCGGGTTCAAGTCCCGCAGCGCGCACCAGGGGGCTGTATAGCCCCCTTAGCGCCCTCCCCGTTATCAGGCCTACGGCTAGAGAAAGTGTGAGGATTAGGATTTACCATGGTGCTTGCACGCATCCGTCGCTTGTTCGGCCGTGTTACTGTTTCCGAAGCACATAGCGACTATTCTCCTGAGTTAGTCCGCATATATCGTAAAGCATGCAAAGGCCATGTGTTAGAGCAAGTCCTCCTCGGCAAAGCCTTGCTCAATAGCCGGTATGTTGCGCGCGATGAAGGACGAGCCCGTGAATGGTTTATGGTTGCAGCTTCGGCCAATTATGGCCCTGCCCATAATATGCTTGGCCGTTGCTCTCAATTTGGGTGGGGCTGCCCCTTAGACCTCACCGAAGCCGTACGCCATTACGAGAGAGCTGCCCAAACTGGGGATTTATGGGGGATTTATAATCTCGGCATTTGCCATATGCGCGGCTTAGGGGTGGAGGCAGACCGCAAAGCCGCCTTCATCTTCTTCCGCCGTGCAGCTCTGCGCGGTCATGCTAAATCTATGAACCTCCTTGCCCGCTTTATTGAGGAAGGATGGGAGACACCGCCAAACCCCGCCGCCGCGCTAGATTGGTATCGCCTCTCTGCCGAAGGGGGCGATTATCGTGGCCAACATAATTACGCCACAGCCCTCCTCAGCATGGGCCAGCCAGAAGCGGCATTACATTATTGGCGACTAGCGGTAAAAGACGCCACGCCTGACATTCTCCAAGCCATGCACCGAGATTTAAGCGAGCCTGACGCGCCTCAAGACCCAGAACTCATGGCGACCCTGCAACGCAGGCTAAAAGAGGCTCTAGCCAAAAAGAGCTAGAGCCTCAAATAGATTAAAGGGCGACCGGATGGACCCAACCGAATGGGTCAGCCTCCTCACCACGTTGCAAGCCGCAGAGAGCGTTGCGCAACTTCATCGTAACAGGCCCAGCCGTCTTGCCATCCCCAAAGGCAACAGACCCCGCCTTACGGCGGAACTCTCCAATCGGGGAGATAACGGCAGCCGTGCCACATGCAAAGGCTTCGGTAATGTCCCCTGTGGCCGCAGCCTTAAAGACATCCTCAATCGCCAAAGGCTCCTCCACCATCGTAAGGCCCATATGACGGCCCAGCTTGAGGATACTATCGCGTGTAATCCCGCGCAGAATCGTGCCCCCTAATGGCGGGGTCACCACGCTGCCATCTTTCCGCACGAACATAACATTCATGCCGCCCATTTCATCAATAAAGCGGCGTTCCTTCGCATCAAGGAACAGCACTTGGCTACAGCCATTATCGCTTGCCTCTTGCTGAGGGAGCAAGCTAGAGGCGTAATTACCACCACATTTTGCCTCTCCCGTACCCCCTATAGCGGCGCGTGTATAATGCTCCGATACCCAAACAGGGATGCTGCCATTCCCGCTAAAATAGCCCCCCACTGGGCTTGCCAGCACGATGAAGAGATATTCATTAGCCCGCTTTACGCCAAGGAAAACCTCATTAGAAATCATAAAGGGGCGGAGATAGAGGCTCTTTTCTGCCTCCGCGGGAACCCAATCCCGATCCACTTTCAACAAAGCCTTAATAGCCCCGAGGAAAAGCTCCTCAGGCAATTCCGCCATAGAAAGACGGCGTGCCGAGGCTACAAAACGTGCTGCATTGGCCTCCGGGCGGAATAAGCTTACCGCACCATCTTTACCACGATAGGCTTTTAGCCCCTCAAAAATCTCTTGCCCATAATGCAGCAC
Organism: Bombella pollinis; assembly: GCF_026385485.1. NCBI lineage: Bacteria > Pseudomonadati > Pseudomonadota > Alphaproteobacteria > Acetobacterales > Acetobacteraceae > Bombella > Bombella pollinis. The sequence continues at coordinate 143,375 of NZ_JANIDX010000005.1, forward strand.
GGTAGAGGCCGGGTCGATTTGCAGCGGCTGACGGGGAATAATTTTGGCATCATACCACCCTTGCCCGTCTTTATAGCGAATAACCGCCATATGGTCGGTAAATACACGCCCGAACTTGGGGTCGGCCATTAAAGCGGCCCGTTGCTCAGCTGATGTCGGTCTTGTTGTTTGCTCAACCGTAAACTCTACCATGGAACCTCTCCTAATCTTCCCAGCGCGACTCAAAACCAACGTTTAAAGTAGGATATAAGACATACTATGTCTTTTAAAGATATTTTCTTGAAACTTTATATCTCAAAACAGCCTGACGAAAAAAGCCTCATTATAAAAAAACCCCCACCTGCAAGAGGTGAGGGTTTCTTCTCTGGCCCAAGCCAGCCTCCACGTAAGAAGGAAATTAACGCTTGGAGAACTGGAAGGAACGGCGAGCCTTGGCCTTACCGTATTTCTTACGCTCGACAACACGGCTATCGCGCGTCAGGAAGCCAGCCATCTTCAGCACGCCACGCAACTCTGGCTCATAATGAGTCAAAGCACGGGAAATACCATGACGAACAGCCCCAGCCTGCCCAGACAGACCACCACCGCTCACAGTGCAATAAACATCAAACTGATTATCACGATCCGTCAGCAAGAAAGGCTGATTGATGAGCATGCGCAGCACGGGGCGGGCAAAATATGTTGCCACCGGGCGACCATTAACAACAATCTCACCCTTACCAGGCTTAATCCATACGCGGGCAACGGCATCCTTACGGCGGCCTGTCGCGTAAGACCGGCCTTGCTTATCGCGCTTAACTTCATAAACGGGGGCTGCATTAGCAACAGCAGGGGCCGCATTGGCGAGGTCCTGCAATGTGCCGGTACGCTCTTGAGTTTCTGACATAGTGACAGGCCTTACGACTGACGTTTCAGGATATTCTTACGATTCAGGGATGCAACATCCAGCACCTCTGGCTTCTGCCCATCATGCGGATGCTCTGTACCCGCATAAACATAGAGATGCTTCATCTGTGCGCGCTGAAGCGGGCCACGAGAAATCATCCGTTCGACAGCTTTCTCTACGACTTGACCGGGGTTTTTCCCTTCAAGACGCTGAGTGATGCTGCGCTCTTTAATCCCACCGGGATGACCGGTATGATAGTGAAAGAGCTTCTGGCCGACCTTGTTGCCTGTCAGAGCAATCTTCTCTGCATTAATAACGACAACCGCATCCCCGCAATCAACATGCGGTGTGTATTGCGGCTTATGCTTACCACGCAGGCGGTTAGCAATGATGGTGGCGAGACGACCCAAGACCAGCCCTTCGGCATCGATCAGGATCCATTTTCTCGTCACCTCCGCGGGTTTCAGCGAAAGTGTAGTCTTCATGACGTATCATTTCCTGTTTGAGGCACCACACCATAATAGTGCCAGAAAAAGGACCGCCCCAGCACGGCTCTCCCCTATAAATGAAGGCACCAGATGCAAAGAACAGTTCTAAGATGGGTGCCTTATCGCGAGCAGCAGCGAAAAGGTCAAGCTTTTTCTTTTCCATCCCCATGCGAGAGACGGGCAGAAAATAGCCGTTTTTTAGTGTATGGTATTATATTACCGCAAAATAATGACCCTCTTTTACCCTTTTTCTCGCTCTCCTACCTGCCCCCCGCTTGCCCATAAGCCTACCAATGCTATTGTACGGCCTGTTAATGGCGTGCCCGGATAAGGTTTTTCTGCATGAAACGGTTATGGCTCTCCCTATGTCTGGCCTCCCTTGTCATTATTATGGGAGGACTCGGCATCTATCGCGAGGCCGGCGTACGCCTTTCCCATGCGTTAGAGCGTTTTCGTACCGCTCTGCCCGCAGAGGCCAGCTTTCATTACCGTAAGGTTCGCCCAGCCCTCCTATTGGGAGGAATCACCCTTTATGACGTATCCTTCCATTATAAAGATACAACCTTCCAAGCGCAGCGGGTCCGTTTTGGCTATCCTAAACTTCTCTCCAACGGGACATTAAGCCTCTCTAGCCTCCGCTTAGAAACCCCAAGCTATACAAACCACACCCATCACATCACAGTCACACAAGCTAACTTCCATCATCTGCTCATCCCCTCCTCCGCCGAGACATTGCATGAAGGCCATGATGAAGCCGATAGTATGCACTCCCTCGTGGCGATTATGTCCTTCGAGCCAGAAGATATTACTTCCTTACGCTTTGAGCATATGGAACTTACGCATTTGCAAGTAAGTAGCCTCCCCCCCACAACGCCACAAACACCCACACCTCCACGCCCCTTCACGATACAAGCCCTCTCAGCAGAGGATTTTATTGTAGAGGGTTATGGTAAAGGGGTCCGCGTCCATACATTAATGGATAATGTTACGCTGGATGTCCGCTTCCCTAGCGAGCCAAATGGCGCAATTCCCGCTATTCTGCGGCAAATCCTCCTCCCCTCACAGGGCTTATCAGCACCGCAAGCAAAAGCTCCGCTTGCTGCTCATCTTGCTCTCCAGCATTTGGAGGCACGGCAAGGCTATATTCAATGGCTGAAACATCCCACCCATCACGATAGCGACCCTGCAGAGGTTTTTTGGCAAGACCCTGCTGCCCCTCTATGGGAAAAACCGGGTAAAATTGAAGTTGCAGGGCTGTCGCTCATCGTTAATCAAGCTGACCACCGCCGCACGATCAATCTCGCTCATCTCACAGGAGAACGGCGTAATGAGAAAAATAACCTCCATACGGAAGCCGACTTACAAGGGCTGACAACACGACTCGCCCCTCCGTCATCGCTTACCGCGCCCTCAGTGAGCATGCCCGCTATGTATCATCTTAACGCGAACTCACGCCTTGAGATGGGATCATGGCGTGAGAGCCTCCAATTACGGACCACTTTTGGCACCGATAGTCCCACCTTGCTCTCCATGGAGCTGAGCCTTCCAGAGATTAACCCGCTCCATCTTACCGATAATAACGCAGCACGATTCCTCCATACAGGCCAGTGCCTGAGCACGGAGCTTTCTATCCAAGGGGCGGATTTCTTCTCTTATTACAAACTCTTCACCCATCAACCTGCTGCACCTGCCCCTACAGAGGGAGAAAGCAGTGGTGAGAATACCCCGCCCGCAGAAGCGAACAAAACCATTGCCCCACGCTTTAACGCGTTAGCCTTACAACGGCCCATTCTTGCCCCTGTGTTGGATTTTCTCCTCAGCCCGAAGGGACGCACTTTATCTATCAAAACCGGCCCCCTCTCCTTGGAGGACCTCGCCCATATCTCGACCGATGCCACTGATGAATCCCGCTTCGACCGGTTACATATCCTCAGCGTCACAACGCAGGAGATGCAATAAGCCTTAAGCTCTTACAGAGGCGTCTATCATCATTTTGTAAGGGAAAGAGGCTGGGGCGAATGACGGGACTTGAACCCGCGACCACCGGTACCACAAACCGGCGCTCTACCAACTGAGCTACATCCGCCACACAGCGACCCGATATTTATTAAATCCTGCTTGCCGCGTCCAGCCCCTTACAAAGATTTTTGTCATCTTTTTTTGCAAGATGACACAGCCCCCCTTCCAAACGGGGGCGCGGGCTTCACACTCCCGAGCCAGCAGCTTATAGTTGCGAGACATATCACCGCATGAATCCTTGGCATATCGTTATAATAATAGGGAACAACGTACAGCATCTATGGCTATGAATCATTACATCCAACAATGGACCCAACGCCCCGTTAAAGAACTCCTCGCTGGGATGGTGGGGACTTTTGCGCTGATTCCCGAAGTTATCGCTTTTTCTTATGTTGCGGGGGTCGCCCCTTCCGTCTCGCTCTTTGCCTCTTTTGTCATTTCCGTCTCCATCGCTATTTTTGGGGGGAGACCGGGGATGATTTCTGGCGGGGCGGGGTCCGTTGCCTTGGTCTTAGCCCCACTGGTCCATGCTCATGGGGTCGATTACATGCTCCTCGCCACCCTCATGGCGGGGGGACTGCAAATCCTTTTTGGCGTGCTGCGCCTTCATTCCCTCATGCGGTTTGTCTCCAGCGAAGTCCGCACGGGCTTTGTCAATGCGTTGGCGATTCTCATCTTCTCTGCCCAAGTGCCTCAAATGCTGGGGGTCGGGTGGCAAACTCATATGCTGATTCTCATTGGGCTAGCGGTGATTTACTTGCTGCCGCGCCTCTCCCAAGCCATTCCCTCACCTCTAATTTGCATTGTTATTCTCACGCTCATCACCGTGATTCATCCTATGCCTGTCCGCACGATTGCGGACCTCGGCCCCCTACCGACTGGCCTGCCGCATTTCACACTGCCGCATATCCCCCTCACGGCAGAAACATTATCCATCACCTTCCCTTACGCTCTTGCTGTAGCTGCTGTTGGGTTGTTGGAATCCCTCATGACAGCCAGCGTGGTAGATGACCTCACCGATACACATGGGAAACCCCAACAAGAATGTACCGGCCTTGGAATCTCCAATATTTTTGTCGGGTTGTTTGGTGGAATCGCCGGTTGTGGGATGATTGGCCAAACAGTGGGTAATCTCCGCTATGGCGGGCGGGGCCGGCTTTCTACCTTCACCGCAGGGGCCTTCTTATTGCTCCTCATGGTTGTGCTGCATCCATGGGTCGCCCGTGTGCCTGTGGCAGCCTTGGTGGCCATCATGATTATGGTCTCCATCAGCACCTTTGCATGGGGGAGCCTAAAGGATATTTTCCATCATCCCAAATTAACCAGCCTTGTGATGATTATCACCGTCATCGTGGTGGTGCTGACCCATAATCTCGCAGCTGGTGTGTTGGTCGGTGTTTTACTCTCTGGCTTGTTCTTTGCTTGGCATACAGCACGGCTTGTTCATGTCCATGCCGTGGAGGAACATAACATCCTCACCTACCAGATACAGGGGCAAATCTTCTTCGCCTCAGCTGACCTCATGGCCGATTTCATGGATTATGAAACCTCAGCCCCCCGCGTAACGCTAGACCTCTCCCATGCCCGTTTTTGGGATATTACCGCCGTGCAAGCCTTGGAAAAGATTGTCGAGAAGTTCCGTAAACACGGCAAGGAGGTCACTGTCTGCGGGTTAAATCACGCCCAACATGCCATCCTGACCGAGCAATCTAACGAGGATGCCTTCACTCTCTGAAGGCAGCTCTCTTTACGCCGTACTCTAACCCTCTGGCTGGAGGGTGAGATGCGGGTAATGCCGCACAAAACGCTGCTGGTCAGCTGGGAAGAGACGGACCATGAGGGTGAGACGCTCCTCCCCATCATGCCGCTCTGTCACCTCCCCATGTTCATAGAGCCACGCTAAAGCGGCTCCCTCTGTCACGGGGATGGATACGCTAAAACGCTTCATAGAGCGGGTCATGAAGGCATCAATCGCCTCCATAAGGTCTGGGAGGCCTTCCCCTGTCAGGGCAGAGACAGCAACACTCCCCTCCCGCACAGGAATACTGGCTGTCCCACCAAGCAAATCCGCTTTATTGAGGACCTCGATAACGCGCTCCGGCCATGCTTCATCCAACATGCCATCGGCCGCCATATCATTAAGTACGGACAACACATCATCACGTTGGGCAGCACTATCTGGGTGCGCAGCATCGCGGACATGGAGGATAATATCAGCCTCCGCCACTTCCTCTAAAGTTGCGCGGAAGGCGGCAATCAACTCCGTAGGGAGGTCGCTAATAAACCCCACCGTGTCCGATAAAATCACCCGCCGCCCGGAAGGGAGCGTCAGATTGCGCATTGTGGGGTCTAGCGTTGCAAAAAGCTGGTCCTGCGCGTGCACACCCGCCCCTGTGATTTTATTAAAAAGGGTTGATTTCCCTGCATTCGTGTAGCCAACCAACGCCACAACGGGGAAGGGCACCTTCCGGCGCGCATGACGGTGCAGCCCACGCGTCCGGCGGACTTGCTCTAGCTCCTTACGCAGCTTGACCAAACGCTCATCCAGCATCCGCCTATCAGCCTCAATCTGCGTTTCCCCCGGCCCCCCGAGGAAGCCAAACCCACCGCGTTGCCGCTCCAAATGCGTCCAAAGCCTTACAAGGCGGGAGCGTTGATACTCCAAATGTGCAAGCTCGACCTGCAACACACCTTCCCGCGTGGCAGCCCGTGCGCCGAAAATATCAAGGATTAAGCCCGTACGGTCCACGACCTTACAGCCCATCGCTTTTTCTAAATTACGTTGCTGCGCAGGTGAGAGGCGCGCATCTACTACCACAACCCCAACGGATTCTGCTTTGACAATCTCCGTCAGTTCCTCCACCTGCCCTGCCCCCAGCAAGGTCGCTGGCCGCCGCGCCCTTAGCGGGTAAATCGCCGTATGGACAATCTCTAACCCAATCGATGCCGCCAGCCCTACGGCTTCCTCAAGGCGTGCCGCAGCCGCGCGCCCTTCAAGAAAAGCCTGCTTCTCTGCGGGAAGGATAACAGCAGCGAGGGTCGGCTTACGGGCTGTATCGTGCAAAGGCTGCTTCACAGCATGTCCGGCAAAGCAGCAACAGGCATAATCGTGCTCACCGCATGTTTATAGACGAGCTGCACATGACCATCCCGGCGTAGCAACACGCTCTCATCATCAAATTGAACGATGACGCCTTGTAGCTTCACCCCATTGACTAAAAAGACCGTCACCGCTTCTTCCTGCTGCTGCACATAGGCCAAAAACTGCCTCTGCACATCGCTCCCTTTTGGCTCTACCATATGGTCCTTCTTCACTTTGCTTCCTGCCCGCTTCGCGCTGATTGAGCAGCAGAGCGATCCTCTTGCGTGACGCCCAGTTGTTTTAATTTACGATGTAGCGCGCTGCGCTCCATACACACAAAATTCGCTGTCCGGCTGATGTTACCACCAAAGCGCATAAGCTGGACTTGCAGATATTGCGTCTCAAAATGGTCCCGCGCCTCACGCAGGGGCAGGCTCATCACATCGGCCTCCGCAGTAAGGCATGTCATAGAGGGGGCCCCCTCGCGCACAATATCAGGCAACATCTCCGCCCGGATGATGTTGGACTGCTCCCCCTCCCCAGCGGGAAGCATAATGAGCATACGCTCCATCAAATTACGCAGCTCACGAATATTGCCCGGCCAATCGTAAGTTTGCAGACACGCCAACGCATCGACCGACAATGTCCGCACAGGCAAGCCAGAGGAGCGTGCGCAACTTTCCAAAAAATATTGGGCCAGCATGGGGATATCCTCTGGCCGCTCCGCCAAAGAGGGGACCTGCAACGGCACAACAGCGAGGCGGTAATATAAATCCTCCCGGAAATGCCGTGTTGTAATCTCTGCCTGCAAATCCCGGCTTGTTGCCGCTAAAACGCGGACATCCACCTTCATACTATGCGTCCCACCGAGACGCTCGAAGGTATTAATCTGCAAAGCGCGCACAATTTTGCCCTGAATCTCCAGCGGCATATCTGCGACTTCATCCAACAAGAGCGTGCCTTTATGGGCGCGCTCTAACAAGCCGGGACGGCCGGGTTTGCCCTCACTCCCTTCCACCCCAAAAAGTTCTTCCTCAAAATGATCAGGCGCAAGAGCCGCGCAATTCAACACCACGAAAGGGCCTTCTGCGCGTTTAGATTGCGCATGAATCATCCGCGCGACCACTTCCTTCCCTGCCCCAGCCGGGCCGGAAATCAACACGCGTGAGTTTGTAGGGGCCACACGGCTAATTTGCCCACGCAAAGCATTAATCAGCGCGCTATCGCCCATCAATGTCCCTTGCTCACCCGCCCGCAAACGTAGCTCGGCATTTTCCTTTCGCAACCGTGCTGCCTCTAACGCACGGCGCACAATGACCAATAGCCGGTCCGTCTGAAATGGCTTCTCTAAAAAATCATAAGCCCCATGATGAAGGCTAGAGACGGCGGTCTCAATCGTCCCATGGCCAGAGATCATAATCACGGGCACATCAGGACGTTGCTCCTTAAAGAGCTTTAAAAGGGCCATACCATCAAGCTGCGAGTTTTGCAGCCAAATATCCAAAATGACGAGCGAGGGACGGCTCTCCCTAAAGAGACGAATCGCTTCATCAGAATTCGCCGCTTCACGGGTTAGATAGCCGTCATCCTCCAAAATCCCAGCTAAGAGAAAGCGGATATCCGGCTCATCATCAACAATCAGAATCTCATGCTCCATGACTTACCTTCATGCTCTGCTTTCGCCATCTCCTGCAAGGTCTTTATCCATCAAAGGGATATGCAATGCGACCAACGTCCCTGTTGCCTCTTGTCCTGCCTCAAGAGGCCCAACGAACATCTGACATTCCTGCTCTGTCAACGGGCGTAACCGCACCTGACCGTGATGAGCCTCCATCGCACGATGAACGATGGCCAGCCCCAACCCCGTCCCCTTCTCCTTATGGGTTACATAAGGCTCGGTAAGGCGTTGATGCTCCCCAGCAGGCAGACCCACGCCATTATCTGCAACGCTTATGATTGCCGCTCCCTCCTCTTGCGTCAAGCGCAGGATAATCGTCCCGATAACAGGGTGCCCTTCCCCAACCTGCCGCTTGGTCATGAGGATAGCATCTGCTGCATTTTGTAACAGATTGATAAGAGACTGACTAATTAAACGATGGTCACACCGTACAATAACCGCCCCTCCCTCTGGCATATCCAACTGATAAGCAATTTCGGGATGGGCATTTTGCTGGAGGAACAACGTCTCCCGGCAAAGCCGGACGAGGTCATGCTCGGCCATTTCCGGCTGGGGCATCCGCGCAAAGGAGGAAAACTCATCCACCATGCGCCCTATATCCCCCACCTGCCGCACAATCGTGCTGATGAGACGGTCATAAATCTCCGGGTCGCTGGTAATTTCTTTATGAAAACGCCGCCGCAATCGCTCTGCCGCTAATTGAATCGGCGTGAGTGGATTTTTAATCTCATGAGCAATACGGCGTGCCACATCCGCCCATGCGGCTTTACGCTGCGCGACTTGGAGGAGGGTAATATCATCAAACGTGACAACATAACCCGTTGACCCTGCATGATCATTTTGGTCCGCCACAGCACAAACAAGCAAGGTCCGCCCTGCCCCAGCCCCGCCACCACTCCCCGGGCCACCGGGGGCATGAGCATGTTCAGCATCAATTTGAATCTCCGCGCCATGCTCTTTATCAGGCTGCTCCTTCACCGCTTGCAGCAAAGCGGCAAACTCTGGCACGAAGGCCACTAAGGGCCGCCCCTTTGCTTGCTCCATATCCCGCTGAAGAATAAAAGACGCTGCCCGGTTAGGCAGCTCAACAAGCTGATTATGGTCTAAGCCAATCACCCCAGCAGACACACCGGCAAGGACTGTCTCGGTAAAACGGCGGCGTTCATCAATTTGGTCATAAGCCAGCATGAGTTCAGAGCGTTGGTCAGCAAGCTGGCTGGCCATGAGGTTAAACGCCCGAGAGAGTGCCATCAACTCATCTTCCCGATTCCCCTTACCCTCCACGGGAACACGCGCTGTTAAATCCCCCCGTGAGATACGCTGTGCCGCGCGGATTAACTGGCTAAGCGGCCGTGTAATGCGATTAGCTTGGGAGAGGCCACTTAACATCCCCACCGCTAACACCAGCAGCCCCATAAGAGCCAAAATCACAATAAGGACAAGCTGCGCCTTCCCACGATTATTGAGCATGCGCTGATAATCCTGCACCAGCGCATTTGTCCGTGTCATATGATGAAGAATCTCAGGGTCCACCGGGCGGGTAATGACGAGCATCAAGCCAGAATTACCCCCCAGCGAGACGACCCCGCGGACCAGTTTTGCCTCTGGTTGGTCCAGCAGCACGACCTCACCCGTCCGCGCCATAGCCGCAACAGAGCGTGGAGGAAGCTCCTTTTGCGGGTCCTCCGCCCGAATGGCCAGCAATCCCCCAGTGGCGATGATTTTATAAGTCAGCGGGTTAAAGATAATCGCATCATTCAACCCGCGCTCGGTCACCTCATCTTCTAACAACGCTTGTAAGCGGGAATGATCATGGAACAAATCTGTCCCATGGGTGAACATTTCATCATTCTGAACCGTCAGCAGCGTATTAGCTAAAGCGAAGGCTTCTGTCCGTGTATTCTCATTATGTTCCCGCAAATACCCCGCCGCGACAGAGCGTGCCTCACTCAACGCATTATTCACCCGATTGGAGAACCAAATCTCCACCCCGTAATGGAAGAATAGCGCAGACAATACCCCGACCATCAAAGCAGGGGCTACAGCCACAACACCAAAGAGCATAACCAGCTGGGTATGCAGCCGCGCACCTGCTTGGCCCATGCGCCGCTCGGCCAACATCCGGCCAATTTGCCGCACTGCCGCCGCCCCAATGAGCATAATTGTGATGAAATCGAGCAGAAAAAGCAAAGCTTGGGCCCGCGGCACACGCGCGAGAGACACACCCCCAGCTAAGACGATGAAGGTCACAAAGGTCAGTACCAACGCCACAACCGTCAGCACCACCATACCGTTAGGGCTGGTAAGCCGCCAGAGGGAGGCCCTCATTTTCCCAGAAAAGAACCGCCTCATCACGCGCTCTCCTACCGCGCCCCTGGCGGACGGGGAATCGTAATCTGAAGCTCCTGAATCCGCTTGCGCAATGTGTTCCGGTTCAACCCTAATAAAGCAGCGGCTTTAAGCTGATTACCCCCCGTATGCTGCAAGACCATCATAATAAGAGGCTTCTCTACCGCGCCCACCACACTATTATGGAGGTTACAACTCCCTGCCTCTAACCCTGCACGCACGTAGCTCCGCATCACAGGCTCAAACATCGCCGCCAAACCGCCTTTAGAGGCCGCCGCTAAACTACCCACAGCCTGCAAACGCTCCGGGCCTAAACATTGCTCCACCGGCAAAGAGGCTAGCCAATGCCGCAAGCCGTCCTCCAGCCCCCCATGACGCAACAAAGTCGCATGGTCATGGCAGCTCGCTACAATAATCCGTACGCGCTCCTCCCGCCTCACATGAGTCCGCCCGGCTAAAAACAGCGCAAAGCGATGCTGCATCTGGGGGGAGAGGCAATCCAGCTCATCAATTAAGAGCGTGCCTCCTTGAGCTTGCTCTAACCAGCCATTCCCTGCCGTGCCAAAGAGACGCTCCTCCCGCAAAGCCCGTGGCACGCCTGTTAGGCCCGCCACCACAAATGCCCCATGCGCGCAAGGGCTGTGAACATGAATCTGCTGGGCAATATCCAGCCGCTCCCGCGCGCTAGCCCCGTGGAGGAATAAAGGCCGCATCGCACGGGCCTCGCGGGCAGTACGCTCTGCCATTATGCGGCATGCCGAGCAAGGGCGGCTTCTCGGTCCCTTACAATGCCTGCGGCGATCGCCTCATCATAAAAACGCGTAAGCAGCGCGATGACAGCACCCGGATCATCCAGCCGATTTACCTCAGCACGAAAAGCCGCAGACCCCGGCAACCCTGCCGAATACCAAGATACATGCTTACGAGCGAGACGCAGGCCGGGACGCTCTCCAAAATACTCCATCATCATATGATAATGCTTTAGGACAATATCTCTCTCGGTGGCGAGGTCAGGGTCTGGCACATCCACCCCACTGCGCAAGGATTGTACAAGCTGTGCTAAAAACCAAGGCCGCCCGTAACAGCCCCGCCCTACCATCACGCCATCCGCCCCTGATTCCGCCAAAGCCTGACGGGCTGAAGCCATGCTGATAATATCCCCATTTACAATCACAGGTAGCTTTACGGCCTCTTTTACCGTCCGCACAAATCGCCAATCAGCATGACCATTATAGAACATCTGCCGTGTCCGCCCATGGACGGTAATCATACGGATGCCCACATCCTCCGCAATCCGCGCCAACTGAGGCGCATTAAGGCTGGCATGGTCCCACCCCATACGCATCTTCAACGTCACAGGGACATTTACTGCCTTAACGGTCGCCTCCAAAAGTCGCGCGGCTAATGCCTCATCCCGCATGAGGGAGGAGCCTGCCATCTGCCCGATCGCCACCTTCTTAACCGGGCAGCCGAAATTAATATCCACCACATCCGCCCCACCTGCCACGGCGATTTTAGCAGCCTCACCCATAGCTTGAGGGTCACAGCCTGCAAGCTGTACGGCATTAATCCCGCCAGCCCCAGCACTACGCGCCATACTCAATGTACGTTCATTCTCCCGCACCATGGCCCAAGAGGCAATCATCTCCGAAATCACCAACCCCGCCCCTAGCTCGCGTGTTAAGCGGCGGAAAGGAAGGTCCGTCACACCAGACATAGGCGCGAGGATGACAGGGTCCTCAATCACGCAATCCGGCCCTAATGTGATAGGAGGCAAAGGAATCGGGGTGGGCATCGCTCGTTAAGACCTACGGGTTTTTATAAAGGGCATGAGGGGGATTTTACCGCTCTCCCTGCTAAAGAGCAAACAAGGGCCTACCCTGCCCCTCCACCACCTCTACGATGACGTACCCGCCGCATAGCCAGAATCTCCCGCTCATGGCGTTGTCGTCCCGCCGCAGTGACCTCAAACCGGCCATCCTCTCGTTGCTGGGTAAACCCCTTTTTTGCAAGACGCTCTAAGCATGCACGGTCCTTTAACGGGGCGCGGAAGTCCGGCATCTTCCCCTCCGGCGGGGGGCCAACAGGCCGCCCCGTTGCGCCGCTTAACACCACCCTATGCAAGGCTGAGCGGCAGCATGTCTCTAAATATAATTCATCCCAACTCATGCGTTTTCCTCTCTGATGAGCCGCTTCATCACTTTATTGCGTCCACGAATATCATTAAACTATCATCATCACACGGCATGAATGGCGTGAAACTACTTGACAAACCCTCGCTATGAGGTCTGAAACAGCCAAGACCATTGATATGAAGGGGAAAGAGAATGCTGGACCTCGGACAAATCGCCACACAGCTCCTACGCCGCCTCGACCCCGAAACGGCTCATGAAATCGCCATCCACAGCATTGCATACGGCTTAGCAGGCCGTGGCAAAGCCGACCACTCCGCCCTAAAGACGCACGCTTTGGGCCTAACCTTCCCCAACCCCATTGGCCTTGCCGCGGGGTTTGATAAAAATGCCCGCGCTGTAAGAGGCCTCGCAAAATTGGGCTTCGGTTATATTGAAACAGGGACCGTTACCCCCCGCCCCCAGCCCGGCAACCCCAAACCACGCCTCTTCCGCTTAATTAATGACCATGCTATCATCAACCGCATGGGCTTTAATAGCTGCGGGATTGATCGCTTCTGCCAAAATCTCACACCGCTATTCCGCCCCAATAAAGAAGGCCACGTCCAAGCGGCTGGCGTCCCTCTGGGCATTAATCTAGGCATTAACAAAACGGGGGCCGACCCCTTAACGGACTATCCCGCCCTTGTTGGCAGGGTAAAATCCTACGCCGATTATATTACAATCAATCTTTCCTCCCCCAACACGCCGGGTTTGCGTGACCTCCAAGAGGTGGACATGCTCTCCCGCCTGTTAGAAGCCATCCAAACGGCCCATCCAGACCGGCCACCTTTGCTCATCAAACTCGCACCCGACCTTGAGGACGAGGCTTACGGTCCCATCCTCCAAGCGGCGATTGATGGTAGGGCGGATGGCCTCATCCTCACCAACACGACTCTCGCCCGCCCCGAGAGCTTAACAAGCTCCCACCGTACAGAGACAGGCGGCCTCTCTGGCGCACCGCTCGCTACCCGGGCGCGCGATGTGCTAAAACTGGTCGCTGACTTGAATAAAGGACGGCTCTGCCTCATATCATCTGGCGGTATTGAGAGCGGGCGTGACATCTTAGACCGCCTCAAAATGGGGGCTAATCTTGTCCAAATCTATACCGCCTTTATTTATGAAGGGCCTGCTGCGCTCACACGTTTAAAGCAGGAGCTTTTGCAAGAAATGAGCCGCGATGGTATTCGCAGCCTTGCCTCTCTACCACGCTAAACACTCCTGACGAATTACCATAGGACCACGGACCATCTTATGAAACTTGCTCTGGTCGGCATCATCAAGAATGAAGCCCATGACATCCTATACTGGCTTGGCTGGCATGCCCGCTTAGGCATTAATAGCTTCATCCTCTTTGATGACGATTCAGATGATGGCACCCGCGCTCTTATCCGCGCTGCTTGTGTGCATTGGGATATTCGTCTTTTTCACATTCGTGAGCATAGTTTAGACCTCACAGAGCAAAGCCACCTTAAACGGCAACAGCAAGTCTATTGCGATGCGCTCAATGCCGTGAAGGGGCAGTTCGACTGGGTGGGCCTGTTTGATACAGATGAATATCTCACCCTATGCGAACACGAAACCTTACCTGACTTCCTCGCTACGATGGGGACGGATGTTGGTGCGGTGGCTCTGCATTGGCGTGTTTATGGTCATAATGGCCATATCACGGCCCCTACTTTACCGCCCTCCCACAGCTTCATCCAACATAGCATGGTTGAGGAAGCCATAAACCGGCATGTGAAATGCTTCATCCGCCCGTCTTATTGGGACCAAAAAAGCTGGGTGAATGTTCATTACTTCCCCCTCAAAAAAGGACAATATGTTACCGCAAGCGGCAAGCCCGTCACATGGTCGGCCGAGGCGCAAGGCATCACAGCAGAGCAAGCGGATTGGTCTGTTGCCTTTTTAAGGCATTTTCAAAACCGTAGTGTGGAGCAATTTGTTGAGCGTACACGCAACCGCAAGGATATTCACCTTAACCTAGCAGATGTTAATTTCTCCCAATGGAATGAGCTGGAAGACCACTCGCCTCGTGCCGTCACAGCCTCCCTTTTAAATTGGGTACGGCCTGTTATTACCTCCGGGGCTGTCAGCGCGTTGGAGCAACTCCACCGCCGCCATCCTCCCTTAACAAAGCATCTTCCCCCATCCTCCACCCAGAATCCCTCCTCCTTCACTATTTTTGCTCTTTACCCCAAAGAGGAACGCCATCTCGGCCTTAAAGAGGGCCTGATTCAGGATGTGGAGGCTCAAGAGCTAGAGCAGCATAAAAATGGCGTTGGCCTTTTTATGCTCCAAAGCCGCCGCGTCCCTACAGCGGCCTTCCTCTTTGCTTTAGACCAAAATCATAAAATTGTGGATTTTGCCCTCCTTGGCGATGGACGACTAGGCGGGCTGCCCCGTTATGACCTGCTGCCAATTATGGAGCAAAAAGCGATTGTGCTGCGCCAGAAAGGGGGGTTCTCCCGACGCGGTTATTTCCTTTCCGCTCCCCCTAAAGAGCCTCTAACCACCAACCGTCTTAAAGCGGATATGTGGGAATGTTTTACCGCTATCCCTCAGCCAACTCTACCCACGGGGCAATCTTGGCTTACCTTCCCTACTTTAAACCTTGCAGAGATGCTCCTTACAGCCCCCGCCCTGACCTTGGAGGATATTTCCCTCCTCACGGCGTTGGACCGCCATATAACAACATGGTTGCTGCCACTACTCGCAGCGCATCTGGACGAAGCCGAAGCCCGGACTCTACGAAGCTATCTAGGCCCCTTTGCGCCCTTCATACTATAAGAGGCACAAACTCTTTTACCCATAAAAAAGGCTCCCTCTCTTGGGGAGCCTTTTTTGTAGCACTCTAAAAAGACGCTTTAGCGGCCCAGATTACGCAGCTTCACACCGCTCATCAGCCGCTCCTCAATCTTCGCAAGGGACATGCCTTTTGTCTCTGGGACATAAAGGTAGGTCAGCCCAATAAAGAGGAAGTTCAGCACCGCAAGGAGCCAGAACGTCCCTGCCGCGCCGAAAAACTCCATCAAAGGGAGGAAGCTGACACTCACGCCCATATTAGCCAGCCAGTTCGTCAGGGTAGAGATGGACATCCCAAAATCCCGCCCTTGGATGGGCTGAATCTCCGCACATAGCACCCACATTAATGGCCCAGCGGACATGGCATGGCCTGCGCAGAAGATCATCAACACGAACACCGCCATCATTTGGGAGGCTTGCTCGGTCATACCCTCATTCAACAAGCCCGCTAATGCGCCCATAGCCAGAGCCATCACCGCAAAACCAACATATAGAATCGGCTTACGCCCCCAGCGATCCACCAGCCCTACAGCCACAAAGGTCGCCAGCATATTCACCAGCCCAATAATGGCCGTACACCAAACCTGCGAATGGGTATCGAAATGCGCCGCATGGAGAATCTTCGGCGCGTAGAACATCACGATATTAATGCCCGCTAATTGCTGCATAGCCTGCAAGACAATCCCCAGCAGCACAGACCGGCGGAAGTTCTTGTTCCGCTTCAATAGAGAGAAGCCCTCTTGCTTTGTCTCTAATTGCGCGCGAATGGCCTGAATCTCTTTAGCCGCTTCTAGCGGGTCATTACGCAAATCCAGCAGGATACGGCGTGCTTCTTTATGGCGTCCCTTCATCACCAGCCAATGCGGGCTATAGGGCAAAAACAGCACCCCAACAAAGAACAGCACCGCAGGAGCTGAAGCAAACCAGAACATCCCGCGCCAATTCCCCCGATAAGAGAAGAATGTATCAGCCAAAAAGGCGATGAAAATCCCCACCGTAAGCATCAGCTGGTAGGTAGAAATCATCGCCCCGCGCGTGTCCTCACTGGCAATCTCGGAGAGGTAAAGCGGTGCTGTAAAAGCCGAAAGCCCCACCGCATAGCCCATCACAACACGAAAGCAAATCATCGATGAGATAGACCAGCTAATCGCACAGCCTACCGCACCGATCACAAACACAGACGCACCACAGATTAACGCCCGTTTACGGCCAATCTTATGGGCAAGGGTACTCGCACTAACAGAGCCGATCGCCGCCCCGGCCATCATAGCACTCACAACCCAAGAAAGGGCCATCGTAGAGGGATGGAACTCCCGCGAGAAGAAGTCTAACGCGCCAGACACCACACCAATATCAATACCAGACATCAACCCAGCCAAAGCGGCAACAACGCCAATGACTAAAATCTTAAACTTTGTTGGGTCAAAGAATGAGGTATCTTCATCCTCATCACTCATACCGGGAGGAACTATGCGGGGGTCAACATCATCTACCATGTGCGAAGTATACCCTCTCTACAATAAAGATAAATGAACCTAAATGGGGGCCTCTACTCTAGAGCGCCCCCACCCTCACACTAAGGTCAATCTTTCCGATGACCAAGGTCGCGCAATTTTACGCCGCTCATCAGGTCTTTTTCAATAACATCCAGCGGGACATCCTTTGTCTCTGGCACAAAGAGATAGAGCAGAACCACACCAACAGCGTTTAATATCGCAAAAAGCCAGAAGGTATTTGCACTGCCGATAGCCTCCATCACACTCAGGAAGGTTGTACCGATAAGGAGGTTGCTGAGCATGTTCGTCCCTGTGGAGATGGAAATCCCCAAGTTACGGCCTTCTGCTGGCTGAATCTCTGCACAAATAACCCACATAAGCGGCCCAGCGGACATCGCAAACCCACCAACGAAGATGATGATCATCGCCAAGGCAAGAAGCTGCTGGGGCAGAGTTGTCGTCCCAATCGAGAGAAGGAAGGCCAAAATCGCCATGCTCGCAGCCATGATGCCATAACCGGCATAAAGGATAGGCTTACGACCCCATTTATCGGAATATCCAACAGCGACAAAGGTCATCAGCACATTCACAAGGCCGATAAGGGCTGTACACCACATCTGAGCAGAAAGGCCAAAATGGGCGGCCTCCAAAATGCGAGGGGCGTAGTACATGATAATGTTAATACCGGCAAATTGCTGCATAATCTGCAACAACATCCCCAACCCTACAGAGCGGCGATAATTGCCATTCGTCTTAAAGAGCTTCCACCCTTCTTCCTTGGTTTTCAGCTGCTCGCTGATGGCTGCCAGCTCCTTATGTGCCTGTGCAGGCCCATCACGCAGACGCGTCATGGTCTCCAAAGCTTCTTCCTTCCGCCCCTGAATCATCAACCAGCGTGGGCTTTGGGGGAGGAACAGGAAGATAAGTAAGAAAATAACAGCCGGGATAGCCTCCACCGTCATCATAGACCGCCATGCACCAGAAGGGGCAAACCAGCTATTAGAGAAGAAGGCTAAGAAAATGCCCATCGTCTTAAGCAGCTGGTAAAGTGAACCCATCGCCCCGCGCTGCTCTGTGCGTGAGACCTCTGAGAGATAAAGCGGTGTTGCAAAATCTGACAGGCCCATCCCGAAGCCGACAATCAAACGGCATGCAATCATCATCGCGACTGATTGCGATGTGGCACAGCCAATCGCCCCAATCGAGAATGCTGCCGCAGCGACTGTTAGCGTAAACTTCCGGCCTAAGCATGATGTTATCTTGCTGCCTGTCAGCGCACCAATGGTCGCCCCAACCAGCATCCCCCCGACAACCCATTCCAACTCCACCGTTGTGGCATGGAACTGCTGCCCAAAAGGACGCAACACACCAGAGATGACACCAATATCCATCCCGCACATCAACCCGGCAAGGGAGGCAAGGATACAGACTAGCAACACACGTCGCCTAGCTGTTGGGTCAATAGTCGAATGCGGGGACTCAACTGTCTCGTTCATAATCTCAAGCCTCTCCTATCTCAGGGGCATTTTGCATCAGAATCATGCGATAGCATAAACTATAATTTACCCTAATGCTTTATCATATCATGTTTATCCACTTTCTTTTCCGCACATTCAGCACAGGTCCCTTCAATCTCCACTGTTGCCGCTTCTGCATGAAAGCCCTGCCCGCGGGCCGATTGCAGCAGAACAGCCGCAACGACATCCTGCTCTAGCTCTTGCACACGCCCGCAATGGCGGCAGATAAGAAACTGAGCGCGATGCACACCCCACGCTCTATGCGATTTACAATCCGCATGGCATGCCAAACGATGATGACAGCCTACAAAGGCACTCAAGCGTTCAATGCGATGGATAAGCCCTTGCTCAAGAAGAAACTCCAACGCCCGATAAACGGTCGGCGGTACGGCCTTGGGGTGATGCTCCCGCAATAAAGAGAGTATATCATAAGCCCCTAATGGCCGCTCCTCTGCCAAAATAAGCCCCAAAACAAGGCGTCTTGTTGGTGTGAGACGCTGGCCCTGTTGGTGGCACCATTGTGCAACCTCCTCCAAACGCGCTGTAACATAAGCGGGAAAAGGCGTCTCAACATGCGGCGGCATGACGCTTCGTCCCTTCATGATGCATCATCTGGCAAAAAAGCCCAACGCCATGAGGCCAACCCCTCACGCGCTAATTCCCGATGGACCACCATAACAGCTGTGCGCAGCTCATCAATCATGGGGTCTTCTGCTAAATCCCGCGCGAGGGCTTCAATCAATGTGACAGAACGATGCCGCCCGCCGCTGCAGCCCACGGCAATGGTAACGTATTTCTTCCCCTCTGCGGCAAAGCGCGGCAAGACTGTGCGTATTAGCCCCAAAACATGAGCGTAGAATTGCTGATAAAAGGAATCCGCTTTGACATAATCCGCCACGGGCTTTTCTAACCCTGTATGAGGGCGCAACGTCTCATCATAATGAGGATTCCGCAAAAAGCGGGCGTCAAGAACGAGGTCTGCCTCCCGTGGGAGGCCCGCCGGATATGCAAAAGACATCAACGTAACCGACAACATCGCCTCAACCCCCGCACTAAAGCGAGCATTTATCATCTGGCGCAAATCTGGCACGGGGAGGTCGCTCGTATCAATCACAAGGTCCGCCATAGCCCGTAGGGGCGACAGCATCTCGGCCTCTAACTCCAAGGCGGGACGCACACCCCCATCACCAGCTAGAGGGTGCCGCCGCCTTGTCGCTGTGAAGCGGCGCAACAGCACATCATAATCCGCTGTCACAAACAGCAACTGGACCGCACAATCCTGATGACGCCGCGCGCGGGTTAAGAAATCCGCCACACGATGCGCCTCAAAGCCACGGCTGCGGACATCAAGCCCAATAGCCAAGCGTTGACCTGCCCGGCTAACTAGGGCCTCAAATAAATCAAGCGGAGGATTATCCACGACCTCATAATCAAGGTCTTCCAACATCCGCAAAGTGGAGGCTTTACCAGCACCAGAGAGGCCAGTTACCAACACAATATGCTGCGCAGAGTGTTCCTTCGCCCTGATACCCATAGCTCTCTATCCCGCGCTTAAATGGTAAAACTAAACCCCTTTACGCAGCATAACACACTCTCCAACAGGCAAGAAACACTCCCCCCCTTGGCGCATAGAGTAGTTCTGCCTAAAGCAGGTAAGCAAAGGCAGGCGAATCACGAAGCGGGCCCCACAAATATGCCTCTCCCCGCTCTCCTCATCCACACGCTCACAATTTTCGGCATAAAGGGCACCATCAAACGCCACAATAATTTGCCGACTAATGGCAAGCCCTAACCCAGAATGTCCCCCGAAATGCTCCCCCGCTGGACGCTCTGAATAGAATCGGTCGAAAATACTATCAAGTTTTGCTGGGGGGATACCGGGGCCTTCATCCTCAACAGCGATTTCTACAGCTGGACTACCGGGGGTGATGAAGCCGTCCTCCTCTAACTGAGGCGGCCCAATAACAGGGCGAATCACAAGCCGTATTGTTCCCTCTGCCGGAGAAAAGGATACAGCATTACCTATCAGATTATGGAAGACCTGCATTAAGCGATCCCGCACCACTTGCACACAAATGATACGCTGCCCCTCTGGCACGATGAGGACTAAATGTGGCCCGCCTTCCTCACGAACAGTCTCATGAACATCAACAAATTGTTCTAATAACTCAACAAGATTTACAATAACCCTGTCTTCCCGCTGCAACTCCCCTTCCACACGGCTAGCAAAGGAAATATCAGAGATTAACCGCTCTAACCGCCGCACATCGCCCCCGAGGATAGATAAAAGACGGTCCCGCGCCTGCATATTCGTAATCCGCGGTAACGTATCTAAAGCGGAACGGATGGAAGAGAGTGGATTCTTCAATTCATGACTAACTTCTGCAGCAAAACGCTCCACATCATCCATACGTGCCCATAAGGCCAAGGCACTCTCCCGCAAAGCGCGCGCAAGCTCACCTATCTCATCGCGGCGGCGTAGTAATGTATAGGGCATGCTATCTATATGCCCCGCCCCCGGCTCGCGCATATCACGAGAGCGCACCACAAGCCGCCGCAAAGGAATAGCGAGGGTCATCGCAAGATACCATGAGAGCAAAACCGCCGCACCCATGCTCAGCAACATCATCACGATAATAACCCACCGCACCTTCATCAAAGAGCGATCAATATCCGCATTAAAGCGCGTTAATTGAAGGACACCCACCGTCTGCCCCTCTATGAGGACAGGCTCTACAACCGTCATGACAAGCTCATGAGCATCTGTCAGACGTATATAAGGTGGAATGTCTAACGGCGAACTGATTAAAACCCCATCGCCTGTCTCATTGCCAAAGTTTTGAGATGTTGTTGAATTATCTAATGGGACCGGCCCTTCCTTCGTATGTAACGGGATTAACGCTAAAACCCATGTATAAAGCTTATCAGCCATACTGACATTCGGCTGCCAGCTTACCCCTCCAATCGGGGAGGACTGCTTTTGGCTTTCTGTTAGAATATGGCCATTCGGTGCATAAAGGCGGGCTTCTGCATTGCGGCTAAACCGCACCATGCCCTCTAAAAGAGCATGAGCTTTTGTTACATCCAACTGCTTACCGGACGATACATCATCACATTGTGCGTGCCGTAGGACCGAGACATAAATCCGCGCCTGTTCGCGCAGGGCCTCAATACTATCCTCCAATAGCGTATTGCGTACCGCATTGATGGAGAGCAGCATCCCCCCCATAAAAAGTAAGGGTAAGAAATTAACCAGCAAGAGACGGCTTGTAAGTGGGGACACCCACCGCCGCAATTTAGGCAAACGCGATGCAAGCCACATATGCGCCATCCATCGCCGCGCCGCCTCTAATCCCGCCATCACGTACTCAACCTTTGCTGTATTACTCCCGATACCGATATCCAACACCATAAAGGGTTTCGATATGGTTAAAGCTGTCATCTATATGGCGGAACTTTTTGCGGACCCGCTTAATGTGACTATCGATTGTGCGGTCATCAACATAAATACTATCGCCATAAGCCGCATCGATAAGCTGGTCGCGCGATTTCACCATCCCCGGCCTTAATACAAGGGCCTTAACGAGCAAAAACTCCGTCACGGTTAAGGCAACATCCTGCCCACTCCACATACATTGATGGCGCGCCTCATCAAGCGATAACCCCCCACGAACGATGATTTCATTACGCCCTGAGCCTTCACCATCCAATCCGGTTTGGCTTATCTCATGCCGCCGTAGCAAAGCCCGAATACGCTCAACTAACAAACGAACAGAAAAAGGCTTAGTGATGTAATCATCCGCTCCAAGCCGTAAGCCCATCAACTGGTCTAATTCTTCATCTTTGGAGGTCAGAAAAATAACGGGCAAACTGCTCGAGCGCATCCGTAGACGGCGTAAAAGCTCCATCCCATCCATACGCGGCATTTTAACATCCAACACGGCCAAAGACGCCGCACGCGATAAAATACCCTGTAAGGCACTTTCCCCATCCGTATAGGTATGGACGGTAAATCCCTCAGCCTCCAATGTCATCTGCACAGAGGCTAGAATATTACGATCATCATCTACAAGGGCGATGATGGGGGCCTTCTGCCCACCGCCGCCACATGTTTCTTCCCCAAAAGGTTTATAAACACCAGGGAAGGAACTCTTCACCATGGGAACTCCTACCATTAACCACGGAGCTAGAAACAACCGAGAATCTCGCCCCTATGGCACAATATAATTTCAAAACTGACGGATATATCTAAAATCCATATCCGGTCATAATTTATACACCAAAAATTCATAATTTTTAAATACCTAATAATATGGTCTATGTAAGTTATTGTACCTCTATTTTACTTTTCATTAACCTATGAATGCCGCACAGAACCTTTTTCCTCATATCTATCGATGCAGCTATTATCTCTTATCGATATTGTACGAAATCACCTCCCCCCAGCCCAAGGCCTTGCAAAAGACGTGCAAAGCCACGACATTCAAAATCTCAGGAGACTAGCGTGCGATGATGGTCTCTGCCATATAAAGCAGGCTCGCTATCCCATAAGACGCGAATAGGGTCACGATATGACAGAACAAACATCTCATACCGATACAGAACAACCTAACCCCACCCCGCATGAAGCCCCAGCAGATGAAGGCCACACGCAAGGGCAAGAGGGTACTGCCGAAGAACGCATCGCCGCCTTAGAAGAGAAATTGGCCGAGATGGAAGACCGCTGGAAACGCTCTGAAGCGGAAAACCAGAATCTTCGCACCCGCCATAAGCGTGAACTTGAGGATGCCCGTCATTACTCGGTGCAGAAATTTGCGCGCGATGTTGTAGAGGCTGCCGAGAACCTTCAACGAGGCCTCTCTGCTTTACCCCCGCATGAAGAAGGCGAAGATGGACTCATCACCCGCCTGCGTGAAGGGTTTGAGGGGACAGAGCGTGCCTTCCTCTCCATTTTGGAGCGGCATGGCATCACCAAACAAGACCCCACCCATGAGCCTTTTGATGCCAATCTTCATCAAGCCATGCAGGAGCAAGAGGTCGATCACCTCCCACCAGGGCATGTCGTCCAAGCATGGACACCAACATGGTTACTCAAAGACCGGCTGCTTAAACCTGCTATGGTTATAGTCTCCAACCCTTCCTCAACCGGTCAAGCACCGAAGAAGGATTAAGAAAAACAACACCCTCATGGCTCCATGACGAACATTCAGAACATCCTTATTATTCGTCATGGGGCCTTGGGGGATGTTTGTCAGGCCTTTGAGGCCTTTGCCTCCATTCGGCAGGCCTTTGCGCATGCCCATATTACCCTCCTCACCAGCAGCCCTTATCAGGCTCTTGCTGTCTCCACCCCTTGGTTTGACGCTATCGCGATTGATGACCGCCCCCCCATCACACATTGGCGGCATTGGCGTAATATCCGCGCCCTGTTACACAAGATGGACCTTGTGTTCGACCTCCAAAACTCTGGTCGTACGAGCCGTTATCGCACGCTTGCACCGCGTACTATCCTATGGTCAGGCCAACAAAAGCGGGCGAGCCTCCCTCATCATAATCCCCAAGCCCGCCAGATGCATACGCTCTGCCGACAACGCGACCAGCTCCGCAGCGCAAATGTCCCTTTACAGCCCCGCACGATTCCAACCTTTCTAAAGGATGAAGGCCCATTCCTTACTGAACCTTATGTGGTGCTTGTCCCCGGTGCTGCACCACATAGACCCGCCAAGCGATGGCCCCTCACCTATTTTGCAGATTTAGCCCACACTATCGCCGCATGGGGGTATGTCCCCCTCATTGTAGGGAGTGCAACAGACGCTCCCCTTGCCGCGCATATCTGCCACCATGTTCCCACAGCGCGGGACTTTACCGGCAAAACCACATTGCCTGCTTTAGCAGGGCTGCTCCATCGCGCTTTGCTTTGTTGTGGCAATGATACTGGGCCACTACATATGGCCGCTATGATGGATTGCCCCACCTTAACCCTCTTTTCTGCCGAGAGTGACCCCCGCCGTTGCGCCCCCCACGGCCTCACAGTAGGGCAAAACCGCGTGATGCAAGCAGATACGCTTGCTCATATACAGCCAGAGCGTGTGATGACCTTGCTACACGATTGGGGCCTCCCCCTCATGCAAGCACGCAGAGCACATTACGCAAAAAAATGATCCAGCGGCACACTATCTCATATTAGAGCTTGCAGAGACATAACTTTAAAGGCCATTTTGCCATCCGCTATGTTCAACGAATCCCTTTTCGCTTATCATGAGCTGAAGAATCCCTCTTGATGATGACTGACCAAGGAGTCCTTTCATGCCCGCCATTACCCTACCCGATGGAAGCATTCGCACCTTCGATGGGGCAGTGACAGGGACAACTATCGCCGACTCCATTGGTCCAGGTTTAGCCCGTGCGGCCATCGCGATGGAGGTTGACGGCAAGGCTGTGGATATAGGCTTTACCATCACGCAGGATAGCACTGTTCGTTTCATCACCCGCAAAGATGAAGATGCCCTCCCGATGATTCGCCATGATGCTGCCCATGTCATGGCCGAGGCTGTGCAAGCCCTCTGGCCGGGGACGCAAGTGACCATCGGGCCAAGCATTAAAGACGGCTTTTATTACGACTTCTTCCGCGACAAGCCCTTCACCCCTGCCGATTTTGACGCCATCGAAACCAAAATGGCCGAGATTATCGCCCGTGGAGATGCCTTCACACGAGAGGTATGGGACCGTAACGAGGCCATTGCCTTCTTTGAGGAACGCGGTGAGAGCTTTAAGGCCGAATTGATTCGCGACCTGCCAGAGAGTGAGGAGATTTCCATTTACCGCCAAGGGGAATGGTTAGACCTCTGCCGTGGGCCGCATCTCCGCACGACAGGGGATGTTGGCAATGCCTTTAAGCTCATGCGGGTAGCCGGGGCTTATTGGCGGGGGGACCATCGCAACCCCATGCTTACGCGCATCTATGGCACAGCATGGCGCGATAAAAAGGAGCTTAAAGCCTATCTAGAACGCCTAGAAGAGGCCGAAAAACGCGACCATCGCCGCATTGGCCGGGATATGGACCTGTTCCATATTCAAGAAGAAGCCGTAGGGCAGATTTTCTGGCATCAAAAAGGTTGGCGGCTCTACACAGCGGTGCAAGATTATATGCGCCGCGCCCAGAACCGAAACGGCTATCAAGAAGTCCGCACCCCTCAACTTGTGGACCGCACCTTGTGGGAAGCCTCCGGCCATTGGGATAAATATCGTGAGCATATGTTCATCGCCACAGTGGAGGATGAGGATAAGACCCTCGCCCTCAAACCGATGAACTGCCCTTGCCATGTGCAGATTTTCCGCCATGGTTTGCGCTCTTACCGAGAGCTGCCGCTGCGTATGGCTGAGTTCGGGGCCTGTCATCGCTATGAACCCTCCGGCTCGCTGCATGGGATTATGCGTGTGCGCGGCTTTACGCAGGATGATGCGCATATCTTCTGCACGGATGACCAAATCGCTGAAGAAACGGCCCGCTTCGTCACTATGCTAGGCGAGGTCTATCAAGATTTTGGCTTTGAGAGCTTCCGCGTCAAGTTTTCCGACCGACCTGAAGCCCGTGCTGGCTCTGATGAGGTCTGGGACCGTGCCGAAGGAGCCTTAAAACGTGCCTGCGAAATGGTTGGGGTAGAGTATGAGTTAAACCCCGGCGAAGGTGCCTTTTACGGGCCGAAATTGGAGTTCGTGCTGACTGATGCCATCGGGCGCGACTGGCAATGTGGGACATTGCAGGTCGATTATGTTCTGCCAGAGCGGCTAGATGCCTCTTATATTGGTGAAGATAGTGCCCGCCACCGGCCCGTTATGCTCCATCGCGCTATCTTGGGGAGTTTTGAACGCTTCCTTGGTATCCTCATTGAGCAATATGCCGGGAAGTTCCCCCTCTGGCTGGCCCCAACGCAAGTTGTGGTAGCGAGCATCGTGACGGATGCCGCTGATTATGCCCAAGAGATTACCGCACGTCTGCAAAAAGCGGGCTTGCATGCGGAGGCTGATATTCGCAATGAGAAAATCAATGCGAAGGTGCGTGAGCATAGCCTTGCCCGTGTACCAGTCATCCTCGTTGTTGGCCGCCGTGAGGCAGAGGAAGGTACAGTCAGCCTCCGCCGCCTTG
The DNA here is from genome assembly GCF_026385485.1 of Bombella pollinis. Classification (NCBI taxonomy): domain Bacteria; kingdom Pseudomonadati; phylum Pseudomonadota; class Alphaproteobacteria; order Acetobacterales; family Acetobacteraceae; genus Bombella; species Bombella pollinis. The sequence goes on from NZ_JANIDX010000005.1 coordinate 170,012, forward strand.
GGGAGCAAGCCCAAAAGGTCCTCCCTTTTGAGGAGATCCTCCCCGCCTTGCAGGAGGAGGCAACACCGCCGGACCTCCTCCGCGCTATGCAGCAGAAAACAGCCTGATACGCAGTCCATCCTCCCCCCTTGCGCCGTACCCGCACGGGGGGTATGAATCTAAACAGAAAGTTTGAGACCCCTCACCGTTTTGTATCGGATGAGGCCCTAACATCGACAGGAGATGACCATAGCTAGACCGCCGTTTCCCGCCGCCCCTAATCGCGAAGGGCCGCGCGTTAATGAAGAGATCCGAGTGCCGCAGGTGCGCGTTATTGATGCCGCAGGCGAGATGGTTGGCATTATGTCAACAAGAGAGGCTCTTTCCCGTGCTTTTTCTGAAGGGTTAGACCTGCTGGAAATCAGCCCTACGGCCGAGCCTCCGGTGGCGAAGATTCTCGATTACGGCAAGTTCAAATATGAACAGCAAAAGAAGCGTAACGAGGCCCGCAAAAAGCAAAAGGTCATTGAGATTAAAGAGGTCAAGGTCCGCCCCGGTACCGGCGAGCATGACTTCCAGACCAAGGCGAAGGCTGTCCGTTCCTTCTTAGAAGAAGGCGATAAGGTTAAGGTCTCTCTCCGCTTTAAAGGCCGTGAGGTTGCTCATCAGGAGCTTGGCTCTAAGATGATGCACCGCATCCGCGAGTCTGTGGATGATATTGCTAAAGCTGAGCAAACCCCTCGCTTGGAAAATCGTCAGATGATTATGATTCTGGCCCCAAGCAAACAGCGGGATACAAAGTAGGCTTTGTACTTGCTCCATAAAAAACCCGGTCCTTTATAAGGCCGGGTTTTTTAGTTTCTATCAGCTTGCAAACTCCACAAGTGGATGCGACCGCTGCCGCCCTAATAAAGTGCATAAGGTAGAGGTAGGGACACTTTGATTGAGCGTATAAAAATGGAAATGCTCCACCCCTTCCGCGCGCAAACGCTGGCAGAGGCGATCCACCACCACGGCACTCAAGCGCGTGCGAATAGGGGGGAGGTCATCCACCCCCTCAAAGAGCGTTTTTAACTCCTCCGGGACAGAAGCCCCGCACATTTTGGCAAAACGCCATGCTTGTGCCGCCTTACCAATAGGCAAAATCCCCGGTACGATGGGTTTATTAATCCCCGCCTTCACCGCACGATCCCGGAAGCGCAAAAAACATTCTGGGTCAAAAAAGAATTGCGTAATCGCCCTATCGGCCCCTGCATCAAACTTCTCTTTAAGATGCTCAATATCAGACTGCGCCGATTGCGCCTCGGGGTGCGTCTCTGGGTATGCCGCAACAGAGATCTCAAAAGGGGCAATCTTCTTCAGCCCCGCTACAAGGTCTGCTGCATAATGATACCCCTCTGAGTGCGGGCGATAAGGCGTTGGGGCCTCACCTTTGGCAACCGGGGCATCACCCCGCAACGCCACAATATGCTTTACCCCTAGGTCCCAATAAGCACGGGCGACATCATCCACCTCACCTTTAGCGGCATTAACGCATGTAAGATGCCCCGCCAATGGGATAGGCAATGCCTCTACCATCTGTCGTAACGCCTCTAACGTACGCTCCCGCGAGGACCCACCCGCCCCGTATGTAACGGACATAAAGCGTGGCTCATAGGCAGCAAGACGCTGCGCTACCCGCAATAAAGCCGCGGCTTTCTCGTCCGTCTTAGCGGGAAAAAATTCGAATGAGACCTCAGCCATGATGTCCGTTCCTTCTAAAATAAATGTACGTTATGGCGTTTTCGAATCCTGATGTAACGGCAGGCGGCCCATCCAAAGCTTAACCGTCAACTCACCATCCAAAGAGAGAGGCGGGTCTAACTCCAACCCAGCCGCTTTAAACCATTGCTGCATGCGCTCATCACTAAAACCGAGATACATATGCGCATCCCGCGTACGGAGCTCCTCACGGTCATGCAGGGCGAAATCCACCACCAGCAAACGCCCACCAGGGCTTAAAATCCGCGCCGATTCGGCAATCACAGCCGCCGGATGCTGCGCATAACGCAAGGCCTGATGCAAAATCGTCAGGTCAGCCGAGCCTGCGGCTAACGGCAGAGCATAAAAATTCCCCTGCCGTAACTTAATCTCCTCACCATCAGCCGTGCGATCATCTTCCAATTTCACACGCGCTAGCCGGAGCATAGAAGGGCTACGGTCAAACCCAATGGCACTCTCACAACGTGGGGCGAGAAGCTCCAACATGCGCCCCGTACCTGTCCCAATATCCACCACGCGCCCCAATGGCCCCGGTCCGACAAGCTCCATAATGGCCGACTCGACCGAATCTTCCGAGACATGAAGGGAGCGAATCGCATCCCATTCCGCGGCATGGACCTCAAACCAATCTTCTGCCTCACCCATACGGACATTCCGCACAGCTTGGAGACGTTGACGGTCAGCCCGGCCTATCTCGTCATCTTCTTCCTCATGATAACGCCGCCAATGGTCCAACGCGGCAAAGATGGGCTCTAGGTCATTCTCATCTCCTAAGGCGAGAAAAACCCAGCTCCCTTCCTTACGGCGTTCCACCAACTCCGCCTCCGCCAGTACTTTAACATGGCGAGAGACACGCGGCTGGCTCTGGCCCAAAACTTGAGCCAGCTCACCGACAGACAACTCCATCTCACGCAATAAACGTAAGATTCGCAAACGTGTTGGCTCTGCAAGAGCCTGAAAGATGATAAGAGCACGATCCATGTGAGAGCATATATAACGATTTCATTATATATGCAATACATATTGACACATTAAAAAAGCCCTGCCACTTCTAATGGCCGAAGAGAGATCACCCCGCCGCGTTGAAAGCAAAAAAGCGGTTGGACGTAATCTTCCATGGCTGTCTTACACGAGCAGTCTCATTCTTACTGGTGGGGCTTCCCTCCACCAAAACGCCAGGAGGTATGTCATGACCGTACGTGTCGCCACATTGGGCTTTCCCCGTATCGGTGGTCGCCGTGAGCTAAAAAAAGCCCTTGAGAGCTTCTGGGCTGGTAACAGCAGCGAGGCTGAACTGCTCGAAACCGCCGCAGCCCTCCGTAAAGAAAATTGGACCCGCCAGAAGGAGCAAGGAGCGGATATTATCCCCTCTAACGACTTCTCCCTTTATGACCATGTATTAGATACCAGCGCACTTGTTGGAGCTGTACCGGAGATTTACGGCCATAAAGGCGGCAAGGTGGACCTCACCACCTATTTTGCCATGGCCCGTGGTCGTCAGGTCTCTGGCGAGCATCCCGCTCATGACCAATCCCATGATTGTTCCTGCCAGCATCAACACGCAACCGATGTTCCTGCGGCGGAAATGACAAAATGGTTCGACACTAATTATCATTTTCTGGTGCCAGAGTTTAAAGCGGGGCAAAGCTTCCGCCTCTCCTCCACCAAAATTATTGATGATTATAAAGAGGCCAAGGCCCAAGGGATTGAGACACGCCCTGTTCTGCTTGGCCCCGTTAGCTTCTTGCTCCTCGGTAAAGCGCATGGGGCTGCCTTTAATAAGCTAGACTTACTCCCAGCTTTGCTGCCTGTTTATCATGAGGTCCTCCAAGCATTGCACCAAGCCGGGGCAGAATGGGTCCAGATTGATGAGCCAACTTTAGTGCTGGACCTTGATGATGCCGCCCGTAAAGCCTTTGCTCATGCTTATCAGAGCCTGAATAAAGCAGTACCCGGCATCAAGCTCTTCCTCACAACCTATTTCGGTGGGTTAGGCGATAACCTAGAGACTGCCCTCTCCCTGCCTGTCCAAGGCTTACATATCGACCTCGTCCGCGCTCCACAGCAACTTAATGACGTTGTCGCAAAAGCACGGCCGGACTTGCTGCTCTCCCTCGGTGTGATTGATGGCCGTAACATCTGGAAGGCAGACCTCTCCAAAATTATCGCACAAATTGCCCCGATTGCGGAGAAACGGGACATCATCGTTGCACCGTCTTGCTCCTTGCTCCATACGCCCATCGACCTAGAGCGTGAAACACAGCTGGATGCAGAGGTTAAAAACTGGCTCGCCTTTGCTGTGCAGAAAATTGCCGAGCTGGCTACGATTGCCAAAGCCCTTAATCAGGGGCATGAGAGCGTAAAAGCCATCTTAGATGCCTCCGATGCTGCCGTGCAGAGCCGTAAGGCCTCCACACGCATCCATAATCAGGAAGTCAAAAAACGTGCTGCTCAAAAAGATGCAAAGCTAACCCAGCGTCAATCCCCCTTCCCTACACGCCAAAAAGCGCAGGAAGACGCCCTCAAGCTGCCTCTCTTCCCCACAACGACCATCGGCTCCTTCCCGCAGACCAAAGAGGTACGCCAAGCCCGTGCCCGCCATGCGAAGAAGGAACTCTCTACACAAGATTATGTAGCCTTCCTCAAGAAGGAGACAGAATCCGCCATCAAATGGCAGGAAGAGGTTGGGTTGGATGTGCTCGTTCATGGTGAGTTTGAGCGCAACGACATGGTGCAATATTTTGGTGAGAAGCTCTCCGGCTTTGTCTTTACCAAACATGCATGGGTACAATCTTACGGCTCCCGCTATGTGCGCCCGCCCATCATCTTTGGTGATGTATCCCGCCCCGCCGCAATGACGCTAGATTGGTGGCAATATGCCCAATCTTGCTCCAAAAAGCCGGTCAAGGGCATGTTGACGGGCCCTGTCACCATCCTCAACTGGTCCTTTGTACGTGATGACCAACCACGCTCTGAGACATGCCGTCAGATTGCCTTTGCCATCCGTGATGAAGTGCAAGACCTAGAAAAAGCCGGTTGTGGCGTCATCCAGATTGACGAAGCCGCCCTGCGCGAAGGCCTCCCCCTCCGCCGTAAAGACTGGCAACATTATCTGGATTGGGCTGTGGAGAGCTTCCGCATCACTGCCAGCGGTGTGCAGGATAAGACGCAGATTCACACCCATATGTGCTACTCCGAGTTTAACGACATTATCGAAGCCATCGCCGCTATGGATACTGACGTTATCTCCATCGAGACAGCACGGTCCAAAATGGAGCTGCTAGAGGCCTTTACTCACCATAAATACCCCTCTGAGATTGGACCGGGTGTGTATGATATTCACTCCCCCCGCGTCCCCTCTGTAGAGGAAATGGTCGAGCTACTCCGTGCTGCGGAGAAGAAGGTCTCCCGCCGTCAACTTTGGGTGAACCCTGATTGCGGCCTCAAGACCCGTAATTGGGCAGAGGTCCGCCCGGCCATTGCTAACATGGTCAAAGCTGCCGAGATCCTGCGCGGTTAACGCAGGCAGTAAGCTGAGGGAGGGGTGTCATCAACCCTCCCCCACAGCAAAAAGGCTCTTCCCTTTAATGGGAAAGAGCCTTTTTTAATGGACCCATCCTATAATAGCCTTAATGGCTTGATGTTGGCTTATCGCTTTTACCAGAAGGCACAACATGGCAGGTAAAAGCCGTACCCTCTTTATCCTCCCGAGCGAACGTGACCTCATCGCCTTTGGACCACCAGCTATAGCGGTCTGCGACATATTTCGCGCCATCACCAGCGACAACATTGGCAAACACCATCACCCGTCCATCCACAGGCAATATGGCAAGGGCCATGATATCCGCACTATAATATGTGACCGTAAACGGCTTTGCTGGCAGGGAAGTCCGTAAAGAGCGGACATCATCCCCGGCCTTCTCATTATCCACAGTGCAATTATAGGTCACATCCTGCCGCCCGACTGTTTCATCCGCTGGGAGGGGGATGAGCAAATGATTCTCCCCCTTATGGGCAGGCTTTGCCATGGCCATAGAACTTACACACATGAAAGCCGCAACCCCACATAACCATAAACGACTTTGCTGTTTCAGCATCTTACTGCACCCCATCAGACACAACTCCCTTTATCACTGTGCGGCGTTTACGCGCCTGACGCGCACCGGGCGGGGGCATTTGGCATGCCATAAAATACAGCCCCACAACGAAAGTCAGCTGCGATAATAAGCCCAAGCGGTCCCATAACCACATTTGTGGCTTGGCTGCCCCCACAAATAGCGAGATGGTCTCGTAGAGCAAAAACCCAAGACACACCACACGCAAGCTATACATCATCGGCCTTAGAGGGTTCATCATATTCGGCCTTACTAAGGTCTGGAACCGCTGGAAGCCAATAAACAACATGATGCTACAAAGCAGCACCAAAATAGCTTCCACACTTTCACCCAGCGTTGCCCCGTAGAGGAGTAACGGAGCTAAAAGGCAGACAACTTGTAAAAGAACAGACCCAAGCTCAAAACTGATGCCGATATTCCAAGCGGATGTTTCCTCTGGCAGACGGTCCACCAGAGGTTGAAACAGCCTATCCAAAATAAAATCATCAATCGCTTTTAGAAAATCTGCTTTCATTCCGCCCTCTTCCATTCCATGCCAGCATTGCCTAGCATAATCCCTTATAGAGATGGAGGATAATAAACCCCTCCTCTTAACGATAAGCCGCCTCTCCTTGCCATCAAAGGATATATACCTCATGCCCCGGCCTACACTCTTCCGCTCTGCTTTATTAGCAGCCTCTCTCCTAGCAGGCGGCCTCCCAGCTTATGCGGCCTTTGCGCAACCGGCCCCCACCGCACCGCAGACCACACAGCAGGATGAAGCCGGGGTCACCCGCGCGACTCTCAAAAATGGCTTGCGGGTTATCATCATCCAGAACCACCTCGCCCCTGTCGTGCAAACCATGATGAATTATGAGGTCGGCTCGGTCAATGCGCCGGCTGGCTTCCCCGGTACGGCCCATGCGCTAGAGCATATGATGTTCAATGGCTCCCAAACCTTAAGCCGGGACCAGCTTGCTACCCTCAGCGCACGGTTAGGCAATAATGATAATGCCGATACAACCTCGGATGTCACCCAATATTACTTCACAGCCCCTGCAAGTGATTTAGACATTCTCCTCCGCATTGAGGCAGGGCGAATGGAAGGCCTCACCCTCAGCAAAGATGAATGGGCCCATGAGCGCGGCGCGATTGAGCAAGAAGTCTCACGCGACCTTTCCAGCCCCATTTATCGCTATATGTCGCAAGTGCGCGGCTTGCTCTATAAAGGCACACCTTATGAGGCTGATGCCCTTGGCAGCCGTCCTTCCTTCGATGCCACAACGGTTGAGCAATTACGGCAATTTTATAAAGATTGGTATGCTCCCAATAATGCCGTCCTCATCATCACGGGGGATGTTGAACCAACCCACACCTTAGCCCTTGTTGAGAAGGCCTTTGGGGCTTTGGCCGCGCGCCCTCTGCCTGCGCGCCCACAATTTACCCCCAAGCCCGTCACCCCGCATGAGCTTGCCTTGCCGACCGACCTCCCTGTGGGGTTAGTCACACGCGCCTGGCAAATGCCCGGCCAGCGTGACCCGCGCTTTGCTGCTGCCACCTTGCTGGCTGATGTACTCTCCAGCCAGCGAGGCGACCTTTTTGCCCTCGTTCCCCAAGGCAAAGCGTTAGAGACTGGCTTTTTATACGACCCAGACGCCCAAGGCGGCATTGCCACCGTCTATGCCGCCTTCCCCCAAGGGGGTGACCCAGCCCCCCTCCGGGCCCAAATGGCCGCAATTATGGAGCATTACCGCACAACGGGCCTCCCCGCAGACCTCATCGAGGCTGCCCGGCGGCGCGAAATTGCCGCATTGGAGTTTAATGCCAACAGCATTAGCGGGCAGGCTGAAAGCTGGTCACAAGCTGTTGCCATCCAACATCTACACAACCCACGCGATATGATACGCGCCTTCCAAACCGTTACAAAGGCCGAGATTGATGCCCTCGCGCAGGAATGGCTAAAGCCTGACCATGCTATTAGTGCCACACTCACCCCGAGCAATTCCGGCAAGCCCTTGGCCGATAAAGGCTTTGGCGGGGCAGAATCCTTCACTAATCCTCCCAAAGAGCATGTCACCCTCCCTGATTGGGCCGAGCAAGCCCTCGCACGGCTGAGCCTCCCCCCAGCCTCACCCCAACCTTATGCGACAATCCTACCAAATGGGCTGCGGCTGATTGTTCAGCCTGAGCATGTTAGCCACACCATTGAGCTTTACGGCACAATCCGCCAGACACCCTCCTTACAACAGCCGCAGGGGAAGGATGGCGTTGCCTCTCTAACCGACCAACTCTTCCTCTATGGCAGCACACAGCATGACCGCTTGGCCCTTGCCCGTGCGTTGGACGACATCTCAGCTGAGGAAAATGCTGGGAGCAGCTTCACCCTCAGCACATTGACGGAATCCTTCCCAGCAGGGCTATCCCTCCTTGCGGAACATGAGCTTCACCCTGCCTTCCCAGAGGACGCCTTCCGCATCACACGGGAGCAAGAAGCCCGTAGCCAGAAAGGGACACTCCAATCCCCGGCCTATCATTTTGGCCGTGCGGTGCGTAAGGCCCTCGTCCCCGCTACGGACCCCACACTCCGCGAGGCCACACCAGAGAGCATCCGCGCTCTTAGCCTTGAAGATGTCAAAACCTACTATAAACAAGCCTACCGGCCAGACCTTACAACCATCGTCATTATTGGCGACATCCCCCCAGAGGAAGCACGCCAAAAAATCATGGCCGCTTTTGGGGACTGGAAGGCCGAAGGCCCCACCCCTAAGCTAGACCTCCCAGCTGTTCCCCTCAGCCGGGCAAGCCAAGCCGTGGTAGCGGACCCGGGTCGCTCCCAAGACCATGTTACATTGACTGAAACATTGGGCCTGACTATCACCAACCCAGACCGTCACGCTCTTGCCGTTGGCAATACCATCCTTGGGGATGGCTTCTCCTCCCGCTTAATGCAGGACCTCCGCGTCCGCACGGGGTATGTTTATAGTGTGGGTAGCCAGCTTAATTATAGCCGTACGCGCAGTACCATCTCCATCACCTTTGGAGCAGACCCCGCTAAAGTCTCCGCCGCCCAAGCTCTTGCACTAAAAGACCTTGAAAGCTTGCGGACAACACCCGTCTCGGCCGATGTGCTAGACCTCGCCAAGGCTAGCTTGCTGCGTAGCTTCCCTATGAGCCGCGCCAGCTTTAGCTCCCTTGCTGGGCAATGGCTCTCCCTCATTGACCTCGGCCTCCCACTTGATAGCCCTGACCAAGCTGCGAAAGCTGTATATGAACTCAGTGCCGCAGATGTGCAGAAAGCTTTTGCTAAATGGGTCCGCCCGGCGGATATGGCGCGTATCATCATGGGGCCAGCCCCACACACAAAGCCGCAGCACTAAGCAGCCCCATAACAACCCCATAACAAAAAGGGCACCCCCAGCGGGTGCCCTTTCCATCGCTACTCCCTTTAGCGCAAAACAGCTTAAAGCAGCTTCTCCGCTTTAAGATATTCCACCGCTTGGCGGATGCGATGGCCGTAGAGATGCTCCTTCATCGTGCGCTCCTGCGCTTTTTTAGCCATCTCAAAACGTAAATCATCATCACGCAAATACCGGCTTATAATCCGTTCAAAATCATCCCGGTTGGAGAAAACGGGAATCTCATCTGCATCATAATAGCGGCGTAATTCATAAGTCTCCTCATGAAAGACTTGGAAGGCCCCTGCCGCTGCAGCCTCAAAGGTCCGCGGCCCTGGTGTGGAAGGGGCAATGACGAAGCGTTTATTCTCAAAATGCAGAGACCGCCCTAGATTCAACACAAGGCGGGAGCGGCTATAAAGCTCAATAAGCTGTTGCTTTTCAATTCGTGCATCAGAAAAGCCAATCCCCATCTCGCCCCAGCCCGGCCCGATGATACGGATATTCAACTGTTGCAGTAGAGGCATCAAATTACGAATCACCTCTTTGCGTGAGCTAAACGCCACACCACAAAATAGCACATCAATCGTCTTGTCCGTATTCCGCTCCAGCGGGACATAATGCAGCTTAGGGCACGCCCCTAAAGGCAAATGAAAGACCCTATCACGCTGATAAAAATTATGCCCCCAGCGGTCGCACGAGAAGATGACGTCAAAATCATACCCGATTTGATAGCTCGCATCCTGCTCGTATGGGTCCTCTGTTGCCCAAAAGGCCGTTACCGCCCCTACATGGCGTGCCTCCCGCGCAATCTCCCCATAATAGGTACTCTCCGGCAAGTAAGAGCCCATCGCAAACACCAACGTAGGCTCCAAAGCGCGGATAGCCGAGGCTGCTGTGACGACATTAACCGCAACAACATTCCCCTTGCCAAAGCAATCCTCCAACCCATCCATGATGGTCGCGCGCACCTGAGCATTCGCATGGCTTTCATAGCGTCCGCCACTACAGAGCAACACTTTACGCCCTTGCGTCTCGGCAGAACCAGATGCTTGAGCTGCCTTATTTGTGGTCCGTTTCTTCGCTGCGCTCATTGCAATTCCTACTTTCTCGCTCTCTCTGCCCTATTAGCCCAAGGAGGCTTGCACAATATGTTGTAACGCCTGCCGGAAATGCTCCGGGTCTGTATCCTTCTGAACAGCCTTTAAAGCAGAATGACGAAGCCGCTGCCATAATGCCTCATCATTATATAGCCGTTCTACCGCCACTGCGAAGGCCATAGGCTCATCAGCAGGAACACTCAAAAGGCTTTCCTCCGTTTGCCAGCCGACCTCCTCCCGCAGCAAGTCCGTCACTACCATCGGCAACCCCCGTGCAGCCGCTTCCTGCACTTTAAACGGCAGCCCCCCCGCAAAGCGGGTTGGTGCAACAAAAACCCGGTATGTGTCAAAAAGGGCAGTTAAGTCCTCCACAGGGCCTATAATTTCCACACGCGGATGCTGCCCTAACGCCGTCATATCAACAGAGGGGTGAACATAGCCTGCTATATGCAAACACACATCCTCTGGCAAAGCCTTTAGATGCGGCAAAACCTCCTCTACAAACCACGTCATACTATCATAATTAGGCGACTGCTCACTATGGAACGCCCCTAAAAAGAGAATATCCCGCCGCTCCGCATAGGGCCGTGGCGTTGGCGCAACCTCCATGCTATGGCCAAGCACCATCACATTGCCATAACCTGCACGGCGAATCAGCTCCGCATCATGCTCTGTAACGGCAATAATTTGCTGGCAGTAATGGGCACTTTGCAATTCCTCCGTTAAGAGAGCATCCAAAGCTCGCTCATACTCCTCACCCTTAACAGGTGCCGCAGGCGTTCCATCAGGCAAAAGGCCCGTCACCGCCTGTTGCAACAATGTTCTTGGGGCCGCTACAACCTCTGTATCCAACACAGAGCCACAATGAGGTAAAAACCGGCTCGCTTCATTTAATACTGGCAATAGGCGCGCCATATTATGAGTCCGCCCCACCCACAGCAAATCATAATAACCCGCACGCTCCTCCAAGAAAGCTGGCAAGGTGGACATATCATGATCAAAGGCTAGCTCTACCTCCTCTGGGAAGTCCCGATAAAGCAAAAAGGCGGGCAGTTGCTCGCGCATTACGGGGAAGACCGTCACATGATAATCCAACGCTACTAACGCACGCACGATATCATTAGAACGCACATAACCTGAGCCAAGCCCCCGCAAGGGGATTCGATCCTCTATCAAAAGCACACGCTGCCGATCCGGCCTGCGCCGCTCCCGCCCTAAAAGAGCATTACGAATATGCCGAGGCTGTTGATGACGCAAGAACTCCAGATGTTGCTGGGCAAAGACCTTCCAATGCCGTTGGATCAAACTATGCGACCCACTCTGGCCAGAACTCCCAAACTCCAAATGCTCAACCATCGCCAATGGCTCATACACAATCCGCGCCCCAATTTTTTGGAGACGAACGCATAAATCCGTATCCTCAAAATAAGCAGGCCAATAGCGCGTATCATACCCCCCTAAACGGCGCAGCAACCCCGCCTTAACCAGCAAAAACGCTGCCGAGCCATAATCAACATCCCGCGTAAAGCTAGCCTCTGGGATATTCGGGTCATCCTGCCTGCGGTACCCATATGTCGCACCATCCCGCCAAATGATAGACCCTGCCTCTTGCAGCTGCATATTCGTCCGCACAAGCCGCGCTGCCACAGCCCCCGTTGTCTCCGCACGATAAAGCCGCCTCAGAGCGTGATGCAACGCATCTGGGTACAAACGAACATCATTATTAAGATATAAAACCGCCGGGGCTGTGACATGAGCCAAGGCTTCATTACACCCCAACAAATACCCAATATTGACCTTGTGGCGCAGAATGATAGCCCCTTCCACAAGCGTCTCTAAGCCCGTTGTTTCATCACAAGAGCCAGAATCCACAAGGATAAGCTCTATCGCCCCATCATAATTCCCCCGCAAAGAGGCAAGAGCCTGAAGTGTAAGGTCTATCTGGTCATGCACCACCATGATGACGCTGACCTCCGGCATCCCCCACACACGGAAATCCAACTTCTGACGTGCTAGGAGAGGCAATGCTAGCGCAGCATCATCACGAAAAAGCTGACGTGTTTGGTCCTCCAACACTGCGGGGTCATCTATCCCCGCCGGTGTAGCATGACCATGTTTCTCCGCCACAAAACGAGCAAAGGGGCTCTCAAAGACCCCACCATCGCAATCAAACCATACAAGCGGGCATTGCTTATAGCGATGAAGGTCCACCCCTTTTGCAGGGCTGCGCCCCTCATGCGCGCCAAAACGCACAAAATGCTCGTAGCCATTACGCAAACCATCCCCCCCTAAAGAGGGCAGAATATCGGGCGATGTCTCGCGGTAATAAGCCTCATCAAACCACGGGGAGGGATTAAACGCTTCCGGTGTGGGGTTTGTGAGATAATGATGCAACGCATTACTATACTCCCCCGCTGCAATCGCCTCTTGCACCTCTGGGTAGGTTTGTAGATACCAAGGGGCATCAAAATACCATGAAGCTGGAGCGGCATCAGCAATATGAGAGGGTAAAACCAGCCATGAGGCTAATAACCCTTCTGGGCCAAACCATGCCTCATAACGGCGCGCCATAGCCCGCAAGAGACGGACATCACAAAACGGCCCCGCCTTAAAGCCATGCTGCTCCCCATAAGAGAGGTAATGATCATACCCGTTATAAAAGCCCTGCTCGGCAAGGTAATGACCCGTTAACGCGACATAACGGCGGCGATAGGCAGCTTCATCAAACAACCAATGTGGGGAGCACTGCTTATAGCCACCAGCACAATAGTGAGCAAACCCGGATGGCCAACGCCGCTCCAACAGACCACGGCGAACCTCCGGGTAAGCCTGCCTGTACCACATCTCATCAAAATACCGATTAGGAGAATGGCCCCGATGGCAGCCTATTTCCTCATAAAAACGCTGCACATCATCATAGCCATGCTGAGCCATAAGCTCAGCCACATCGGGGTAGCGTAACCTATACCAGTCGCTCTCAAACCTCCTCCAACATGGGATACGCCCCTCTTGGGGAATGGTCTCTAGGGGCGGAAGCATAGCTGTCATAAACTCGGCTGTTGGTCAGCAAGCTCTGACACCAAAGCCCGCACCCGCTCAACATGCTGGACCTTTGGCTCTTTACGTTGGACAGACTGACACCGCCCGTCCGCCATATGCACGACGTGGTCCGTCACCACCATGCTAAACACCTCCCCAATGATATTGACCAACGCACAACGCCATGTCCCCGTCAGCGCATGTAATTGGCCTTTCCAAGGGTGCAATATCCCCTCAAAACCGGAGCAAAGCGGTGCATCCCCGTGAACCATACGCACATCATCTCGCGCAAACCGCTCCAAAGCGAAAAGAACCACTTTATCGCTCTCATCACTCACCATCGCTGCATAAAGCATGCCAGAACGGCCAAAGCCATTAAGGAAGCTCCAACCCCGCAAGGCTAAAGCCCCACGCTCCTCCTCTGGCGTGGCGGCTACAGCCTCTTTATCCCCTACGCCAAGGACCTCGAAGCGATCTAAGAAATAAAGCTGCTCGCCACGTTCTTGAGCAAATAACCGCCCCCGTGGGAAGCGGGCTAAGGGCACACCACGCAGCACAGTATCCCCATTTGTCACACGGAAGAAATCAGCCAGAATGACGCTATTCTCCGGTTTTTCAGCGAGAATCTTCTGCACCCGGCCTTCTTCCACCTCTATCCCATAAGATAAAAGCTGGAAGGCTCCGCGACCATTAATCACATTGATAATGCCGATGCGGTAACGTCCCTCACACCATTTCCCACGCAACGCTACCTTCGCTGAAAAACCAGAACGCCGCGGCACTTCGCTGCCGAAAAGCTCCGAAATATCCGTCCGAATCTCGCGCTCTGCCTTCATGAAAATTAACGAGCTAGGGTCATCTTCACTAATCAACACGACATAGACCTGCCCAGAGGTACTGACATCAGGCAAGAAGAGCCAGCCACGCACATGAAACTCATCAGCAGGTTTAAAGGTCTTCTCTGCACCCTCAACCAACACATGATGGCAAATATCATCCAAGTAACATTGCGCCCCTTGGATGGCGAACCAATCCGTAATCTGTGCAGGCAAGCTTACTGAGAGGTCACGAATAAGTGGTGGATCAAAAATATGCCGCGGCGGGGCTTGGTGCTTCCATGATGGGATAGGCAAGAGATGGATCTGCCCTGCATCAAGCATTAACTCCGAAACACCCAAGACACGCCGCGGTGCAAGATCATGGTACAGCTTGAGCAAGCCCGCCGCATAATCACCCTCATGCGTCCAAAGCTCTGGTCCAATAGCCTTCATCATCTTATGACGAATCTCTTCCGAAGACCGTAAAAGCTCCAATCGTTCCAAAGCAATATCAGGCCGACTAATGGGGATTTTATAACCATTCACCCCATCAGTTACGCGGTCATGCAACGCACCAACGTCAGTAACAATAGGCACAAGCCCATATTGCCAAGCCTCAGAGAGGGAAATGCAATAAGTCTCCGGCCATATGGACAAGAACAAAGCAACGTCAGCCTGCTTCATCACATCCGTACTACCTACATCATACCGGCCATGAACGGTCACATTAGGCCGTTCCATCGCATCCAACACAGGCTGATAATCAGGGTGAATGTACCCTAAGATATGAAAATGGAAATGCTCTGGATGGGCAGCCTCAATAAGGGCAAGGACAGTATCAGCCCCTTTTGTTCGTACAAAATTACCCACAATCGCCACACCGAGAGGGCGGCGGTCTAATGGCTCATATTTATTCGGAACAACTGGAACCGTCACATCTGGGCTGGGAATCCCATTTACCAAGCTAATCTTCTTATCCAGCACAGGATAAACCCGGTGCATGAAGTCACGCGAATGGTTTGTCCCAAATATGATGGCATCAACATGATGCAACATCCGGTCGATAAAGGCGCGGCGCGTTTGCTCCCCGCCATATTCCACCCCCTCAGCTATTTTGAGCATTACATCCATTGCAAGGACGGAGTAAAACTCCCCCTCAACATAGCGCATATCTTGATTCAGTAAGTTATAACGCGAGGAAACAAGCCAAAAATCATGCGCGGAGAATAGCACCCCCGTCCCATTGGCTTTTGCAATTAACGGCAATGACAACGCATGGTGGCCAAGATGCTGGAAATGAACAACATCAATGTTATATTGACTCAACACGCTGGAGAACGCCGTCTCCTCCTGCGCATCGCACACAATATCTTGCCAGTCATGCTCAGCAATATCAAAGCGTTCTAGCTCATGCCCATTAGCAGAGAGAAGACGACAAAACGCCCCCCGCCTTAACCAGAAATAAAACTCAACCTCACGCCCAAGAGCTGCGCACAACTCCCGCTGATAAACCTCTACCCCACCCCACACTTGCTCATGAATTGTGGAATGCGTACACATCAACACACGCAAACGGCTACGCCGGGGGCTGGACAGAACATCCGCTGGAAAAGTCCGCTTGAACTCCGCCTTTGTAATCTCTTGGATTTTTTGCAAGCGATGCTCATAAAGATGCTGTTTTAAAACAGCTTCCTGAGCACTAACGGCAGAGCGTTTCCGCAAGGCCGCATTATTGAGGAGCCGTGCGATGTTCTCGACAACCTCATCATCATTATGAGCGAGATGAACCCCTTCTACACTTTTAAAGCAATTAGCATCCATCCCCGGCGCAACTTCGACCACTTGCGCCGTACCCGCTAATCCCAGCTCAAAATAACGAGGGCCGGGTGCTGTCGCTTGGCTGACATCACCATGACTTGCATAATCACGGAACATCGTCAGCGCGACAGCACTTACATTAGCAAAGTCAATAAACGCTTCATGACTTACAGGCCGTTGCAAAGCAAGGGCTGCAATATCCTCTGGCAGAGGGGGTAAAAACTCGTTACCGGGACATACTAACTTTAACCGAACATCCGGAAAGCTCGCCAAAACACGCCGCAAGGTCCGTACGCGGTTAGGCCACATTGTTCCAGCAAAAAACAAATCATAATCGCAATCAGGCAATGCCCGCACTTTGCGCTCATGCAGACTCTGGCTTGCCGCAAGCGGGAGATAATGCCCCTTACCCTGATAAGCCTCTACGCAAGAAGGATCATTAGTAAAGATATAATCAAATAACGAAGCTGCTTGGGCGTTAAACTCCCTCATAAAGGGATCTTCAAACGTCCATAAAATTACAGTCTTAAAGGCAGGACGCACACGGCGAATCAAAGCCTGATTAAGCCGCTGACCATCAATACAAAGCAACGTGTCATGCTGACCAGAGGCCGCAACCCCAGCAAGGCTCATATTATCAGCAACAAAGATATTCTCTTTGCCGAACAGATCCTCTGCCGCACGCTGAATAGCAAGGGTCAAATAGGCATTCGGATTATGTGTATAATTCGTATTGTAGATAACCGCCATTTATAACTCCGCGCTCCAAAAATATTGCATCATGCAGCGAATGCCCATCTCATTTCATTACTAAGCGGCGATTTATCACTCTTATTAGGATGAAACAACAAGAGGGTGACCACAACCGGCCACCCCCTTATCGCCTTAGACAGGGGAAAGACGCAAGCCCCCTCCCTGCTTTAGGTTAGACGCCTCAGTCCTCTGAGCTACGACGACGAATAGCCGCACCCAGAATATCACCCAAAGACGCCCCGGAATCAGAAGAACCATACTCATCAATGGCTTGTTTATCTTCCTCAACCTCACGACCGCGAATCGTCAATGCCAGCTTACGAGAAGCACGGTCTAGGCCAACAACCTTGGCATCGACCTTCTCACCAACGGCAAAACGCTCTGGACGCTGCTCGCTCTTATCGCGGGCCAGCTCACCACGGCGGATGAAGCCTGTCAGCACATCATCAACCTTGACCTCGATCCCGTTGCTCTGCACAGCAGTCACAACACAGGTTACGACATCACCTTTATTAATGCGCTCCAGCACATCGGCAGCAGGGTCTTCCTGAAGCTGTTTAATACCGAGAGAGATACGCTCTTTCTCAGCATCAACGTCAAGAACCTTAGCCTGAACGACTTGGCCCTTGTCGTAACGCTTCATGACCTCCTCGCCGGACTCATCCCAAGAGAGGTCGGACATATGGACCATGCCATCAATATCGGCAGACAGACCAATGAACAGGCCGAACTCTGTGATGTTGCGGATCTCACCTTCGATGATGGAGCCAACTTTATGCTCCTCAGCGAACTGCTCCCAAGGATTGCGCTGAACTTGCTTCAGCCCCAGAGAGATACGGCGTTTTGCGCTATCGACATCCAGCACCATGACCTCAACCTCCTGAGAGGTAGCCACGATCTTGCCCGGATGGACGTTCTTCTTCGTCCAGGACATCTCAGAGACATGAACCAGACCTTCAACGCCCGGCTCCAGCTCAACAAATGCACCGTAATCGGTGATGTTGGTCACGCGGCCTGTAAAGCGCGCATTGACAGGATACTTAACAGCCACATTCTCCCATGGGTCAGCCTCAAGCTGCTTCATCCCCAAGGAGATACGCTGTGTATCGGAGTTAAAGCGGATCACCTGCACGCGAACGGGCTGGCCAATCTGCAACGCTTCGGACGGATGATTAATGCGCTTCCACGCAATATCTGTCACATGCAGCAGACCATCCACACCGCCGAGATCAACGAACGCACCGTAATCGGTGATGTTCTTGACCACGCCATCAAGGATCATCCCTTCCTTCAGGCCCTGAATCAACTCAGAACGCTGCTCGGCACGGGTCTCCTCCAGCACAGCGCGGCGGGAGACGACAATGTTACCACGCGCACGATCCATCTTCAGAATCTGGAAAGGCTGCGGCTGGCCCATCAACGGCCCGACATCACGCACGGGGCGGATATCCACCTGGCTACCCGGCAAGAAGGCCATCGCCCCGCCTAGATCCACCGTGAAACCACCCTTCACGCGACCATAAATCGTGCCATTAACACGCTGATTATGAGCGAATGCGCCTTCTAGTGCAGTCCATGCTTCTTCACGGCGAGCCTTCTCGCGTGAAAGAACGATGGAGCCATCGCGATCCTCGTAGCGTTCAATGAACAGCTCAAACTCATCGCCCGGCTTAATGTCCGGTGTTGCACCCGGCGGGCCAAACTCACGCAGAGCCACGCGGCCTTCACTCTTGAGGCCAACATCCACAATCACATGGTCATCCGTCAGGCGGATAACGCGACCGCGGACAACAGTGCCATCAAACGCACTGTCGCTGCCCAATGTCTCTTCCAACAGGGCTGCAAAATCTTCTTTACCGTGTTCCGGTGTATTCTGAGTGGCAGAAGCCATGTATTTCCAGCATTCCAGAGCGTCGCAGCCTATGCCCGACACTCAGCTATGCGCTATTCCCCCGACTATCGAAGCCTCAAGAAACAGCGTCTCCTCCCAACCCCACAACCCGGAGTGGAAGTTATCATCATCACAATACCTTATATTCCCGTTTTAGGCATATAAGGCCGTAACATTACGGGTTGTGTAATATTACGCTACCACCACAACACGCTTGGAGGGGGGACTGTCAATAACGAAGTGTGAAATCACACCCGAATAATCCCTTTCTCCTGCAAAATCTGGCATACTTTCTCTAACACGGCAGCGGCATCAAGCCCATCAGTCAAAATCTGCACAGCATCCTCCGCAGGACGAAGCGGAGCCGTTTGACGTGAGGCATCCTGCCCATCGCGCGCATTAATGGCGGCCACTTCCGCCGCTAACGCTGCCGAATCGGTACAAGACTGGCCATAACGCTGGATGTAACGCCGCTGGGCGCGGACCTCTGGCGAGGCCGTAATAAAAAACTTCGCCGTAGCTTGGGGGAAGACGACCGTACCAATATCCCGCCCATCCACAACCGCGCCACGCGCACGGGCAAAGAGACGTTGCCGCTCTAGCAACGCTGCGCGGACCTCTGGCTCCTTTGCCACGAGAGAGGCTGCACGATCCACCTCTGGCGTGCGTAAATCATCGCGGCGCATATCCTCTGGCATAAGCTGGCGAGCTTGCTCTGGCCCGTCATGGGCGGGGTCACCACCTTGGTTTAGCACACGGCGAGCCACAGCGCGGTATAGCAACCCGGTATCAAGGTAAGGCAAAGCCAGTACCTCCGCTAATTGCCGCGCTAATGTCCCCTTCCCCGCCGCCGCAGGCCCATCAATCGCGATGATAGGGTATTTCATGCCATGCTTGCTCATGCCGTAAGCCCCGCACCAAGGTGATTCATCAAGGCCACAAAACCGGGGAAGCTCGTCTCGATAAACGCTGTATCATCAATATGGACGGGTTTTTCTGCCGCAAGCCCTAACACGGTAGCACTCATCGCTAAACGATGGTCCATATGGGTTTGCACATGCCCACCACCGGGGAGGCGGGCTTGGCCCTCAATAATCACATCATCACCTTCCACCTGCACCTTTGCGCCATTTGCCTCTAGCAACGCTACGGTGGAAGCGAGGCGGTCACTCTCCTTCACCCGCAATTCGGCAAGGCCGCGCAAGCGTGATGTCCCCTCCGCAAAAGCACAGGCCACAGCGAGAATCGGATATTCATCAATCATGGAGGGCACGCGTATGGCAGGTACATCAACACCCTTTAGCCGCCCAGCGCGCACATGAAGGTCCCCAATGACTTCCCCGCCCTCAATGCGCTCATCGCGTATCTCTAGTGAGGCCCCCATCTCCTTGAGGGTTTTAAAGAGGCCTGTACGTAACGGATTCTGCCCCACAGCCTCTATAACAATGGACGACCCCGGCACAAGCAACGCCGCCACAACGGGGAAAGCCGCTGATGATGGATCCCCCGGTACCAACACATCCTGAGCCACCAAACGCGCTGGACCTTTTAGCGTGATGCGCCGCCCTGCCTCTGGTAGCTCCTCCACCTTCACCTCTGTGCCGAAATGACGGAGCATATTCTCGGTATGATCGCGCGTCGGGGCGGGCTCCTCCACCACGGTTTCTCCTTCGCAATTCAACCCTGCGAGCAGGATAGCGGACTTCACTTGGGCCGAGGCCACTGGCAAGCGATAATGCAATGGCTTGCCTTTACCAGTCCCCTCCACAGCCATAGGCAGCTTCTGCCCCGCACGGGTGACGAATCGCGCCCCTGTCTCGGCCAAAGGCACGCTCACACGCCCCATAGGCCGACTGCGCAATGAGGCATCACCTGTCATGATGCTCATAAAAGGATGCGTTGCCAGCACACCGCTCAAAAGCCGCGCTGCTGTACCAGAATTACCCATATCCAGCACATCGGCAGGCTCTTTAAGCCCAGCTACGCCACAGCCCTCCACAACCCATTGCGTGTCCTTGCGTGTTACCTTGGCCCCTAAAGCGCGCATAGCCTCAGCCGTGCGGAGAACATCTTCTCCCTCCAATAAGCCGGTAATGTGCGTCCGTCCTTCTGCAAGGGCTGCGAACATCAAGGCACGATGGCTGATGGATTTATCCCCCGGCACACGGACCCGCCCCGCTAAGCCAGCAGGAGCAGAGGAAACTATCAAAGGGCGTTGTGCTGTCATAATTTTACGTCACATTATCTCGGTTTAGAGCGTTTGATTCTGCGAGGTTACAGCATCTAAAGGGAAAAGTCTGTCCCCTTCCTTATCATGAATGATTTGACAGGCGGGCATTTCGGTGGCATGGGCCAAACACTTCTCTTTTGTGGCAATACGGGCTTCCAAGATTATGGCAAAACCAGAACTCGGTCTGAAACGAACTTGCGTCGATTGTAATGCGCGCTTTTATGACCTCAACAACATGCCAGTTGTCTGCCCTAAATGCGGCACAACCCAGCCAAGCCACCTCTCCCGCTTGAAGAAAGAGGACGAGCTCGCAGACGAGAAAGACAAAAACCTCTCCCAAGAGGACCACGAGGATGATGTGGACCTCGATACAGGCGAGGATGATGATTTGGATGATGACGATGACATCAGCAAAGATATTGAGGTCTCAACCGATAAAGATGAGCGTGACGACTCCTAAATCACGCTCTCATGCTCATCCGGGGTCATGCCCCCCTAAAGGGGAGGCCCTTGCGCACCTCCCCGGCAAAAGCCGTATCCTCCCTTGGGTGCGGCTTTTTTCTATTGCCCATTTTCTAGGCTGCGCTGCCATTCCGCTCCCCATCATGGCACAGCCCACCGCAATAGCCACCCTCACCCAAGAGCTAAACCAACGCGATAGTGCCACGGCTGTGTTACAACAACGCTGCCCTATCCCCATAACGGCACGCTTATTAGGCGCAGACGCTCCGGCTTCCCTCCATAATGAGGCACGTCATGCCCTCAACGCCCCTTCTGATGGCCACTTAACCACCCGCCATGTACTCCTCCTCTGTGAAGGTACGGCACTTTCCGAAGCGTGGAATCTTTACCTACCAGACCGCCTCACCCCACAAGCACGCACACTTTTAGCCGATGGTCATACACCCTTTGGCCGCGCTGTGGGGGAAGGGCATTTCTATCGCCAACGTCTGAGTCGCCCTATGGGGAGCCTCCCGCCGCTTATCATCATAGAAAATCGCGCCATTCTTCGCCGCAAAGCAGACGGCAAGCCTTTGGCGTATCTGATAGAACGCTATAACCGCGCGGCTCTAACGCCTGTTACAACGCCGGGGGCGACCAGTTTAAATGTTGTCCCCCATCAGGGGCGAGCATCTGCCCCGTAACAGATGGCAGCATGAGGAACATGCGGGCAATCGCCGCAATTTCCTCAACATCTGCCCCACGATGCAGCGGTGTACGCTGGCACATCGCCTCAAAATGCTCCAAAGACTGCCCAGCAGCCGGCAAGACCGGGCCGGGGCCAATCGCATTTACCCGCACGCGTGGGGCCAACCCCAAAGCCATCGTACGCGTCAAGCTCCATAAAGCAGAGCGCGCTACTGTATAGCTGACAAAATGCGGCGTGAGATTCCATACGCGTTGGTCCAACATATTCACAATCAGACCTTCAGCCCCCTCTGGCAGGGCCTCCGCCATGGCTTGGGAGAGCACAAAAGGCGCACGGAGATTTGGCTCCATATGTGCATCCCAACTCTGACGCGTCACACTGCCAAACTCATCCCGCTCAAACACTGATGCATTATTGATGAGCACCCCCAGCGTGCCAAGCTGGGCGATAACATGCTCCATCATCGGCAATAAGGCGGCCTCATCGGCAAGGTCTGCCTGCACCACACAGCCCCGCCCGCCAATCTGGCGCAATAGGCCTTCGGCCTCATCCCGGCTGTTACGATAATGGATAGCAACGGCAAATCCTTCCGCTGCCAGCATCTCCACCATTGCCCGGCCAAGACGCCGCGCTCCACCCGTCACTAACGCCACACGCGGCATGTGGGGCGAGAGACCCACCATCCTATAACGCCTTGCGTGAGGACATAGCCGCAGCCAATGTGCCTTCATCTAACACATCTAACGCCCCGCCCATCGGGACGCCATGACCCAACCGGCTCACAATCACCGGGTAAGGGGCGAGCTTTTCTTGCAGCCAATGAGCCGTTGTTGCCCCTTCCACCGTGGCCCCTAGGGCAAGGATAACCTCCTTCACCGCGCCTTGCTCCACATGCTTCATCAAGCCCTCAAGGTTTAAATCCTCCGGCCCGCAGCCTGAAAGAGCAGAAAGAACCCCACCTAACACCTGATACCGCCCGCGATGCATCCCTGCACGCTCCAACGCCCATAAATCACCCACACTCTCCACCACACAAATGACAGACCCATCACGCTGCGGGTCCGCACAAAGAGAGCAGGGGCTACAGCTATCCAAATTGCCACATTCTGGGCAGGTTTGAATCGTCTGCGCGGCCTGCTGCATCGCCCCCATCAAGGGCTGTAAACGTGTCTCTGGGGCTTGCAAAAGGGCTAAGGCCGCCCGCCGTGCCGAGCGTGGGCCAAGGCCGGGTAAGCGGGCAAGACGAGTGATAAGAGCGTCAATCTCAGGGCTTATACGCACGGTCTATGATGGTCCTCACTTTTTAGAAGGGCAAGTCCATGCCCGGTGGTAACTGCAACCCACCTGTCACCTGCTTCATCTCCTCAGCACTGGTAGCTTCAACCTTTGTGCGTGCATCAGCAAAAGCGGCCAGGATTAAATCCTGCAATGTTTCCATATCCTCTGGGTCTGCCAATTTGGGGTCGATAGTAATGGCTTTCAACACGCCTTTCCCCGTCATGCTCAAACGAACAAGGCCATTACCTGCCGTACCCTCGATCTCCAAGCGTTCCAACTTCGCTTGGGCTTCCTTCATGCGGGCTTGCATTTGGGTGGCCTGCTTCATCATACCAGCCAGATTCTTCATAACATCACTCCTCCAAAAAAGGGCTGCTTATTCAAACTCATCCTCATCGGCATAATCGGCATCCGGTGGGGCGAACTCAAAACCAGGGGGGACATCCTCCCCTAATGGAACAATCATCTCTGGTGGGAGGCCATAATCATCCAACGTATGATCTCGCACCTCGCCAATTTCTGCTTTGGGAAAACGCTGTAAAATCGCTTTAACAAGCGGATGTTGCTTTGCTTTATCCTTATGCAAAGCAATAATCTCCGCCCCCTGCTCATCTAATGTCGGCTCCCCCGCCGCCTCGGAGGGCAGAACCTCCCACCGGCCGGGATAAAGCCGCTCTAACAGCGCGATAAGCGTCCGAAAAGCCTGCCTTTTACGCTCCTTATCCTCATCAGCAATGCGCAACACAACGCGGGGCGGGGCAAACTCTACCAAATGCCCCAAATGACGCAACACACCATGAAGATGCGCCTCTTTTTGCTGGCCTACCAACGCCACCATTTCCCGCCAGCTACGCGGCATGGGGGGAATACTCCCTTCCGCCTCACCTAAGGTCGGTTGAGGCATGATTGGTGCAGCAACGGTGCTCCCATTCTCGGTTGCTAAGCGCAAAGGCTGCGGGGCGGGGCTGGTTTGCGCCTCTGCCTCCATAGCAGACTGTGGCTGCGCCATCGCACTCCCCCGCACTACGGGGCCAGAAGGTACATTCTGCCCCTGATGAGACGCTGTAGAAGAAGGCGTTGCCACGGCACGGCTTGAGGGAAGCTGCTGTTGCCCCATATGCTCCGCTGGCCCTGCCGCCCCACGAGGTGACGCCCCACCAGATGGCCCGTTTGGGTGCGCTCCTCCCGCCGTTTTATGAAGCTCTGCTGCGGGAACCTCCTGCAACTGACGCACCAAATGTGCAGGGGTTGGCAGTAAACTTGCATGGCAGAGGCGAATCAAAACCATTTCGGCCGCTTGACGGCGGTCGGGGGCCATATCGACCTCTGCCAGACCTTTCAGCACTAATTGCCATGCACGACCTAAAACGCTCGCCCCGACATGCTCAATAATCACCCCACCACGAACACGCTCCATCTCTGGCAGCTCGTTCCCTTCGCGCAGGCTAGGCAGGGCCTTAAGGCGCGAGAGCAGATGCAGCACATCCAGCACATCGGTCAGCAACACGCCAAGGTCTGCCCCCCGGGCATAGGCTTGCCCTGCCATGGTGAGGACCTCAGCCACCTGCCCACGCAAAGCCGCCTCTAAGAGGTCGAACACCAAGCCACGGTCTGCTAGACCAAGCATATCCGCTACCGCAGCAGTATCGGACGCCCCTTGGGCAATCGCTTGGTCAAGCAATGACAACCCATCACGCACCGAGCCATCAGCTGCACGCGCGATGAGCGATAAAGCCCCTTCCTCCAGCGTTGCCCCTTCTTTTTGGGCAATGCGCGCAAAATGCTCAGCCAACATAGCTTGCGGTACACGTTGGAGGTCAAAACGCTGACAGCGCGATAAGACCGTGACAGGAACCTTCCGCAATTCTGTCGTAGCGAAAATGAACGTTACCTGCGCGGGAGGTTCCTCTAGCGTTTTAAGCAACGCGTTAAACGCATTGCGCGAGAGCATATGCACTTCGTCAATAACAAAGACCTTCGTCCGCGCTTGCATAGGGCGGAAGCGGGAGGCCTCAATAATCTCGCGCACATCATCCACACCTGTGCGAGAGGCTGCGTCCATCTCCAGCACATCGGGGTGACGGTCCGCCAAAATAGCCTTACAATTAGGGCAAACTCCGCATGGCTCCGCTGTTGGGCCGCCTTTACCATCTGGCCCGACACAATTAAGCGCGCGGGCAATAATCCGAGCGGTTGTGGTCTTACCCACACCGCGCACCCCTGTCAGCATAAAGGCATGTGCCACACGCCCCACAGCAAAAGCCCGCCGTAAAATACGGACTAAACTCTCTTGGCCGATGAGGTCATCAAATGTTTGGGGGCGATATTTACGCGCTAAAACACGATAAGGCGTACCCTCCCCTGCCGAGGGAGCAGCCTCCAGCGGGGCAGCATCACCAAAAAAGCCTGCACCACCTTCTTCCGGGGGAAGGGGCAAAGCATCATCATCCGTCACGGCTGTTCTGGCCTCCCACAGCTCTCATGTTCTGGAAAAGACCACGCGGAGGGCATTTCTCTAAGCCTGCAGACTTTGTACCTCCAAAGCCTAACAGGTGGAAGACCGGACACCCGACCCGATACGATCTCACTACGGCTGCTCCCTTCCGGGCCTGACCGGGTTCGCAAGTCAACCGCCCAGGGCCGATCTCCCACGCGGCTTCTAGCATGAAAGGTGGGGGGGATGGCAAGCCCTTTACGGAGCGACAGCCCCACCACCGGGATGGCGCGGGTCCGCCACCCCGTAAAACGGCCCGACCGCCTTAGCAGAAGGCTGCATACCCAAACGTGGCCCACCCACCAGAATTGCCTCTGTAATCCCCCATGGGCGATGCGCGATGAAATGATACCCCATATGCTCCAACGTCTTTTGCACCTCGGGGCTAAGCGCGCCGCTCTCCATCTCCACACTATCTGGCTTCCATTGCTCATGCAGGCGTGGGAGATCAACCGCTTGGGCCAAATCCAACCCGTAATCCACCACCCCCAATAAGCTTGAAAGCACAATGGTCGGAATACGCGACCCGCCGGGGCTACCAGTGACCATAACCACCTTGCCCTCACGGCTAATAATCGTAGGCGACATGGAGGAAAGAGGCGTCTTACCCGGGGCAATCGCATTAGCCGCAGACCCAACAAGGCCAAACATATTCGGCTCACCAGGCTTGATGGAAAAATCATCCATCTCATCATTCATCCAAATGCCGGTCCGCCCGCCCATAACGCCAGCCCCAAACCAACCATTGAGCGTATAGGTTGTGGAGACCGCCATACCTTGGGCATCAATAGTGGAGAAATGCGTTGTCTCATGCTTCTCCTCCGCTGGCTCCACCCCAGCATGGGCCACATGGCTAGGGCCGGGCTGACCGACAAACAAAGCATCGGATGAAATAGCATGATGCGCTGGTAAAGCTGCGCGAATCTGTGCCGCATAGGCGGGGTCTGTTAAATAAGAGACCGGATTTTGCACAAAAGCGGGGTCGCCAAGGTCACGCCTGTCAGAATAAGCATGGCGCATCGCCTCAATCTCGTAACGCACAGCTTGCGCGCTATGTAACCCCAACTGGGTCATATTATAGCCAGAGAGGATGTTCAGAATCTCACATAGCGCAACACCACCCCCACTTGGGGGCGGGGCAGTCTCAATCTGATAGCCCCGATAAGCACACCGTATGGGCTCCATAAAACGCGGCTTATAGGCGTGGAAGTCCGCCTCTGTAAGCAAGCCACCCCCTAAGCGAGCCACACGCAAAATCTCCGCCGCAATCGGTCCGTGATAAAATGCGCGGTCACCTTGTTGAGCAATTAACGCTAAAGAGCGCGCTAAACCGGGCTGGATAAGCCGGTCCCCTACAGCAAGCTCTGACCCATCAGGGCGAAGGAAAATACTGCGCGCATACTCATCTTGGCGGAAATAATCTGTCGATGTATGCAAAAGCTCCACATCGCCTTCCTCCAGCACAAAGCCATCTCGTGCGAGAGCAATGGCTGGGGCCATATCCTGCGCACGGCTTAACCGCCCCCAGCGTTTACGCACAGCCTCCAACCCGGCAACCGTCCCCGGTACCGCCACAGCTTGCCAACCAATGGTAGAGAGGCCCGGCTTCACATGCCCTGCAGCATCTACATACATATCAGGCTGTGCCCGCAAAGGGGCATGTTCGCGGAAGTCGATAAACACAGCTGGGCCATGCGAGGGGCGAAGGGTCATAAACCCACCCCCACCCAGATTTCCCGCTGCGGGATAAACGACGGCTAACGCATAACCAACAGCCACCGCCGCATCTGCTGCATTACCGCCTTCACGCAAAATACGCGCTCCTGCCTCTGAGGCTAAATGCTGAGCGGAGACCACCATCCCCCGCTCCCCTCTAACCAAAAGGCCGGGGCGGGTTGTATCTGGCCCATAAGCAAGGGGGTCATGGTCGGCACTAAGCGGCTCTGCTTGGCAAAAAGGCACCATGCCAACGCACAATGCCCCGATAACCAGCCGCATTGCTCTCTTACGCCACGCCATCATACCCCCTCTACCCCCTTAAACAGCGTAAGGCGGCTTTGTGTAACCACGCGGTGAGAGAGTAAAAATCTCGTACCCATCTTCTGTCACACCAAGCTGATGCTCAAATTGAGCGGACAAAGAGCGATCCCGCGTCACAGCTGTCCATTCATCAGCGAGGACTTTCACATCCGGCTTACCGAGATTCAACATAGGCTCAATGGTGAAGACCATACCTGCCTCCAAAACCGTGCCCTGACCGGGCCGCCCGTAATGGAGAACACTCGGGGCTTCATGGAAACTACGCCCAATGCCATGCCCACAAAAATCCCGCACGACACCAAGGCGATGCTTCTCCGCAAAGCTTTGAATGGCATAACCAATATCCCCCAGCGTTGCACCGGGGCGGACCTGCTCTATCCCCAGCATAAGGGCTTGATAGGTCAAGTCGATCAATTTCTCTGCTTTGCGCGGGGGCTTGCCCACCACATACATGCGCGATGTATCACCATACCACCCGTTTAAGATGGAAGTGACATCAATATTAAGTACATCACCTTCCTGCAAACGCCGCTCACCAGGGATGCCATGACAGACAACATGGTTCAGCGAAATACAGCATGACTTAGGAAAGCCATGATAATTCAAAGGAGCCGGTGTGGCCCCATGAGCTAACGTATAATCATGGATGATTTTATCCAACTCACCCGTTGTAATACCGGGGCGGACATGCTCGGTAATCATATCCAGCGTTGCCGCGGCTAACTGCCCCGCCGCTTTGAGGTGCTTAAAATCCTCTGCCGTATAATGCTGGATATTACGCCCATCTTGAGAAGCCATACCGTTTGATAGTCCTTATACTTACTTAAAAAGCCCCTTACCCATGCACCCCTCTGGCAATCATCCTCATCACCACGAGATTAGGAGCGATGATGCCCACGATGGGAGGCCCACGCATGATGCAACCCGCGCGAGGCTGCATGAGCATGATAACTTACTAACATAACATCACGATGCAAATGCCGACCGCGCACAGCACGATGCTCCCCACGCCATGCCACAGCATAAGCCCCCGGCTTCTGGAGGAGAGGCAACGGCGTCTGACCCGCTTTGGAGAAGCCATCATTCAACAAAGAAATCATCGTCTCATTACGGCTAGTATTGCTAGAAGCCCCCATCTCAACAGCGATTAAACGCGTCTCCCCTTGTTGGGCGGAGCTTACAAGATTATGGCCAGCAAGATCGGTATAGCCTGTCTTGAAACCATCCGCCCCCTGATACACACCCAAAAGCGGGTCATGATTTGGAATCATATGACGGCGGAAAGCAAATTGCCGCACACCGAAATAATGATAATATTGCGGATAATCCCGCAACAGAGAGCGAGCAAGCACGCCTAAATCCCGTGCTGTCGTCACTTGATCAGGGTCTGGCAAACCAGACGCATTGCGGAAGGTCGTATGGGCCATCCCCAAACGACGCGCTTGGAAGGTCATATGCGCCGCAAAGCGTGTTTCATCCCCACTACCAAGATACTCGCCCAGCACACAAGCGGCATCATTAGCGGACTTTGTCACCAAAGCGAGAATCGCTTGCTCCACTGTAAGATGCGTACCCGGCCTTAGCCCTAATTTGGAAGGTGCTTGTACAGAGGCATGGATGGAGACAGGCATCTCATCATCCAACGTAATGGTCCCACGCTCCAACGCTTGGAAGGTGAGATATAATGTCATCATTTTTGTAAGAGATGCGGGATAACGCTGAAGATCCGCATCTTCCTCCGAAAGCACAGCTCCTGTCCGCGCATTTAGGACAATGGAAGACACATGGCCTGCAAACTGCGCTCGCGCTGTACCAGCGAACGTTACCAAGCCCACAGCAAACGATAACAAAGTACGGCGAAAGAGCGAGTGCATCAGGACAAATTATCCTTACAGAAACAGGGCAGAAGACGCAGAATAAGGCATTTTTTAGAACCTTCTTTTGTAGCCTGTCTAGCTAATTTCCACACAGATGTTCAACATTTAAAGATTCTTTAATCATTGACCAGCACTTCATCACATCTATGTTACGTTCTTATAAAGGATCTCCCCTCTCTCTCCGCTAAAAGACCTAGCAAACAGCCCCTTGTGACGAATCGCGCCAATGCAATGCAGCTGTGCTGTACGCTATCATCCCATAGGATTCTTACTTTTTCCTGCTAAAGTAATAGCCAGCCCTCGCGAATTATTAGGAGACACCCCATGCAGCGCAGGCCCTACGGAGCAACATCGCACCCTCCTATAGACGATGCCAACCCAGACGTGCCTGTTTGTGCAGTGCAAGAAGATGCACTTACCAACCAAAAAACAGAACTTACTTATCCCTCTATGTATAAAGTTCTGCTCCTTAACGATGATTATACGCCAATGGACTTCGTTATATTTATCTTAGAGCGTTATTTTGCCAAATCACCTGATGAAGCCCGCCATATTATGCTGGAGGTTCATAATCGTGGTAGTGGGGTTTGTGGCATCTTCACCTATGAGATTGCTGAAACCAAAATCGGGCAAGTCATGGACCTAGCCCAGCAAAACCAACATCCTCTGCAATGCACCCTTGAGAAAGCGTAAACGCATTGCCACCTCTAATTGCGGTTGATGTTCGATAACTTTCTGTCCCGCAATTCATCATTCTGACATGGATATGTGTCACAAGGAGCGCATTATGTTGTCAACCACACTCGAACAGACGCTTCAGCGCGCCCTCATCATTGCCGGGCAGAACCAGCATGAATTCATCACGCTGGAACATCTCCTCCTCGCTCTTTGTGATGATCCTGATGCAGAAATAATCTTCTTAGCATGTCAGACAGACATCACCCATCTCCGCCAGGCGTTAGAGCGATTCCTCCTTAGTGAACAACGCGCTGTTATTCGCCCCGACCTAGAGGACGCCCCCCAACCGACAACAGCATTTCAGCGTGTGATTCAACGCGCAGCGGTTTATATCCAAAGTTCAGGCTACCCCACCATGACAGGCGGACATATCTTAATCGCTATGTTTGCGGAGAAAGAAAGCCATGCCATCTTCTTCCTCCAACAGCAAGGTCTTACCCGGCTGGACGCTATTCGTGCCCTCCAACAAGAGAACCAAGCCTCATCACAACACGAGGAGCATCACCACAAAAAGGCACGGCACTCACGCAAAAACAACGCCGCCTCTGCTGAAAACGGCACAGAAGGGGACACCAAAGAAGCCCTGCGCACATATTGCACTAACCTCAATGAGCGCGCCTACCATAATAAAATCGACCCTCTTATTGGGCGTGAGGAGGAGGTTAATCGCGTCATCCAAATCCTCTGCCGCCGTACCAAGAATAACCCCCTCCTGGTTGGGGATCCGGGTGTAGGTAAAACGGCTATTGCCGAGGGTTTGGCTCAAAAAATCATACGCGGACAAGTACCCGCCATCCTCGCCGAAGCACGCCTCTATAGCCTAGACCTCGGAGCCTTACTCGCTGGGACACGCTATCGCGGTGATTTTGAAGAACGCCTCAAAGCTATTATTAATGAGCTAGAGGAAAATCCTAATAATCTGCTCTTTATTGATGAAATCCACATGCTTGTTGGGGCGGGAGCTACCACAAATGGCTCTATGGATGCGTCTAATCTACTCAAACCCGCTTTAGCAGCAGGGAAATTGCATTGCATTGGCTCCACCACTTACCAAGAATATCGCCAGCATTTTGAGAAAGACCACGCCTTAACCCGGCGTTTCCAAAAGATTGATGTTGCCGAGCCTTCTCAAGCCGATACAATCCGCATCCTCCGTGGATTAAAGGACCGTTATGAGGACCATCACGATATCCGCTTTACCGACCCCGCCATTCGCAGTGCTGTAACACTCTCTGCGCGGTACATTCACGACCGTAAGCTCCCCGACAAAGCCATTGATGTCCTTGATGAAGCCGGGGCGGCCTGCCGCCTGCTTCCCAATAGCCGCAAACGCCGTACAATCGGAGTGAAGGATATTGAGGCTACGATTGCCCGTATTGCCCATATCCCTCCCCGTCATCTCTCCACTGATGATCGTACCGTCTTGCGCCATTTACCAGAGGAGCTACGCCGTGCCGTTTATGGGCAAGAGCCTGCTCTGGAGGCTCTCTCCTCAGCGGTCATGCTGTCTCGTGCAGGCTTGCGCGATACGGAAAAAACCATCGGCAGCTATCTTTTCTCCGGCCCGACAGGGGTCGGCAAAACAGAAGCCGCACGGCAATTAGCAAAATCGCTCGATATTAAGCTGATTCGCTTTGATATGTCGGAATATATGGAGGCACACTCCATTTCCCGGCTAATTGGTACCCCACCCGGTTATGTCGGCTTTGAACAAGGCGGGCTTTTAACAAGTGCCATCGACCAAAACCCCCATGCTGTCTTACTGCTTGATGAAATTGAGAAGGCCCATCCAGACCTCTTTAACCTTCTCTTGCAGGTCATGGACCATGGGAAATTAACCGACAACACGGGCAAAACGGTCGATTTCCGTAATGTTATCCTCATCATGACCAGTAATGCTGGGGCGAGTGACCTCTCCAAAGAGGCTATCGGCTTTGCCCGCACAGCGCGTACAGGCGATGATGAAGACGCTATAAAACGACTCTTCTCGCCAGAGTTCCGCAACCGCTTAGATGCCATCATCCCCTTTGCACCGCTCAGCCCGGATGTTGTCACCCATGTAGTAGAGAAGTTTGTTCAGCAGCTTAGCAACCTATTAGCGGCTAAAAATATTACCCTCCAACTCACCCCAGCAGCAAAGGCGTGGCTTGTTGAGCATGGATATGACCGTACAAATGGGGCTCGCCCACTTAGCCGCTTAATACAAGAGAAAATCAAAAAACCTCTATCGGAAGAAATCCTCTTTGGCACCTTAGCCAATGGCGGGAGTGTCAAAATCGGTGCGCGTGAGGGAGAGCTTACCTTCACCCTTTCTGCCGCCACATCATCTACACCTCCTACTAACGCCCCAACAAAAGGCCAATCAGCCAAAGGCACTCCAACAAAAACCCTCACCCCGGCTTAGGCTCTAAAAGCCTGCCGGGGCACGGGAAAGCGTTATTGGTAACGCTGGCCATTTACACTTACAAACCCCGGCCATGGCCACTGGCGGCTTGTGCCATGGTGGGTCCAGTCCAACCCTTGCCGACTGGGCCCATCATAATAATACCGCCCTTGAACCTCGACATGATCCCCCACTTTCACCCATGGCCATGCAGGGGCGCGCATTTCATCAAGATTTGAGACGATGCGCAAAGGAGTCCCCCCCGCTACAGACATCAGAAAATAACCATGCTGCCCGCTGCGGCTTTGGCGCGCTCGATAAACATGCACGACCGTCCCACAAATATGCTCTGGCATGTCCAAATGCTGCCCGTAAGGAATCTGCTTATGGGCAAATTGCTGATTATAATGGGCCTGATCCTGCACAAAACGCTGATTATCACATTGCGCGGGCATCGTAGCCTCTATCGCCGTCTCAGCTCTTGCAGGGACTAACCCCACCCCACTGGCCAAAAGCCCCAATAAGCCTGCTCGTACCATCATTGACCATGAAAAGCGCATCATCTCTCCTTTCCTCCCCTCTTTCCCCATCGCCATAGCAGGAGTATCGTAAGGGAGATTTCATCATTACGGGGACTTTCCCGTTACGATAACCATAAGGGCTAGCTGACTATAACGCCATCACGCACCTTGCTGATAAGAGGGAGAAGACCATGCCTTTGCACCATTTAAAGACCCTTCGTACACGGCTACAAAAGAACCAGCCCGCCTCACAAGGTACGCCTGTTACCTTCGCAGGGGCTTGCCCTACTTTTGAGGTCATCGCGCTGGGGGTTCGTAGTGGCGTTGCTGATGGCAACCTTTCATCCTACCTCATCCGCCCTCTTGGGACGAATGAGGCCGTGTTATGTGATGCTGGTACGCTCGGGAACGGGCTAAAACGGGCCGAGGCAAAAGGGGTACTAAATGACATCCCCATCATGCCCAACTCTGCCCTTAGCCGGGCTGGCCATGTCCTGAAGCAAACAGTGCGGGCTTATCTCATCAGCCATAGCCATTTAGACCATGTCGCCGGGTTAGTCTTCACCTCACCAGAAGATACGGCAAAGCCGCTTTATGCGCTCTCCCAAACAAACGCGATTTTAGCGGAGCATCTTTTTAATAATCGCGTATGGGGGGCCATGGGCGATAAAGGGCCAGAACCCCGCATTGGGAAATATAGTTACCATAATATGGAGCCGGGGCAGGCACAAATTGTACAAGGAACAGGCCTAACCATCACAGCATGGCCCCTTAGCCATGCCAGCACAACATCCACAGCCTTCCTCATCCAGCATGAAGGGCAGGCAATTCTCTATCTCGGCGATACACAAGCCGACCAAGCTGATGGCCCGCGTAACCTCCATAAATTATGGGAGGCTATCGCCCCCTTAGTGCAGAACAACACACTCAACACCATCATTATGGGCGCGACCTATCCCGATAGTCAGCCTGATGATGCACTTTGTGGCCAATTACGCCCTAAAGACCTCCTCGCATCACTGCGTGAGTTAGGCCATATTTGCGGTGGCCGCCATCATATCCGTGGGTTGCGTGTCATCATCACCCATGTGAAAGAAACCTTCCACGATGGGGAATGCCCCACGCAGCAGATTTATCGCGACCTCCAAGAAGGTAACGATATTGGGATTCACTTCCTTATGGCAGAACAAAGCGCGCGTTATCTTGTCTAACAACAAAGCGCGTACCATTCTTATAAAAAGACGAGCCTTCCTCACCACTATAGGTGCGGGAGGCTTGGGGCTATGCCAGACAGCATCTGCCAAACAAAGGCATCATCACGCTCAGCCCCACCACCATATTCCCCCCTCAGATGCGCCACCCCTTACAGCCCTCTCGGAAGCAACCCGCCAACAAATTAGCCAATTAATTGCTATTGCCCCCCATCGCTCCCGCCAAGAGCGCATCGTTCTGATGTCCCAATTTATGAAAGGGACGCCCTATCTCGCCCAGCCACTCATTGGCTCAGCCACCACGCAGGAAGAGCTCATCCTCTCATGGCGAGGGGTGAATTGCATGACCTTTGTGGAAATCATCCTCGCCGCTAGCCGCAGCTTCACAGTGGAGCAATTCATCCATGCTCTCATCGCTACGCGCTACCGCCATCATCATGTTACCTTTACCGAACGCCGGCATTTTTATAGTGATTGGCTATATGGCACGCCTATTCTGTGTCGCGACCTCAGCCCGCATTTTCCCTATGCCCAGCATATCTCCAAGACACTCAACCTCAAGCTCCCACCTACTTCTCCTGCCAATACGGCACCAGAAGACCGTTACCTACCGGGGATTCCACTTAAAAAACGGTTAATTACCTATCTACCAACAAAGCCATTATTAGATAATTTACATCACCATACCATAAAAACGCATATAAAAAGCGGTGATGTTATTGGTATTTACAGCCCCTTACCCGGGTTAGATGTCTTCCATATTGGGTTAGCCATTTGGCGAGGACACGAACTACTCTTTCGTAATGCCTCCTCCCTACCGGAGCATCGCTATGTTGTCGATACACCTCTAGCGGACTACCTAAAGGAAAGACGGGGCATCGTCCTCTACCGACCTATTTTGTAATGGAATGTAATTGCTACCTAGTAGCCAGACATAAAAAAAGGAATCCCTCCCCCTAAATACATAGGGAGAGGTAATCCTACACATGAAAAACCATGTTACCGTGGTTTCCCAACCGATTTGTCTAGATTCCTTTTACAAACATGCTGAACTCTGTCAATAATAATGAAAGGAAGATATTACATGACACCCCCCATTAAAGACTCCCTCCTCTTTGGTATTGACCTCGGCATTGGCTCTTGCGGGTGGGCTGTCTTAAATCAACAGCCACAAATAAACTACATTGAAGCCCTCGGCAGCTGGTGCTTCGACGTCCCAGAAACCGATAAAGAGCGCACCCCCACCAACCAAATTAGACGCACAAACCGCCTGTTACGCCGTGTCATCCGCCGCCGCCGCAATCGCATGGCCGAGATACGCCGTCTCTTTGCAGAGCATCACTTACTCAACGATGCCCATCCCGATGCGCTACGCCGCACCGGAGTCGACCCATGGGAGATGCGTGCCCAAGGGCTTGAACGTCCCCTCACCGCAGAGGAGTTCGCCACTGCTTTAGGCCATATTGCCAAACGGCGCGGCTTTAAATCCGCCGCTAAACGCGCCAAAAGCAATGCTTCGGCCGAAGATGGCAAAATGCTTGCCGCGATTGAGAAAACCAAAGAACGCTCTGCCCAATATCGCACTATTGGCCAAATGTTCGCCCGCGACCCAGACTATACCCAAAGACGCCGCAACCGAGATGGCTTCTTTGACCGCACTATGAGCCGTGATGATCTCCTCCATGAAGTCACCGTCCTCTTTAAAGAACAACAACGCCGCGGTAACCACTTCGCCACACCAGAGCTAGAAAAGGCGTTTATAGACATCGCCTTCCGCCAAAAACCTATGCAGGATAGCAGTACCCTTGTGGGCGATTGCCCTTTTGAACCCGGTGAAAAACGCTCCTCCCGCTTCTCACCCTCTTTTGAGCGTTTTCGCCTCCTCAGTCGCCTTGTTAATCTCCGCCTCACAGACGGCCCAGAGGAACGCCGCTTAACAACAGAAGAACTCCGCCTTGCTTATGAGAAAGCTGGGACAACAGCCAAATTGAGCGTGACAAGACTTCGTGAACTTCTCTCTTTACGCGATGACCAACGCTTTACAACCATTTTACCCACAAATGAGACAGAGGATATCGCCTGCCGCACGGGGGGCAGCTTGACTGGTACAAAGGCGTTTCGCTCCGTTTTAGGGGATTCTCTTTGGGAACAGTTACGGCCCTACCCGGCCATACTCGACCAAGCGGCTTGGATCATTAGCTTCCATGAACTTGCAAAAACAATCGCCGAAAAATTAAAAACGATCGAGGGCCTTCCTCAAGAGGCCTACACGCTTCTCTGCAAAGCAGTGGAGGATGGAAAATTCGCGCAATTTAAAGAGGCCTCATCTCTCTCCGACAAAGCAGCCCGCGCGCTCATCCCCTATCTGGAGCAAGGGCTAACCTACGATAAAGCCTGCACAAAAGTCGGCTATGATCATACCGCCACCGCTTTGCGCCAGCATGATACAATCGATACAAAAGCCAAGTTTAAAGCCTTGATGGAGGAAGTACGGGACAACATCACCAATCCTATTGCCAAAAAGGCCGTCACAGAAGGCATGAAGCAACTTTGGGCGATGCGTAACCGCTGGGGCTTACCCGGTGCCATCTGCATTGAACTTGCGCGTGATGTTGGCAACAGCCTTGAAAAACGCCGCGAGATTGAAAAAAATATTGAGGCCACGACCAAGAAACGCGAAAAAGAGCGCGAGGAAATACGCGAACTCCTTTCCATCAAAGACGTCCCCTCTGAGACATTGCTCCGCTACCGTCTGTGGAAAGAGCAAGGCGGCCGATGCTGCTATACGGATGAACCTATATCCCCCCACCAGCTTATCTCTGACGATAATAGCGTACAGATAGATCACATCCTGCCATGGTCACGCTTTGGGGATGATAGCTACAGCAATAAAAGCTTATGCTCTGCCAAAGCGAATCAAGAAAAACAAAACCGCACGCCTTATGAATGGCTCCACGGCATAAAAGGCCAAGACGAATGGGATAGATTCACCGCGTCTGTGGAGAACCGGAAAGAAACAAAAGGCATCAAAAAACGCAACTTCCTCCTTAAAGGCGGAAAGGAAACAGAAGAACGCTTCCGCAGCCGTAACCTTAATGACACGCGCTATGCCGCCCGCTTAATGGCAGAAGCCGCTCGCTTGCTCTACCCCGCTGGCCATCGCGGCGAGAAGGGCGGTAAACGGCGTGTCTTCACCCGCCCGGGAGCCTTAACAGCAGCCCTACGCCACGCATGGGGCGTTGAATCGCTCAAGAAAATAGACGGCGAACGCCTCCCTGATGACCGTCACCACGCCCTTGATGCTGTCGTTGTAGCCGCCGTGAGTGAAGGCGAAATCCAAAAACTGACCAAATCCTTCCAAAAGTGCGAGCAACAGGGCCTCCCACGCCCATTGCGCCATGTTCCCCCACCATGGGAGACATTCCGTGAGGATGTAAAGGCAGCCTATCACACCATCCGCGTTGCACGGCCGGAGCGTCAACGCGCACGCGGTGAAGGCCACGCCGCTACCATCCGGCAACTCCGGCAGGAGGAAAGCGGCCCTGTCATTTACGAGCGCAAAGCTATTGAAGCCCTCAAACTAACTGACCTTGCCAAAATTAAAGATCCAGAGCGCAATGAGGGGCTTATCACCGCACTTCGCCATTGGATTGAGGCTGGTAAACCCGCTGATGCCCCACCACGCACCCCCTGCAACATAGCCGGTGCTGGCCATGAGATACGCAAAGTGCGCCTTGCCACTAACAAAAAACCGGCTGTCCCCGTCCGTGGGGGCATTGCCGACCGTGGCGATATGGTGCGCACAGACATCTTCACCCGCCGCAATAAAAAGGGGAAGACGGAATGGTTCATGGTCCCCATCTACCCTCATCAAATTATGAACCGCACCCAATGGCCTACCCCACCTAATGCCGCAGTCATCCGTAAACCAGAGGAGCAATGGCCTGAAATGGGCCCTGAGTACACATTCCAATTCAGCCTATACCCACGCAGCTATATCCGCCTCTTTAAAAAAGGCGTGGTGATAGAAGGCTATTTTGCAGGGAGTAACCGCTCTACCGCCTCTATCGCTGTATGTGATGCTAACGATAAAACCGACTGCCAAACAGGAATCGGCATTAAAACGCTGGACCTCATCCAAAAATACGCCATCAACCGCTTTGGCGAGCTATCCCCCATTAAGCAGGAGACTAGGACATGGCATGGCGTTGCGTGCACATCTCCCGCCCAGCCCGACTAAAGCTCAAGGACCAACAGCTCCTTATCATGCAGGATGATGATACAATCATCCTGCCGCTAGAGGATATTGCCTGCTGCGTCCTCGATACACCACAAGTCACGATCTCCGGCGCGCTTCTCTCCGTTTTTGCTACCATGGGGGTCGCCTGCATCATCCCTGATGAGAAACATCACCCTGCTGGCATGCTGCTTCCATTCCATCGCCATTATGCCCAAGCGGATATCATCCAGTTACAGATTGGGGCCTCCCAACCGCTCCGTAAACGCCTGTGGCAAGCTCTAGTAACGGCAAAAATCAATAACCAAGCGGCTATCTTAGCTGCCCGCGCTCATAAGGATGCCAAAAAGCTACAAAGCATGGCTGGCTTGGTCACATCGGGGGATAAAGAGAATATAGAGGCTCAAGCTGCCCGCTTTTACTGGTCCCGCTTATTCCAGACCTTCCTCCGCGCTGATAGCACAGATAAACGCAACGGCTTACTTAATTACGGTTATGCCATCCTCCGCGCGGCTCTCGCTCGCGCCTGTGTTGCCGCAGGGCTTATCCCTTCATTAGGGCTTCACCATGCCTCCCGCACCAATGCCTTCAACTTAGTGGATGACCTCATCGAACCTTTCCGCCCCAGCGTGGACCATATGGTCGTCCATTACCTCCCTGAGGGCGACACTGCCACTGCCACCCTAGAAGACCGCCGCTTTATGGCAGGGATACTCACCCAAACCGTACGTATTGGGCAAGACAACATGACCATCCTCGCCGCCACTGAAACCATCGCAACGGATTTGGTTAAAGCCCTTGAACATAATAGTGCGGCCCTGCTGCGCCTCCCAACCCCTTTAGGGAAACACCCATGAAAGCTGAGGAGACTCGATTCTTGTGGCTCATGATTTTTTTTGACCTCCCCGTCCGCACCAAGCTCCAACGACGGCAAGCGACGCAATTCCGCAATTTTTTGCGTGATGATGGCTTTACTCCGTCTATGTTCGTGTTGGGCGTGGGCAAGATAGTATTGATAAACATATACGCCGTGTTCGCACAGCTTTGCCAAGAGAAGGCAGCATAAGGGCTTTGCAAGTGACTGATAAACAATATGGACGGATGGAAGTTATGCTCGGCCTCGCCAAAAAAACCGAGAAAGTAGGAACGAAACAGATGGTGTTGCTATGATTTTCGGCCATAAAAACAGCGAAAAATCATGCAACATCAATCTGTTACGTTCTAGCTAGCCTACCATAGACAAATCGGTAGGGAAACCACGGCTGAAGAAGTATCAGATACCTGCGGATCAGAAGCCTACCATAGACAAATCGGTAGGGAAACCACGGCGATAGAGCCGCCAATGCCGCCGAGACGTCCAGCCTACCATAGACAAATCGGTAGGGAAACCACGGCTTGAACTTATACTTGCATTGCCGC
>NZ_JANIDX010000006.1:0-209849 GCF_026385485.1 Bombella pollinis
CCATTATGCTTGTGCCCTCGCGAAGTGGCTTTCATAGTCCTTGCGGGTTAGAGGGCATGTCGGGAGGCCCAGCGCAGCGGCCCGTTCTGGCCAGACACGATTGACCCACCCAAAATCCCTTTTCTCATCGAATAGTTCAGACCAGGCACGCTGGGCGCGTACTAACGTTTCATCTACTACACGCTCCACCCCTGTCTTATGCTTCTCCGCGATAGGACGCCCCGTAGTGCGGCTGATGGCTCTTTCCATCCATGCTACGGGATCGGCCATGTCTTGTCGCTCACATTCCGTCAATAGAGTGGAGAGTTCATCGACATCATCCCCCAGCTTCTTGCGCCACGACCCTAGTAGGCCACGGCAGGCGCGCTCTGGGCGTCCTGTCAGGGCCATCACACGAGAAAGATGAGCGAAGGCTCTGTGAGGAGGGGTGGCGGGTGGTGTGCGTGCTGGCACTGATTCTGCCTCAGGGCAGGAGGCTCCCGCTACCCGGCGGTCATCTTCAACAGCAAATGCGAAGCCCTCCGCTGGCGGCGTAGCCGGCGGCCAATCTTTAGATTGGTTATTTATACTTGAACTTATACTTGTACTTGCATTGCCGCGGGATATGCCACGGCATGACGGCGGCTTCTTCACATTTTCGCCTCGCTCTTTTGCCCATCGGGCTTCGGCGCGCTTGCGCTGGGCACATCGGCCTTGCCACGCCTTGATGGCTTTTGGAGCCAGAATGGGGTGATAAAGCCGCCCATCTGAACACTTCACCCATCCGTGCAGTGCTATTTCTCGCACGTCTTTCCAACCCGGACCCATCATACTCAAATGGGCGAGTACGCGTTCATTATCAGGCAGGGAACCGGCAGGGACCTGGTTCCAGGAACGACACCATAATGTCAGGGCCGCCTTCAACTCATCGCCATTTGCCAGAGCAAAAAGGTCGCTTTCTAATAACGCCACAGTGTCGAGTGGCATATACGGCAATCCACGTAAATCACAGTCCACAGGCACCAGCGGGTCCGGGAGGGTTTCGGGGGTTGCGTCAACAGTATTTTTCATGGTATAAAACTCCTGTTTTCTGCGGGTTGTAGCGTCAGGAAACGTCTCTTTATTGTTGAGAGATCAGGCGGGCGTTGCTCTTACGGGCACGCCCGCTTTGATTAGCGCACGGAACGCATCGTCAACCGACCTCACGATCTCGACACCAGCCCCTGCCTCATTAATCTCTGGGATGCGCTCTTTCTGGCTGTCATGCAGCCTTCCTTTAGGTGCCTTCACCTCAAGGAAAAGAACATTACCCCGATAGATTGTCAGGATGTCCGGTACGCCCGCTTTACATCCCCGTTTGCTGCGACGTTTTCCTTCCACAGCACCTTCATTTCTGTTCTCAATACTGGTCCAGAAGAATCCCTCCGGCGCAGCTAGTTTCAGATAATTGGCGATGTATCTATGGATACGGTCTTCCGTGTGATTGCGCTTCACTGTGAACTCCGCTTCAGAGTGGGTACGTCGATAGCAGGGTCGTTGTGGGATTCTTGAATCAGGACCTGATAGACAGTCCGGCGAACCAGCCCAGCGGCAGATAGCAACGCCGCGGATAACTCGCAGCGAGCGTTAAGCATATCGGAGAGATGACTTTCAGAGATACCGAGCGCGCAAGCACAGTTACGTTGATTGCCGTATTTATCCTTAATCATCCGGCGGATACGCCCATAGGCAGAGATACGGTCTATAAATGCGTTATCTCCCATCAGACTAACCCTTCCCATAGTAGAAAGGCGATGAGATAAACCGAGCAGACAAAGCCAATCCCTTTTAGGGCATTGCTTACCAAGCGTAGTATGGTTGTAGCGTTCATTGAGGCTCTCCTGGAATCATCAGACGATATGTTCCGCCCGGCGCGTGCATTAGATATCCATCATCGCCTAACAGGCGTATGCGCTTGCTAATTGTGTCTCGGCACAGGCCAGTCTTCTTCGCTAGAACCCGGTATGGAGAATCCCAGATCAATCCTAGCTCATCGGCTTCATCGGCCAGTGCGAGTAGAACAAGGCGCGAAAGAGGATCGACAGGGCGGCTCCACGCCCAGGCTGTTGGCGATATTAAAGCCATCATGCTGCTCCTTTCATTTTCTGGGTAAATGCGTTGTTATCGTTGATGCCTAAAGCGGGGCTGAGCTCCGCATGATCAGAAGGACAGGAGGAGCAAGCGATGCTTAGACCATTCATGAAATCTGAGTTGTTATGATGGGTTGTGTCATAGCCATCGTGATTTTCATTCTCCTGTGGTGTGGGATGACGAAACTTCTGATGACGATGACTGGTCTTTCCAATGACGGTGCCACGCTGATTGCTGCACCAGTCTTGGTTATTTCTCTTGCTCTGGTAGGGATTGTCGTTAGGCGCATTCAGGCAAGAGTAGAGCGAAAAAAGGAAATCTTTCCTGATGCCTCGTTTTCTGTCGGGGAACTTGGTAGCGACTGGGACAAGCCCATCAAGCCTCGTACAGGTGAAGGATTCAGTAGCCAAATGGATGGTACGAGCATCAGAATCACCTACACGGACAGGATGGGCACGAGAACCAAGCGGACCATCACCCTGAATCGGTTGCGGTATGATCAGTACGGCTGTTCCGTCATACCCACTCATATTGAGGCATACTGCTCCTTGCGACAGGACCGCCGTACCTTCTTCGTGAGGAGTATTGATGAGGCCTTTGACGGTTGGAATGAGATCAAAAGCCTGCATTCCTTCCTTATCCAGCATGCTCGTATCCCCAGAGGTGAGGCAGGAAGCACTGCTTCCAGCAGGACCAGAGCCAAGCTGAAGAAGGTGCTGTTGGATGATCCCCGCATCATGGTGTTTTGCGGCTATAAAAACCCCGATAGAAACCCAACTCCCTATACGCTGCGTCTGTCCTCCATGAAGGAGGCCACAGTTAGCGAGGAGAAGGATGGGGAAATTGTTGAAACGACAACCATCCGCACCATCACGGGATGGGATACAGAGGCCAATCAGACCCGTACGGTCAGCTACGCTCGTATCGTGTCTGCTTGCGATCCTGATACCGGAGAAATCATTGAAGACCTTGCGTCCCATCTGCGCAGCTTTCGGATGAAAACCGGGAAAGGATGATGTGGTGCAACGCATCATCATGCTGCCCCTTTCTGGTCGGGACCGGCGATGATGGTCCGAGGGATATAAAGATCAGGACGCAATTGTTCACGTGGAATGCCAGTTACTTCTTCAATTCGTAGAATGTGGTTCGCTGGCACGCGCTTCCATTTCAACACGGACGAGTGTGTGCGGTGTCCGAGTGCCTTCGAAAGCGCGACTGCACCTCCTGCTGATGCGATGATGTTCTTGATCTCCATAAAGTCACCATAAGAGACATTTCTCATTTTGACAATACAAGTCTCCTAAAGAGACCATTTTTTTTGTGTTTTTTGTTAGGAGCAACATATGAGTGAATTAGATCGTCAGCGTTTGAAGGAGGCTCGTAAAGCAGCTGGCCTCACCCAGGATGAAGCCGGTGCTGCTATAGGGGCTAGTCGTTCTTTCTTGTCAGATATTGAACAAGGAAAGAAAACCGGCTCACTGTCTACTGTTGCGGCTTTGGCCAAGCTGTATGACGTTTCCCTTGATTTTCTTTGTGGTCTTTCTTCTCTCCCTAAACGTCAGGGACAACAAGATTCTATCCATCAACCTGACGAGGTCAGATTGTTGGCTATTTGGCGTAAATTGGATGAGGCGGAACGACTTTCCATAATGTCCGATTTGGCTTTGCGACTCGCTTCTTTTGGTCAGAGTGCGGTAATTATCAGCCATGATAAGCTTCCTAAAGCGTCATCAGATAACGGCTAGTTTTTCTGAATTCTTTGCGGAATATCAGCAAGGATGAATTGATTTTTAGGAATATGTCTCTAATCGAGACATTTTTTAGCTTGCATAGCGTCTCTTAAAGAGACATATTCTCTCATGTCGCAACCGCCGCACTATCTCGGCACTTCATGGAGAGAATCATGGAAACAGACATTACGTTCGATAAAGTCACCGTTGCAGCGTGTGATCAGATTATCGACAATCTGATGAAGCAGAGTATCCCGGTTTCTGACTGGGGGAAGATGTGGAAGGAGGTTAATTTCTGGCGTGCCGTCCGCTACGCCAAGGCGCGCCAAGAGATTGGTTTAGGGAGCGCGTCATGATGGCAGATGTCTTAATCAACTGGCGGTCGCCACTAGAGATTGTGCCCACATTAAATCGTTTTTACCTCGTTGCTGATGGGGAAAGCTCCCTCCCATACATTTTAAGCGGAGCTAATCTTTTAGCGCGAAGAGAGAACATTTTTCGTGTTGCAGAGTTGCCGACTGCGCCAACCTGTGAGGAGGGTGAAGATGGCCTACATTGAGGTAGAAGTGGATGTTGCCGAAATTCTCTCTGAAGCAAGCGTTAGGGAGCTAAAAGATTAGCTGGCTCGGAGAAGTATAATGTCTATAGTGGCTGATGGTCTGTTAACCGAGCCTCCGTCTCACATAATTTCCGATATACAGCGGGC
Organism: Bombella pollinis; assembly: GCF_026385485.1. NCBI lineage: Bacteria > Pseudomonadati > Pseudomonadota > Alphaproteobacteria > Acetobacterales > Acetobacteraceae > Bombella > Bombella pollinis. The sequence goes on from NZ_JANIDX010000006.1 coordinate 4,546, forward strand.
CTTTGAGACGAAAAACCCTCATGAGTTTTATTATCTAATTCGCAAGGTGGAAATGTTGTTGGGGGCTGTTGATGGTTGAGACTTTAAAAAAAGGGGGAGAAGGGAATAGTGAAAGAGCTTCAGCTACCTCCTGCACCAGACATCATTATCCCTAAAGGACGCCCTCTACCGGGACAATACGATCTTTTCGAGAAGCCAGAAAGCGACCACCAAAGATAGAGGTTAATAAATGACGTACCGATCATCGCGCCCTATAGGCGCGCACAGGAGAGCTGTGCCTTTTCCCAATAAGAGTAGCAGCCGTCAGGCCGAGCCATGTCCATTTTGCCAGGAGCGGCTGAATATCGCCATCCGCAATAGCGTGGATGGATACTACGTTAATTGTATGGAGTGTGGTGCAACTGGCCCTTACGCCCCCAGCTCTATCGAAGCGCGGGTGAAATGGAATGTTAGAACAAGACAGAGCGCGGGGAGGTGAGTAATGAGTGGCGGTAATCGCAGAGCAGACCGATATAGCCTGCCAAGGTACCTCAATAAAGGGGACACACGGTCATGGGTAATAGGCATGCCTTTCTTTCTAGGGTCGTGCGTAAAGTACATCTGGCGAGGATGGAACTATTTAGAGGACATGGAGAAGGCTTTCTCCTGCGCGGAGATTCATTTTAAGCAACAGAGGCCAGTAGGCGATAGCAATGCGTATTCAGAGATGATGAGCGATGTAACCATTATGGTGGAGAAGGGCGATTTATGCGCTCAAAAGGCCTCGGGGTTGATGGCTGCCTGCCAACAAAAAGCGGAAGCCTTATCAGATATTTTGGCGGAGAGAATAAGTGCATTGAGGAATGGGGATGCCCAGCCATGACAACACGTCTCAATCGCTGTCCAGCGTGTCAAAGTGCTACCTCATCTGTGCACCAGCTGCCACTGCTTCCTAATAACTCAGTAGAGGGGGACGTGTACTATGTGGAATGTCATGAATGTGGCTACCACGGCCCGGATGCAGATACGGAAGAAAAAGCTCGGCGTATGTGGAACAAAAAGACGCAGGAGGAGCGTCTATCATGACCATTATTATTCCGCCGACAGAGCCCGGCGAATATGGCTGTTATCATCGTCCCTTTAAAAGGTTCTTGAAGAAGCGGGGGGCAGAAATTCTTGCGCCAAAAACTGGCTATCAGAGGTAGCGTTGCATGAAGCGAATACAGACAGGGGAGGCAGCAAAACAGCTAGGGGTATCAGGCCGCACCATTCAGAGGATGTGCGGGAACGGGGAACTAGCAGCCGTCAGAATTGGCGGGGTTTGGACAATAAGCCAGACAGAAATCGACAATTATTTGCGCAAACAGACAGGCAAGGGAACGTGTCCAAGAATCTCTACCAGAAGAAAGCGGGCGGCAACTATTACGCTCGCATCCAGATCAACGGGCAGGACGTGCGCAGATCGCTACACACAACTGATAGGAGAGTCGCCCTCCAGCGTCTTAGGACGATTGTCGAAGAAGCGCAGGGGATAAGGGCTGGAGAGGTTCCAGATACAGTCCATCAGTGGGAAGACGCAGTCGCCCGTTGGGCAGACCTACAGTTTGGTGATCTCAGGCCGGGAACACAGAAAAGGTATAGAACGAGCCTCCGGCAGCTCCATGACCATTTTTCAGGCCGTGACGTAAGGATGATTACATCTGCTACCGTAAATGATTATACCGTTGCCCGGCGCAGACAGGGAGTCAGCGGGGCCACTATCAGGCGCGACCTTATGGTCGCAGGAAGGGTTATGAGGGTGGCAAAAAGGGCGGGCTGGATAGACAGCAATCCAGTCCCGGATGAGATGGAAGAAATCAAGGAAAGAAGGGAGCCGATCAAGCCAGTTTCAATGCGGGCCATGGCAGCGGTAATTCGTAAATGTTCTCCTGGTTTTCGTGAACTTGTTCGGTTTCTAGCCCGTACAGGGTGCCGTCAGGAAGAAGCCGCCTCGCTAGAATGGGACCAGCTGGACTTTACCGGTTCTTCAGTCACATGCACGTTTTTCAGGACAAAAACCCGATCTCCTAGAGTAATCACGTTGACCCATCGATGTGCTAGCGAGCTGTGGAGGATACGGAGGCAGGGACCGTTCGTATTCGTCTCCAGAGAAGGGGACCGATACAAGAACGTCACAGGACAGTTCAGGCGTACAGTGCAGCGGGCAGGTCTGGATGAGAGAAGTCGTTTCAGGTGCCACGATCTTCGTCATACCTATGCGATCAAGGCCTTACAAGCGGGCACCCCGATTTACGATGTTGCCCGTCAGTTAGGCCATAGCTCTGTGAAGACCACAGAGATGTATGCGGGATGGCTGGCCAAGAGACTCCAGTAGAATCCGATTCGAGAGGTGCCGGGTTTTGTGCCGGGATATTTGACCGAATCGTCGTTATTGGCGTGATTGGCGGCGGGTAAGGACAGTGAAAAACCAGCAGAATGGCGGGGAATCATGGTGCCGGATGAGAGATTCGAACTCCCGGCCTTCGGTTTACAAAACCGCTGCACTACCACTGTGCTAATCCGGCGACGGAGGCTTCATCTCATTTTTGGAGAGTGAAATCAAGAGGGAAAATGCAAAAACGGAGAAATAGCCGCAGCTTTAAGGCAAAGCTTAATGTGCGGCGGGGCCTTGATGCTGGGTGAGATGCTCTGGCGGGGCGAGGACGGGGCCATTGGCGACAAAGCCGTACCCATCTGAGGAGAGGCCGCGATGAGCGACCTCTTGATGGGTGGTGCAGGCCGTAAGGCTAACGCACATCATAGTAAGGCTGATAACGAGGAGCCATTTATGAGGGGAATAAAGAGAGGCCATAAACTATGCTTTCAGAAGATGATGGGCGTTTTATACCAAAAAATGGATAACAACATCACGCCGCGTCATGGTGGCTGAGCTGGTCCTTTAGGTGGCGGGCGATGGCTGTATAAGCCTGCGAGGCGGGGTTGTCAGGCTCGCGCAGGACGAGGGGGGTGCCTTCATCGGCACTGCATCGGATGTCGCGCAGCAAAGGAATCTCACCTAAAAAGGGGATGTTAAGGGCGTTTGCTTCTTCCTTTGCGCCTCCATGGCCAAAGAGGTCTGTTCGCTCATGGCAATGAGGGCAGCAGAAATAGGACATATTCTCAATCAACCCTAAAAGGGGCGTGCCTATTTTCTCAAATAATGTCACGCCACGGCGGGCATCTAGCAGGGCAATATCTTGGGGGGTTGAGACAATCACAGCCCCGCCCTTTTGTAGTTTGTCAGATAATTTCCGTGTGAGGGTGAGTTGCGCATCACCCGTACCGGGGGGGAGGTCCACAATGAGAACGTCTAACGCCCCCCACGAGACATCGCTCATTAATTGAGTGAGGGCTCCCATGACCATGGGGCCACGCCAAATCATCGCTTGTTCTTTCTCAACAAGATAGCCGATGGACATGGTCTTAAGCCCCCAACGCTCAAGCGGGAGGAGCTTGCCATGGTCCACTATGGGTTTTTGGGTTTCACCTAACATATGCGGGAGGGAGGGGCCGTAAATATCGGCATCAAGCAAGCCGGTTTTCAGGCCCAGCCGCGCAAGGCTGCAAGCGAGATTGACGGCCGTGGTGGATTTACCAACTCCCCCTTTGCCAGAGGCCACAGCGATGACGGCTTTTACCTCTGGCAAGTATGCCTCTGGTGGGGCGGCATGATTTGTGGAGCCGGGTTTAGGGCGTTCACCTAAAGCGAGCGGGCGATGGCCACCTGTAGAAGGGGCCGCTTGTGATGGGCTGGTGGACGGTGAACGATGGGCTGTCAGAGATAATGTGAGTCGCTCGATAGCCGGATGATGCGTAATAGCGTCCTCAAAAGCTTGACGGTTTTTATGCAAAAGAGGCGCGCCTTTTGCGGTGATGCGTAGAATGAGATGAGCATGGCCATGCTCTAAGGTTAGGGCCTCGATTGTGGCATGAGGGGCTAAATGATGGGCCTCAAGCAGTGTTGTGATATGCTGCGTGAGGGTGGTTGTGTCGTCTTGAGCAGTCATGGGGCAAGGTCTCTCGTGCATAAAACTGCCTCATGAGGCAAAAAAACATAAACAAACGCGTTGGAAGGATGACGGCCAGCGCGTGGTGGGGTAGTTTCTATCACATGAGCCGATTCATGTATTCTTCTCTTCTTTCATCTTCGCGTGCATGGCTGTCTTGCATGGTGTCATGTGCGCTCCTCTCTGGTGTGATGGTGCCGTCTCATAGGGCATGGGCGCAAGGGGAGGCAGGGACGGAGGCCCCCGCTGCTACAGGGCCTATGACGACCGCGCAGGAGGCCGGGGCGGCACGCGCAGCGCATGAGGCGGCGATGATGCCCGGCTTTGCAGCCTTAACGGATAGGCTTTTGCCTGCGGTGGTGAATATTTCCGTCTCCAGCGTTATCCATGCTGATGAGCATCAGCCAGAAGGCCCCGATGGGAGTGCCCCCGCCGGGCCGCAATCCTCGCCTTTTCCCCCCGGTTCGCCCTTGGAGAAGTTTTTTCATGATTATCTCCATCATCGGCATGAGGATGGTAAGCCGGAGCGGCAGGTGCAGGCTTTAGGCTCAGGCTTTATCATCGACCCTTCCGGTGTGGTCGTGACGAATAATCATGTGATTGAGAATGCACAGCAAGTTAGCGTGACCCTCTCCGATGGGACGGAATATCCCGCGCGGATTGTAGGGCGGGATAGTAAAGAGGACCTCGCGGTGTTGCAGGTCACGGCGGATCGTCCTTTACCCTCTGTCCCGTTAGGCCGTAGTGATGAGGCCCGGATTGGTGATTGGGTCTTAGCCATTGGTAATCCTTTTGGGTTGAGCGGTACGGTGACAGCGGGGATTATCTCCTCGCGTAAGCGCAATGTGGACCACGGTTTGTATGATGATTTCATCCAGACTGATGCGGCTATTAACCATGGTAATTCTGGTGGGCCACTCTTTAACCTGAAAGGGGAAGTGATTGGCATTAATACGCTGATTTATGGGGGCTCAGGCGGGGATTCGATTGGTATTGGCTTTGCCATCCCCGCTGATGATGCGCGTGGGATTATCGCCCAATTACGGCAGAGGGGTTATGTACGCCGGGGCTGGTTGGGCGTGCGGTATCAGGATGTTACGCGGACGATGGCAGAGGACCTCTCCTTCCATAAAGAGGGGGATTCAATGGGGAAGATGTGGGGAACAGGGGCCATTGTAGCAGAGGTTATGAAGGATGGCCCTGCTCAAAAGGCAGGGTTACAGGTTGGTGATATTCTCACCGCTCTAAACGGCCAACCCGTGACAGGCCAAACATTGCCACGCCTTGTTGCAGGGCATGAGCCGGAGGAGCATGTTCGTTTCACTCTATGGCGGCGTGGGGCGTATCAGGTGGTGGACTTCACGTTAGGGAAAAACCCGGAGGAGAAAGACCCGCTCCCCTCCGATACGCACCCGCCTGAGCATGCCGTAAAAACACTGCATGACCTCGGCTTGAAGCTCGGGGTTATCGACCAGACAGCCCGCACACAATATGAGCTGAGTGATAGTCAGCGTGGTGTATTGGTGTTGCGTGTGTTTGATGGCAGCCCCGCCGCGAGCCGTATGATGGCGGAGGGGAATGTGATTCTCCAAGTGGGGGAACAAGAGGTGAATACGCCAGATGCGTTACAACACGCCCTTGACCGCGCACGGGAGCTGAAACGGACGGATATTCTGCTGCTTGTGCAGGATAAAGAGGGCCTGCGCTGGGTGCCGCTCCCGCTGGGAGTCACGCCGTAACGTCGTGGCGGTTATAGACCGCGATCGCGTTTAATTTGGTCCCATGCGGCATTGATGCGCGCGATGCGCTCTTGCGCGGCTTTGCGCTGAGCGTCGGTCATGGGTTGTTGGGCGAGGCGGTCAGGGTGATATTCACGGATTAAGACGCGCCAACGGGTGCGGACCTCGCTATCACTGGCTTGTGCGCTAATGCCGAGGATGCGGTAACAATCCGCCGCGGAGGAGGTCGATGCAGCACGGGCTTGGCCTGTCTCTGCGCGTTCCCATACACGGGCGGAAAGGCGAAAGGCCCGATGAGTCCGGCGGAGAAAGTCTTGCTCTAAGGGGTGAAGTTCCGCCCCAACGGGGAGGTCAGCTTTCGCAATCCGAAAGAGGACGGTCAGCAGGCTTTCTAGCGGTTCGGGCTTATCGGCAAAGGCACGGCCAAGCTCTTGGGCGTATAGTTCAAAATCATCTGTCCGTTCGCGGGCGCGGTCAAAAAGGAGGCCGACTTCCTTTTGATTCTCCGCTGGGAAGCGAAATGCCGCTTTAAATGCGTTAATTTCTGCCCGATTTACGGGGCCGTCAATTTTGGCCAATTTGGCCGAGAGGGTGACGACCCCTAGCCCGTAAAGCTGGTCTGTTTTACCAAAAAGAGCCGCGAGTTTTGCCGCTGTAAAAAAGGCAGCATTATGGGGGTCTGGCCGCCCTTGGGTGGGGAAGCGATCCCCCCATGTGCCAGAAGGCGGGGTGAGAATCTTATCCGTATCGGTAAGGTGCCCTAAAATCATCCCAAGAAGGCCACCGACCGGCCCGCCAGCGGCAAAACCGGCTACCCCACCAAACATCTTTCCCCAGAAAGCCATCGCCGCCTCCGTGATTCGAGCATGGTCAGCTTATCATGGAGATTAGAGCAGCGGGAATAGGTAAGAGCGTATAATAGGCGTGATGAAAGCGCAGCGCGTTAGGGGGGTGTATGATGCTGGTGTTGGGCAAAACGTAAGGCGGAAAGGCGCAAGAGCGAGGCCAGTGATTGTTCTGGTGGGCGGTCTGTATCAAGCTTAGCGATAAAGGTAGCCAAGGGGCACTGGGCGTGGCGGGCCATGCTCTCCAGCACTTGCCAAAATTCTGCTTCTAAAGCGATGGAGGTCCTATGCCCATATAGGCTGAGGCTGCGTTTTTGGAGGCGATACGCTGTTGGGTTGTGCTGCATAAGGGGAGATTGTGACAGGTCGCGCCGTATGGGGGAAGGGGATTTTCTTGTCAGTTACGCGTAGGGACGCCATGATAGGGCTATGAGAGTCTTACAACTTTTATCCTGCTTTATTATTATGATGGTTCACCCAGCTTATGCGGCGGCGGGTGTGCCCTCGGTCCCCGCATTATTTGAGTCCCTTAAAAGTGACCCTGTGCGGTTGGAGCTTTTCTTACGTGCCTTTCCCAAAGGGGCGGATTTGCATAATCATCTCTCTGGTGCGGTGTATGCGGAGAGCTTTTTAAAATGGGCCGCGCAGGATGGGCTTTGTGTTTCGCTTACAGAGCAAACGATTCTATCTAAACCATGCCCCCATCCGGCAGCGGGGCAGATACAGGCGGCTTTGTTAGCGGAGAATGCCGCAGCGTGGGATAAGATGGTCAATGCGCTTTCCATGCGGCATTATGTGCCAACGGGGGAGGATCGCTCCGGTCATGACCATTTCTTTGCGACCTTTTTGCGGTTTGCTGTGGTGGATCAGGCTCATCAAGGCGATATGTTGGCCGAGGCAGCCAATCAAGCCGCTCGTGACCATGTACATTATGTAGAGCTACAAATCGCCCCGCTTTCCTTCCCCCTTTTAGGGGAGATGATGCACCAGGCCTCCTTACCGCCCCTCAAAAATGCGGCTGATTTAAAAGCCGCTTATGAGGCTCTGCGTCCTGCGCTGGGCCAGATGGGCGCGCTCTCGCGTCAGGCTGTGGATGCGATGGAGGCCCGCGCCCATGCTGTGATGCAGTGTGGCACCAGCCATGCCGCAGCTGGGTGTGGCGTGACGATACGTTATCATTATTCCATTTTACGCATTTTCCCTGCGCCTTTTGTATGGACGCAGCTTGTGGCTGCTTATGAGAGCGTTAAGCAGGATGCGCGTTTTGTGGGGGTGAATATCGTAGCCCCAGAGGATGACCCCATCGCCCTGCGTGATTATGACCTGCATATGCAGATGTTCCATTATCTCAATCAACGCTACCCCGGCACGCATTTGAGCCTTCATGCAGGGGAGGTAACACCGTCTCTCGTGCCTGCGGCGGATTTGGACCATCATATCCGTGAGGCGATTGAGGTCGCAGGGGCGGAGCGTATTGGCCATGGGGTGGATGTGCTGTGGGAGCGCGACCCGGTAGGGTTGCTGCATGAGATGGCAAAGCGGAAGATTTTAGTGGAGGTAAATCTCACCAGTAATGATGAGATTTTGTCCGTTAAGGGCGCGCGCCATCCTTTCCCGCTTTACCGTTATGCGGGTGTGCCTGTGGCCCTCTCCACCGATGATGAAGGCGTCTCGCGTAGTGATTTAACGCAAGATTATATGCGGGCCGTGCTGGCTTATCATCTGGATTATCCGACTCTTATTCAGCTTTCCCGTACGAGTTTGGAATATGGGTTCCTACCGGGGGAGAGCTTATGGGTAGGGCGGCAACCGGGGCAGATTGTGCCTTCCTGTGCAGGGGGTGGAGAGTGGGGGCGGGCTGATAATATCGCCTCTGATTGCACCCGCCTTCTACAGCGGAGTTTAAAGGCCAAGTTGCAATGGCAGTTAGAGGCGGCCTTTCACCACTTTGAGGCCGATATAATGGCAAATCCTTTATTGACTTCTACACCATAAGGGCCGTGTGATGATGAGAGGGAAGGCATGATCATGAGTTGTAGCAGGATGAGACGGTTTTGCGGCGTTATGCTAGCGGGCGTCATAGCTGGGGTAGGAATAGGGGTTAAAGCCCACGCGCAGGCCGCGCCGCTGGAGGTGCGCGTTGTGGTGGTGACGACCTTTGAGCTTGGGCAGGATAGAGGCGATATGCCGGGGGAGTTTCAACATTGGGTGGAGCGTTACCCGTTGGAGCAAAGCTTCCCTGCACCGGGGACGGAGCATGGTGTGCTGCGCTATAACGCGCAGGACCATGTGTTGGGGCTTGTAAGCGGGGAAGGCCCCAGCCATATGGCCGCCGCCATTACGGCTTTAGCGTTAGACCCTCGTTTTGACCTCCGTCATGCTTATTTCATATTAGCTGGGATTGCGGGGGTGAACCCATATAAAGCAAGCCTCGGCTCGGCCGCTTGGGCGCGTTATGTGGTCAATGGTGGGGCTGCACATCTTATTGATTCACGTGAAATACCAGCCGATTGGCCGGATGGCTTTACGCCTCTCCAAGGGCATGTACCTGATGAGCAACCTCGCCCGCCGCTTCACTCCATCGCGGGGGATATGGCGTATCAGTTACGGCCTTCTCTGGTGCAATGGGCGTATGAGCGCACAAAGGTCATCACTTTGCCCGATAACGCAGCCTTACAGGCCCATCGTCATGCTTATCAAGACTTCCCCGAGGCTCTAAAGCCCCCTCATGTGATGATAGGCGATACCATCTCTAGCGAGACTTATTGGCTCGGGGCGCGGATGAATCGTTGGGCAGAGCGGTGGGTGTCTTATTGGACGGACCATCAAGGGGAGATGGTGACAACAGCGGAGGAAGATATTGCCCTCTGCCAAGCTTTGGCCTTGCAAGCGAAAGCGGGCCGTGTGGATGCGCAGCGTATCCTTATCCTACGGACTGCCAGCAATTTTGATATGCCGCCCACCGCTGTTACCCCCGCGACGATGTTGGCCAATGCCGCGCATGAGGAAAATCTACCGGGCCTTCATGCCGCAACGGACGCCGCTTATCGTGTTGCCAGCCCCATTGTGCGGCACTTAGCGACAGATTGGGCCCGGTATAAGGAGCATGTCCCCTAACCTTAAAAGAGGGGGAGAGTTAATCTTGATGGTAGCGAGGCATGGGGTATTCCTCCTCGCTCCAATCGCCTTTGGCCCAGTTTTGGCGGAGTTCGGCTGCGGTTTGCTCTAATGTACCTGCTATAATTGCAGCGCGAATTTGGCGCATGAGCCGTTGATAATAAGCAAGATTATGGAGGGTGAGGAGCATCGGCCCTAACATCTCATTCGCGCGGAAAAGATGATGGAGATAAGCGCGGCTATAGCGGCCTGCCATAGGGCTATCATCATCTGGCGAGATAGGCCGTGTATCTTCAGCAAAGCGAGCATTGCGGAGGTTCAATGTCCCGCGCTCGGTATAAGCGCGGGCAGTACGGCCAGCACGGGAGGGCATGACGCAATCGAACATATCGCAGCCGCGCATAACAGCCCCTAAGAGGTCATCAGGCGTGCCAACACCCATGAGATAACGTGGTTGGTCCTCAGGGAGGAGGGGGGTTGTATAATCCAGCGTGGAGAACATCAGCTCTTGCCCTTCCCCCACGGCGAGGCCGCCAATCGCATAGCCCTCAAAGCCGATGTCACGCAGGGCGCGGGCGGATTCTGCGCGTAAGTCGGGCTCTGTCCCACCTTGGACAATGCCGAATTGCCCATAGCCGGGGCGGGCGATAAACGCCTCGCGGGAGCGCGCTGCCCATCGCATAGAACGCTGCATGGAGGCCGCTAGTACCTCTTTAGTAGCGGGGAGGGCAGGACATTCATCAAAGGCCATTGTGATGGTGGCATCTAGCTTATATTGGATGTCTGTCGAGCTTTCAGGCGTGAGGCGGTGGGCACTGCCATCAATATGGGAGCGGAAGGTCACGCCATCTTCATCCATCTTACGCAATGGCCCTAAGGACATGACTTGGAAGCCACCAGAATCGGTTAGGATAGGCCCTGGCCAATCCATCATGCGGTGTAAGCCCCCTAGGCGTTGTACGCGCTCTGCGGTGGGGCGGAGCATGAGGTGATAGGTATTGCCCAGCACAATACCAGCCCCGGTAGCCCGCACATTATCCATCGTAATGCCTTTGACCGTCCCGACCGTCCCAACAGGCATAAAGGTTGGGGTGGGGACACTGCCGTGGCGTGTGTGCAGCCACCCCGCTCTGGCTTGCCCAGATTGGGCCTCCTTTTGCCAATGCATATGCTCGGAGGCGGTAAGGGTTGGGCGAGGGGTGGAGGGTGTCATGGGGTGCGCTCCAATAAGCAAGCATCGCCGTAGGAGTAAAATCGTAATCCCTCGGTGATGGCGTAATGATAAGCGTGGCGCATAGTGTCCGTCCCTGCAAAGGCGCACACCAGCATAAAGAGGGTTGAGCGTGGTAGGTGGAAGTTTGTGAGCAGCGCATCAACGGCGCGGAAGCGGTAGCCCGGCTTGATGAAAATGGATGTCTCCCCCTGCCAAGGGTGAATGAGTCCATGCTCATCAGCCGCACTCTCTAAGAGGCGGAGGCTTGTCGTTCCCACGGCGACAATACGGCCCCCACGGGCACGCGTCTCATTGATTCGTTGGGCCGTTTCTGGGGTGATATGCCCCCATTCAGCATGCATTTTATGCTCGGCAATGCTACTGCGAACAGGCAGGAATGTCCCCGCCCCGACATGGAGGGTGAGTGTTTCCTGCGCGATTCCTTTGGCAGTGAGGGCTTTTAAGACGTCATTGGTGAAGTGTAGTCCCGCCGTTGGGGCGGCTACAGCCCCACGAAAGCGGGAGAAAATGGTGCGATAATCATGCGCATCCGCCTCTGTGGGGCCATGAGGGCGAGCAATATAAGGTGGCAGGGCCAGAGCTGCGCGGCGTTCTAAAAACCTATCGAACGCATCCCCCTCAACTGAAAAACGAAGGGTAATCGCTCCATCGCCCTCATTGGTGAGGATGGTGGCGGTGACGGGGTCATTCTCAAAATGGAGTGTATCATGAGGGCGTAATTTACGCGCATTGCGGGCAAGCGCGTGCCATTGCCCCTCTGGTAAGATGCGGTCGAGCGTGATGCCAATGCGAGCCTCGCCCCGGCGGGCTTCCATCTTAGCAGGGATGACCTCTGTATTATTTGCGATGAGGAGGTCGCCCTCTTTTAGTAGGTCTGGGAGGTTATGGATGTGGTGGAGGGTGAGGCGGGCCTGCTCTGTTCCTGTAAGGGCGGGGGGAATGACGTGGAGGAGACGCGCCGTATCACGCGGGCGGGCGGGTTCGATCGCGATAGAGTCGCGCGGGAGGGTGAAGTCGTAGAGGGAGAGTTCGTCTGTCATGCGATGTGAAGAAAGCAGGGATGCTTAGCGAAAAGGGGGCCGAACGCCCCCTTATGTTGGAACATCATAATGTGCTGCGCTTTATTGGCGGCCAAGCTGATGTTTTAGCGCATCAATAAGAGCCTGCACCTTATAGCCGTGGCGTGTGAGGTAAGCGGTGTAATCGCTGCGCTGGGTCATCCGCATGCTTGCGCCCTCGCCGTAGAGGTCCACAACCTTGGGAGGTTCGCCATCAATAACGGCTGTCATCATCACAGAAGGATGATTGGGACGGCTAATTTGGAGCGTCACTTTCTGCCCTGCGGGGGAAGCGACATTATCGACCAAACGGAAGGAGATATTCTCATATTCTCCCATCCGGGCGGTTACAGCATTGAGCAGCACATCCTCAAACAACTCAAGATAAATCTTTTGCTGTTCTGGCGTGGCTTGCTGCCAGAAACGTCCTAGGCAGTACCGCCCAATCCCTTGCACATCTATATTCTGACGCAGGAGCGGGAGGAGGGCGTTGCGTTTTTTATCCAATGTCGTGTTACTATTCATAACAGCGACTAACTTCCCGCCAAAATCATTAACGAACGCACTCGCTTCCTCGCTGGAAGGTGCGGCGAATGCCAACATGGGGGCGAGAGCGAGTAGGCTGGCAGCTCCCAAAATGGTGCGGCGTGTAAGCTGACGGAGCATCATGTGTGGGGAATCCTTCTAAAAAGGGCTGTCCTTAGTGAGGACGGGATTGTCAGTACCAGTCAGGCGTTGTAGCGCGGTGATCGGCCTTTAGGGCATCAATCTGGCTCTGACGCTGCTGCTGCCATGCACTCCGCATGAAGGCGTAAGGGTCTAGGCTTTGATGTTCTAGCTGGTCGAGCTGGTCTGTATTATCGGCGAAGGTATTGAATGTGCCAAGGATGTTATAGCCCCAGTTGAAGCTGATAAGCCCATAACCGCTGGGCACATAGTTAATTGGTGTTAGCCCCTGACCCAGCGCATAGCCCGCCGCATCGCGGAAGCTGCTTGGCCCTAAGCCGGGGAGAAAGAGATACGGACCGGACTTGATCCCCCAGAGGGCAAGGACCATGCCGGGGTCTGTCTCATGCTGCTTATAGCCCAAATGTTTGGCAACGTCATAAAAGCCCGCCGTTGTCATATTTAGGAGGAAGCGCATAAACGCATCACCAGCGCGGCGGGGACGCCCTGCCCCAACATCGGAGAAGAAGACCGCAGGCTCCCGCCATGTTTCATTCAATGTCGCAACCGAGGTGCGGATGGGCTGGGGAACATGCTTCTGCCAGAAACGTCCAACCGGGCGCAGAGCTTTGTGATACACCCACATATTGATGTTGAACATCTTGCGGTTAAAAGGCTCAAACTTATCATTTGCAGCTTTATAGTCAGCTAACTCATCAGGGTCTTTAGGGGGCTTGGCGGTGCATCCTGCAAGAGACGATAAAGTAAGGCAGCCGACCAGTGTGAACAGGGCAGCTTTTTTGCCCTTGTGATGCTGCATTGTGCTGCCTTTGCACGCCATGTTGTTGCCGCTCCTGCTTCTTTTAAGGCCCGGCTATGGGAGGTATCTCCCCTATAGGTGGAAAGGGGAAATGCCCAAACGGGAACGGGCCGGGACTGTAACGCATTAAGACTCTTATCTATGGCAGGTTATAAAACCTGCGCCAAGTGAACATAGGTTACTTATTTGGCCTTGCCTACCCCTTTCGCATAGCAGAATTGTAATAGAAAAGAGGGTATTGCATTTTTGCATCGTTAAGCGTTGAGATGAGTGCCTACCTTGGTGTGGATTATCCCTCTGTCATAGGCGGAGCTGCTCAGGGTGGGTTTATCTTTTCTGGAGTGGGAGAAATTACATGCCCCGTTTTCTAAAAAGCCGTGGTTGGCTTTTATCGGCTAGTGCCTTAGCCGCCAGTGTGGCTCTGTCTGGTATGGCTGTGGCGCACCCTAAGGTTAGTGTGCAGGACTGGGGGCATCTTTCCGACAAGCAGAAAGTAAAAGCAGTCACCCTCAGCAATGATAACGGCGTAACGGTTACTTTGCTGACCTATGGTGCAACCATTCATAAAATGGATGTCCCCGATAAGAACGGCCATCTTGGTAATGTTGTGCTTGGCTTCCCTAATATTGGGGAATATGAGCGCAATAATGGAGACCCTCGCTTCGGGGCTGTGCTAGGCCGCGTGGCGAATCGTATTACTAATGGCTCCTTCACGCTGGAGGGGAAAACGTATCATACCCTCACTAATGAAGGGACAAATACCCTTCATGGTGGGCCTAACAGCTTTGCTCAGAAGCTTTGGACAATCGAGCGCAAAGGTGTTGATGCTGACGGTGCTTATGTGGAGTTTAAGGTGGTTAGCCCTGATGGTGACCAAGGCTTCCCCGGCACGTTGACAACACATGCGATTTATCGTCTGCGCTCCGATAATACGCTGAGCCTGCACTTCCAAGCGACAACGGATGCTCCGACTGTTGTGAATCTCTCCACACATAATTATTGGAACCTCAATGGTGAGGGATCTGGCGCTGTGGATGATGAGATTGTGCAGATGTATGCGGACCATTACCTCAAGACAGATGCACAATCCATTCCGACAGGTGAGCTTGCCGCTGTTGATGGCACACCGTTTGACTTCCGTCAGCCGCGCCGTGTTGGCGATGGCCTACGTCAGCCGCACCCGCAGATGCTGCCTCAAACAGGTTATGATAAATGCATGGTCCTTAATGGGCCGTCCAAAGCGGGTGATGTAGAGCGCGTTGTGGCCCGTGTGACAGACCCTCATTCTGGCCGTGTGATGGAAGTCTCCACCAACATGCCGGGGATGCAGTTCTATTCTTCAAACCATATTTACGGCACATATTATGGTCTGGCGGGTAAGACATATCGGCAGGGTGATGCGCTTGCTTTCGAGCCGGAGTTCTTCCCCAACAGCCCTAATACGCCGTCCTTCCCCAGCATTGAGCTAAAACCGGGGCAAACCTACGATTATTCCATGAGCTTCCGTTTCTCTCATCAATAAGAGGGAAGGGGGCTTATCAGCTCACTGACTAAAAGAGAGGCTGGCGTGGTGTCCTCCATCACGTCAGTCTTTTTTGTTGGAGGAAAGAGCGCACAGCCTCATGGGGCGGTTTTTGGGGAGTCGTGAAATCTTATCCACATTTCTCCCATTGCAACACACAGGATGATGCCCCAACCTATCCCCGAAACTGGGGATAAGTGGGGGATGTTGTTTAGATTTGGTAATTTAAGAAGTCTTGGTCCATATCGCCAAAACGGACGATGCGGGCAGGGTTGCCTACAGCGGTAGAGCGTGGTGGGACATTGCCAAGCACAACCGAGGCAGCCCCAACGCGGGCATGAGCCCCAATCTCTAAATAGCCGAGTATTTTTGCCCCTGCCCCAATCATGCAGCCTTGCCGGATGACAGGGTGGCGTTGGCCGCTATTTTTCCCTGTTCCGCCGAGGGTAACATTCTGAAAAAGGGAGACGTCATCCTCAATGATGGTTGTCTCGCCTATGACGATGCCCGTGCCGTGATCGATGGTAATGCGTTGGCCAATTTGTGCTGCGGGATGGATATCGATGCCGAATTTCTCATTCACACGGCTTTGAAAGTGATAAGCGAGCGGCTTGCGGTCAACGCGCCAGAGGTGATGAGCAATGCGATGAGCTTGCAGAGCTTGAAAGCCTTTAAAAAAGAGAAAAGGCGTTACGAGGTCCGGGCATGCCGGGTCCCGTTGAAATGTGGCGACAATATCCGAAGCAGCGGCACGGGTAATGGTGGGGTCATCTTCTAATGTAGAGGTGATGAGGCGCATGAGCGTTGGCTCGGTCATGGCGCGGTCAGTCAGCTTTGTGCTGAGGAGCGAGGCTAAAGCAGAGGCAAAATCTCCATGATTACAAATATTCACCGCAAAGAGATCTTGGATGAGCGCATCAGAGCAGCAACACGCTTGTGCCTGCATGATAGCCCAAAACTCAGCTAAAAATCGTGGCTCAGAGGAGGATTGTGGGAATGTGTCAAGAAAACCGGCCATAAAAGATATGCCTTTAGAATTATAAACCCATGGCGCGCCGGACAAACCCTTGCCGTAGGGTTGGGAGCCGCCGTAGGGCCATAAGCCCTGCATGGCGGGCATGGCGAATGAAAGGGACATCCGTGCTGAAAAGACGCTCCATCATGTCACATCCAGCGAGCATGGCAAGATTACCGGGGCGGCTTAGCTGTTGGTAACGCCGTAATAAGGAAGGGGAGCCGAGGTCCTCCCCATGGGCGAAGGCCTCCCCCAATAGCGCAACGATCGTGCGGACATCACGAAAGCCAAGATTCATCCCCTGCCCTGCAACAGGGTGCAAGCCATGGGCGGCATCTCCCGCTAAAATCAGCCGTGTGGCGTAATAGCGATGGGCATATTGGGAGGCGAGTGGGTAGGTCCAATGCGTGCCGATAAGCTCCAGTGATCCAAGCTCCTCGCCACAAAGCCGTTCTTTAATGAGATGGGCAAAATGATGTGGGGCAAGGCTCGTGAAATGGGCG
Organism: Bombella pollinis; assembly: GCF_026385485.1. Classification (NCBI taxonomy): domain Bacteria; kingdom Pseudomonadati; phylum Pseudomonadota; class Alphaproteobacteria; order Acetobacterales; family Acetobacteraceae; genus Bombella; species Bombella pollinis. The sequence continues at coordinate 21,090 of NZ_JANIDX010000006.1, forward strand.
ATGCGTTCAGCGCGGTCGGTCCATACAATGGCGGAGCGGTGGGGGTGGCCTTCTATGCTGGGGAGGGGAAGGCGGGCAAAGGGGCCTTGAGGGAGGAAGTTCTCCAGCGCACTACCATGATGAGGCAGCGTATGAGCTAACACGCTGACAAGGGCCGTCTTATGATAAGGGATGCGCGTTAGGCCGATTCCGGCTTGTTGGCGTAAGCGGGATTGGCGTCCATCAGCCGCGATGACTAAAGCTGCGGAGACTGTTTCACCCGTTGAGAGCGTGATACGGGCTTCATCTTGCGTAAACTGGAACTGCCCTGTAGCGGGGGCGCGTACATCCAGCCCCGGTTGAGAAGTGAGGGTGCTAGCAATAGCGGCGAGGAGGTTATGTGCTTCGACCATCCAGCCAAAAGGGCGGTGGTCTGGGGCATCCTCCTCGGTAAAGCTTAGCCCATCAGCAAGAGTGCTGCGGGAGGCTGCGGGGACTCGCCCTTGGCTATCTGTGACATGGATGGTCGTAATTGCCTGCGGTGGTAGGGGCAGGGCCTGCCAGATACCAGCCTCTTCTAATAAAGGGCGGACACCCTCGGCTAGGGCATAGGCGCGACCATCAGGGTTTTGGTCTGGCGTGGGGGAGAGAGGTGCGCGCTCTAGGAGAAGGATGCGGAGGCCTTTTTGCGCCAATAAGCACGCTATTGTCGCCCCGATAGGGCCACCACCATTAATGCAGAGGTCGTAATCTGTACGCATAAGCCATGTATCCTTCCCGGCCTGCAAAGAGAGGGCTGGAGGCCCCTCCAAAAGGGTGGCTTTTTTGCCAGAGGGGCGGGTCTTTTGTGTCTAGCTCTATCTTTGACGAAAAGAAAGACTTGCAGAAATCGTTGTGAAGGTGGCACGATTTCATTCCAGTGTAGTAACAGACCAACGGTAGAAAAGGGCCAGAGGGGATGAAGCTTGTAACGGCAATTATCAAACCGTTCAAATTAGATGATGTACGCGAAGCCCTTGCAGAGCTGGGTGTGCATGGGCTGACTGTGACGGAGGTGCGCGGTTTTGGCCGGCAGAAGGGCCAGACAGAAATCTATCGTGGGGCTGAATATACTATTAGCTTCATCGCCAAAATTAAGCTGGAAACGGTTGTTTCTGATGAGCGCGTACCAGAGATTATTGAGGCCATTACCGAAAAAGCCCGTACAGGCCGTATTGGTGACGGCAAGATTATGGTCACAAATGTGGAGCAGATGGTCCGTATCCGGACAGGCGAGACAGGTGAAGGAGCCCTCTAATGCGTGCGATTGATACAGGCGATACGTCATGGATGTTGGTCAGCACGGCTCTTGTCTTGCTGATGACGGTCCCCGGCTTAGCGTTGTTCTATGCGGGGATGGTGCGGCGGAAGAATGTCCTCTCCACTATGGTTCAGTCCTTTGGGATTTGCTGTATTGTGAGCATTGTGTGGATGGTCCTCGGCTATAGCCTAGCCTTCTCGACAGGGACGGCGTGGATTGGTGATGCTTCTCGCTTTTTCCTACGGGGGGTTGCATCGCAGTTCCATCAAGGGACGGACGGAGCCTTTACCTTAGGGGCGGGGACTCCGGCAGAAACACCTATGACCATCCCCGAGAGCGTTTATCTGATGTATCAGATGACCTTTGCCATCATCACACCAGCCCTGCTGACAGGGGCTTTTGCAGAGCGTATCCGCTTTGCTGGGCTGTGTGTTTTTACGATTCTATGGTCGTTGTTGGTTTATGCGCCGGTGGCTCATTGGGTATGGAGCCCGCTTGGCTGGGTCGCTGGGTTAGGGGCTGTGGACTTTGCCGGGGGTACAGTTGTTCACATCAATTCTGGTGTGGCCGGGTTGGTTTGTGCCTTGATGATTGGCCGCCGTTACGGGCTAAAGCGTGATGATATGTCCCCCTATAATCTGGCTTATGCGATTATCGGGGCCTCGCTGCTTTGGGTAGGCTGGTTTGGCTTTAATGCAGGCTCTGCCCTTGGGGCGAATGGTCGGGCCGGTATGGCGATGCTCACAACACAGGTCGCTGCCGCTGGCGGTGGTGTAGGCTGGATGCTGGTAGAATGGTGGCGTCATGGCAAACCGACAGCGTTGGGGATTATCTCTGGCGTGGTGGCAGGGCTTGTGGCGGTAACACCGGCCGCGGGCTTTGTCCTCCCCAGTGGGGCATTAGCGATTGGGCTGATTGCGGGTGGTGTGTGCTTCTATAGTGCTGCGGTGTTAAAAACACGTTTGGGTTATGATGATAGCCTAGATGCTTTTGGTGTGCACGGCGTAGGGGGCATTGTTGGGGCTTTACTGACGGGCGTATTTGCTTATGGTCCGCTCTCTGCCACGGCCTCAAACCCAGTTGGAGTAAGTGGAAGTTGGGCGCAGTTAGGGCGGCAGGCTGAGGCTGTGGGTGTGACGATTATATGGTCTGTTATCCTAACAGCTATCATCTTCTGGTTCGTCGATAAGACGGTTGGTATGCGCGTTTCCTCTGATGAGGAGCAAATGGGGTTGGACCTTGCCCAACATGGCGAGCGGCTCAACTAAGCGTATATGGTAGCTTTGCCCTTGAGTTGGGGTGAGGCTGCTTGTGGAATTATGGTGAAAGAGTGGTATTATTTGCCCCTCATTTGTTAGTTCGTTGTAAGGATATGAATGTGATGAAGCTATCCGTTATGGGCCTCTCTATGATGGTGTGTTCCTTAATCGGGGGGAATGCTGCTTTGGCTGCCCCTGCTATTGAGGCAGGTAAGCCCTCCCTAGCTGCCTGTCATAAGGCGTTTAATAATGCTAAGGCCTCTGGGACATTAAACGGGCAGGATTATGTGGCTTTTAAGCAAGCTCATTGTACTGATACGTCTGCGCGCGCCGTTGCGCCAAGTGAGGCCAAAACGCCAGCCGCCGCTCCAGCCCCTGTTGTGAGTGGGGATGTGCTTTTCCCGCAGCGCATCGCGCCTGAGTTCTCCTCCTTATCGGAAGGGAAAGCGCGGATGAAGACCTGCCTCGCCCAATATAATGCCAATAAGAATAATGGCCGTAATGGTGGGTTGAAGTGGATTCAAAAAGGGGGCGGTTATTATTCCGCTTGTAATGCCCGGTTGAAGGGCGCGGCTCGATAAAAGATTGCCCTTTGTGTTAGGGAGAAAGCCCGCTTGCAGAAGCGGGCTTTTTTTACGCCAGTACAGCTCCCGCCCAGCACCACCATGTTTTTGCAACGGGGTGTTGTGTGAGGTGACGGGCTGCCTCTTGGGCAGCGTGAGGAGTATCGAACAACGCAAAGCAGGTCGCACCAGAGCCGCTCATACGGTTAAAACGGACCTGTGGGAGTTGGGCTAGATGTTCCAAAACCGTGGCGATGATGGGTTCCTGAGCGATAGCATGGGGTTGGAGGTCGTTCTCCGTTCCATTTAGGAAGGTGACGAGGGCGTCTATCGTAGGCCATCCTTCTGTAGGAAAGGACAAAGCGGCGCGTGCGCGCGGTCCACCCGTTGCAGCGAGTCGTTTAAAGATAGTCGGAGTGGAAACGCTCACGCCGGGATTAACAAGCATGATGCCCATTTTGGGTAAAGCAGGGGCGGTGGTGAGGATTTCGCCAATGCCTTCCATGCGTGTTGCTTTTTGCTGCAAACAGACAGGAACATCCGCTCCCAGGGTTGGGGCAATAGCAACGGCGGCCTCTGATGAGAGGCCCCAATAGCGTGTCAGTAATCGCAAGGCACAAGCGGCGTCGGCAGAGCCACCCCCAATGCCAGAGGCGATGGGGAGGTATTTATCAAGCTGTAAGAGAGCGGCAGGGAGGGCTTCTTTGTCTCCCCCATGATGCGCCCGCAGGGCTGTTGCAGCGCGGAGGACGAGGTTATTATCATCCGCCTCCAGCCCTTTGGAAAAAGGCCCTTGGAGAATGAGGCTTTCGTTTTTTTGTGATGAAGGGGCCGCGCTGAGGGAAAGTTCATCCCCCGCGCCAGCAAAAATAGCAAGACTATCCAAAAGGTGATACCCATCATCACGGCGGCCCGTTACATGAAGGAAGAGATTGATTTTAGCGTGCGCTGTGTCTTGATGCAGCACCATGGCAGGGCATCCTCATTTTATTAAAGCCGGACAATTTGGTAGGGCCTTGTTACGGTTTATCAGGTCCGGGTGGGTGTTCATCTATGCGTGGTCTATGTAACAGATTAAGCCGCTATAAGCTATGAAGGTGGATGGTTGGGTAGCTGTGTTAGAATCGTATAGATAAAGAGAGTTTTTAGAGTTTCATGGTTGTGTCTTCGTTTTCATCTTCATCATACCCCGTGCAGGATGTATTAGCGGCTTTGCGTCTGCATCAAGAGTGGGGCGTGGATGAGCTGATAGAGGATGTGCCGTGGGCTATATGGCAAGAGGAGCCCGCCCGCCCCGCGATAGGGAGAGGGGGAGTGGCCCCTTCTTCATCATCCGCGGAGCGGCTGACAGCCAAGCAGGAAACGCGTAGCCTCCAAGAGGCACAGGCTGCGCTTGCTAAGGCAGAAGACCCCGAGGCGTTATTGCAAGCAGGCCGTCATATACCCGGCGTGACGCTTGCACGGACAGCCAAGCATCATCTCGGGCTTCATCTGGTCAAGGACGCGCCTTTTTTATTGATTGGGGATGTCCCAAATGAGGATGAGGACCGCCATGGCACGCTCTTTGCGGGGGAGATGGGGCGACTATTAGAGCGCATTTTGGCCTCTATTGGGATGAAGCGTGAGCAGCTCTCATGTGTGCCTGCGATTCCGTGGCGGCCACCGGGGGGGCAGCGTGTCTCTCAGCGGGAATTAGAGCTTTGTGTGCCTATTTTGCATCGGGCGATTGCTTTAGCGCAGCCTTCACGCATTGTGACGATGGGGGCAACGCCTGCATGGATGTTGCTACGCCAAGAAGTACGGCTTAGCCAGTTGCGGGGGCGATGGCATGAGGTGATGATTCCCTCTATGGCTGCGCCGATCCCTCTTTTACCGCTCTGGCATCCTGCTCAATTAGGAGATAATGCAGGGCGGCGGCGGCATCTTTGGGCGGATATTCTTTTACTGGAGGAGACTCTTCAGAAAGAGAAGGTAAGGTGAAGATTAGCGAGTCGTTTATATGAATAAAAGATTAACGGCCACATCTAACAAAATGGTAAAGGGAAGTCTCATAAATTGGGGAACTATGCAAAAAGAGAAAGAAATCGCTGGTTTCTTTACTAGTGTATGCCTATCTTGGGGAAGACGCTGGGAGCGTTGGCTTTATTTTCAAGGGTTGTCAGTGAAGAAAAAGCGCGTTACGCCCCGGCATTATGCGATGGATATTTCCAGGTGGGTCTAGCGCAGTAAGATGTGGCGTTCTATTGAGCGTGGCATTGCTGGCTGGTCACACTGTTTTTCCGGCGCAGGGGCAGGGTATGTCTCTTCCGTCCCACGTGCCGGAGCATTTTGAAGGTGAGCGTCATGGCGCATCACCTCACCCTATAGGGGAAGCTTCTTTGCCGCGGCCATTGCCTGCGGCTGTTGCGGAGCGTTATCGGGCCCTCTTTACTGCCGTGCGGGAAGGGGATGTTACGCGTTTAGAGGCATTAAATTACGCCTCTGGCCCAGATAGCACAGCGGAGCGTTTGCTCCTGCCCGATTATCTGGCCGAGCGTTATCTTAGCACTATCTTTCATCCCTCTGTGGCAGAGCTGAGTAGCTGGTTGCAGCATTATGCCTCTTTGCCCGATGCGCCTTTTATCCAACGTAAATTAGATGATATGCGTCGCGGGGGTGATGCTTCCACCACGGCGGATCTACCCAGTGGGTATGATAATGTAGCGGACCTTCATCGGGTGGAGAAAGCCGTACCTTTCTCTCAAACATTGGTGCGTAACAGCCGTTTAGACCGTGCGTTAATGGATGAAGCCTCCCAAGGCGTGGCAGGCGCACAGCGGGCGGTGGCCCAGCTAAAATCTACCCCCGGGATGACAGCATCTTACGCGGCCCAGTTGCATGGCGAGATAGCGATGCAGTTGCTCAGCCAAGGGGAGACGCGTAGCGCATTGCGTATTGGCGCAAATGGTTTGGATGTAGGGCATTATAAAGTCGGGTTCCCTGCTTTTGTCGCTGGGTTAGCGGCATGGCGCGAGGGCTATACCGATGCCGCGTATGATTTGTTTGAAAATGCCGCCAATGCAGAGCAAACCGATGGTGAGATTCAGGCTGCGGCTTCTTTTTGGGCGGGTCGCGTAGCGGAGAGGCAGGGGAAAGCCAACCTTTATCACACATGGTTGCACCGGGCCTCTACACAAAGTGAGAGTTTTTACGGCCTGTTAGCGGGGCGTATGCTGCATGATGACCATACAGCAGAGACAGCTCTCTCGGGTGTATTATCCCATATTGGCTTGGCAGGTGCGGCTCAAACCTCCTTGAGTGAGGTGGATATTAATGTGGTTTCTTCTATGGAGGAGGGGCCGCATTTCTTCGCGTTGCTACAGGTTGGGGAGCAAGGACGGGCAGAAATGCTCGCCCGCCAGATGTGGCAGGATGCCCTTGTGGACCCTGTAAGGGCGCATTCTTTGCAACTTGTTGTGCAAAAAGCAGGGATGTTGGCTTTAGCAGAGCAGATGCAGCATGCTTTAGAGCGGTTGGATCATAATGAGTTAAAAGAAGTGCTCGGCCCCCTCCCAGAGCTGCACCCTTATAATGGCTTTCGTCTTTCTTCGGCTCTTGTTTACGCTGTAGCGCGTATGGAGTCGAACTTTGATGCTTCTGCGGCTTCCTCTGCGGGGGCGTATGGGATGATGCAGGTACGCCCTGTCACGGCGGGGTTGGTGAATGAGCAATATCATCTCCCACAAGCGGTGCCTACCTCTGCGGGGGGGCGGTTTTATCAGGAGATGCAAAGGCGTCTGCGTGAGCCGGGGTATAATTTAGAGGTCGGGCAGCTTTATATGCTCTATCTTGCCCGGAATATCGGGCAAAATGAGCCGAATAATGAAGCGTCCTTACTAAAGGTTTTGGCCTCTTATAATGCAGGCCCGCAAGCCATTAACCGCTGGCAGAGTGGGCAAAGAGGCTTGCAAGACCCGCTTATGTTCATCGAATGCCTCCCCAGCCCGGAGACACGGCGTTATGTGCGGAATGTTTTGACCAATGATTGGGTCTATGGCCGCCGCCTGCATGTAGCGACACCTTCTCTTATAGCCCTTGCGGCGGGTCATTGGCCGAGTTTTAGAGAGGAAGAGGAGGAGCATGACTCGCCGAGTTAGGCGCGGCGTCTATGCAAAGTGAGGTATTTTAAAAAGCCCAGAGAGGAGTTTTGTGCATGACAGTGCAAGGCTTCATCTGGGTTTTTTGTAGAGAAAACCCCCAAAAATTACTCTTTTTATAATATTGCCTTGTGTTGGGTGCTGGGGAGATGGTCAGTTCGTGCATGGGGGGTGGCTTGCCCGTTGGGGCGTCTTTCCTTACATAAAGGTGGTGCGATGCTTCCCTTTTGTTGGGGAAGCAAGCGGATGATAATATGATACCGTGTCTCTCAGGGGGAATTATCCGTCTGTCTGTGGGGTGTCCAGCCGAACAGCGAGTGCTTCAATGTCTCTGAATTCCGTTGTTGAGAGTGTAACGTCCAGAATTATCGAGCGGTCCAAGACGTCCCGCCGTCGTTACCTCACTCTTATGGAGCGTAACCGTGAAAAAGGTGTAGACCGGTCCCGGCTTACATGCGGGAACCTGGCCCATGCCGTTGCTGCCTCCAGTGCTGCTGATAAGCAGGAGCTGGTTTTTGAGCAGCGTGCTAATTTGGGCATTATTACAACTTATAACGATATGCTTTCTGCCCATGAGCCTTATGCTCATTACCCGGAGCAGATGAAGCTTTTTGCACGTGAGGTTGGGGCTACAGCACAGGTTGCTGGTGGGGCCCCGGCGATGTGCGATGGTGTCACGCAAGGCCAAGAGGGGATGGACCTCTCCCTTTTCTCGCGTGATGTAATTGCACAATCCACCGCCGTAGGGCTGAGCCATGGTATGTATGATGCTGTAGCTCTGCTTGGTATTTGTGATAAAATTGTTCCCGGCTTGTTGATGGGTGCGCTGCGCTTTGGTCATCTACCGGGCATGTTGATCCCCTCTGGCCCGATGATCTCTGGCCTGCCGAACAAGGAAAAAGTCCGGGTTCGTCAGCTTTATGTTCAAGGGAAAATTGGCAAAGATGAGCTGATGAAGGCCGAGATGGCCTCTTATCATGCTGAGGGGACCTGTACCTTCTACGGGACAGCCAATACCAACCAGATGATGGCCGAGTTCCTTGGGCTTATGATGCCGGATTCGTCCTTCATCCCTGTTGATACGCCACTGCGTCAGGCTGTGACCCGTGCCGGGGTCCATCGTTTGGTGGAGATTAGCACAAAGGGTAAGACCCCACGCCCAATGGCCGAGGTCGTCAATGAGAAGGCCATCGTGAACGCCATTGTTGGTCTGATGGCTACAGGTGGGTCCACCAACCATACGATTCATATCCCTGCCGTGGCGCGTGCTGCGGGTATTATCGTTAATTGGGAAGACTTCTCCGACCTTTCTGCTGCGGTGCCAACCTTGTGTAAGGTGTATCCAAGCGGTCCTTCCGATGTGAACAAGTTTAACGAGGTTGGCGGTTTGCCGACTGTCATTGCTGAACTAGCCGATGCTGGCTTGATCCATCGTGATATTCCCACTGTCTCTGAGAATGGGTTGGAGGATTACGCCAAACGCGCTCTGCTAGGCAATGACAAGAATGTTGTTTACACCCCTGCCAAGCCATCCAGCGATGTTGAGATTCTTCGCGGTGTGAAGGACCCATTCCACCCAGTTGGGGGGATTCAGTTGCTTCAGGGTAATCTGGGTCGCGGCGTGTATAAATCCAGTGCTGTGGCGGACAACCTGCTGACCATTGAGGCCCCGGCCCGCGTCTTTAACTCCCAAACGGCGGTGAAGGAAGCGCAAAAGGCTGGTGAGTTGCATCGGGATGTTGTGGTTGTGGTGATTGGCCAAGGCCCGCGCGGCAATGGCATGCCAGAGCTGCATAACTTGATCCCCTCCCTCGGTGTGGAGCTGGACCAAGGCTTTAAGGTGGCATTGGTTACAGATGGCCGTCTCTCTGGTGCGAGTGGTAAGGTCCCCGCTGTGGTGCATGTTGGGCCGGAGGCGCAGGTTGGCGGCCCGCTGGCTAAGGTGCGCGATGGCGATATGATCCGCGTTTGTGCCCGTACAGGGCAGTTGGAAGCTCTGGTGGATGAGAAGGAATGGAACGCACGTACGCCGACCAAACCGCATCGCGCCACAGCTGGCACAGGGCGCGAGCTGTTTGCCCTCATGCGTGAGGTGGCACCGTCCGCCGAGCAGGGGGCTTCGCCGATGCAGTTCATGATGGATCGTGAGCTGGATGAAATCGGTGATGATGTTGAGAAAGGAACCGAGGTATGAGCTACATCAAAAGACTGGATGCGGTGATGGACCGCAGCCCGATTATGCCTGTTCTGGTTGTTGAGGATGTGGCTACGGCCCGCCCGATTGCTGAGGCCTTGGTCGCTGGTGGTATCTCCACCCTTGAGGTGACATTGCGCACACCAGCTGCTTTGGAGGTCATCTCTGAGATGTCCAAAGTGGAAGGGGCGTTGGTCGGTGCTGGTACGGTGCTGAACCCTAAGCAGATGGACCAGGCTATGAAGGCTGGTGCAAAGTTCATGGTCAGCCCCGGCATCACACCGGCTTTGGTGAAGGAAGCGTTGGACCGTGACGTACCGTTCCTCCCCGGTACAGCTAATGCTAGCGACATCATGATGGGTTTGGACCTAGGGCTACGCCGCTTTAAGTTCTTCCCTGCTATGACTAATGGCGGCATCCCGGCATTAAAGGGGCTTTCCGCTGTGTTTGGTAGCTTGGGCGTGCGCTTCTGTCCTACAGGGGGCATCACCGAGGCTACATATAAGGACTGGTTGGCCTTGCCGACAGTCGCTTGCGTCGGTGGCTCTTGGTTGACCGCTGGCAATGCTTCCGCTGAGGAAGTAGCGAAGCGGACAAAGGCTTTGGGCTTGCGCTAAGCTTTAGTCCTTCTCGTCTGAGACGTTAAGGCAAAGCGGGACCATACGGCTTATGGCTGTGTGGTCCCGTTTTTTATGGGAAAAGCTTGTTGTTTTTAAGTAACAGACTGGTCGGATAATTTCAAAAACATTAGGCTCTTTATTAAGTGATATGCCAATCTCTGATAGAGGTTTGACCTCTTGGTCAGGAGGATTGGTTGCAGGCTATTCGTGCCCATATGACATCTATCATCGGTCTCGCTGGCGTTTTGCTGGTAGCGGTGATGACAACGTTAAATGAGCAAGTCTCCCTCCAAGGTCTTGGTGATATTATGGGGGGGATGGGCCTTAGCCGGGACCCGTCCCGGTGGTTTGTTAGCCTCTATACCTCCGCACAGGTGATTGGGGCAGGGCTCTCCCCATGGATGGCTATTACGTTTAGCTTGCGCCGTTGGGCTTTGTTTGTGCTGGCCCTTGCTTTAAGCAGCATTGTGCCGATGGCTTTTTGCACGATGCCCATAGCCGTTTATAGTTTGCGCAGCGTGCAGGGTTTGGCTGGTGGATTTGCCATCCCTTTGCTGATGTTCTCCATCTTGCGGATTCTGCCTTTTCATCTGCGGGCTTATGGGCTGGTGGCTTATACGCTTGTCTCCACCTGTTTTCCTTATCTCGGTACGGCTTTGGCCGGGATATGGACGGATTTTTTCAGTTGGCGGTTTATTTTCTTGCAAGCTATCCCGCTAGGCGCGTTAGCGGGGGCATGTATTTGGTATGGTATGCCTGTTACGGAGCCACAACATCATCGCTTAAAGCGGTTTAATGGTTATGGCTTGCTATTTTTCGTTATGGCCGCTTGGTGCCTAACAACGGTGCTGTCCCTTGGTGATTGGCTGGACTGGTTCAATTCATCCCTTATTTGCGTCTTGAGTGTGATTGGTGTCGCAGCCATCCCCCTTTTGGTGTGGAATGAATGGCGGCACCCTTTGCCTTTTTTTCGCTTTCAACTTCTCAGTCGGAATAATTATTTCTACGGGGTAGGGGGGATTAGCCTCTTTGTGGTGATTTCACTCTCTGCCTCGGCTGTGCCTTTGCAGTTTCTGACAAAGATAGTGGGCTACCGGCCGGAGCAAAGCTATCTCATCACCTTAGAAGTCGCAGCGGTGGAGATATTGGTCGCGCCTTTTGTGGGGTATTTGCTCAATAGGCGGGAGGTGGATTGTCGCATCATCGGCTTTAGCGGCATGGTTTGCATGTTCATCGCCTGTTGTGGGGATTCCCTCGTTACCTCCGTATGGCAACGGCCGGAGTTTTATCTCTGGCAGTTTTTGCAAGGCATAGGCGGGGTGATGGTGTTGGCCTCCCTGTTGATGATGTCCACCAATGCCGTTGTGGCAGAAGAATCACCTTTTGCCGTTGCGTTGGTGAATATGCCGCGTGCCTTCATGATGGTGGGGGGCACATGGTTGGTAGATTTAGTGACGCGGTGGCGCGGTGGCCTGCATGAGGGCCGCTTGGCAGACCGCTTGGGCCAATATCGGTACGCGCTTGTGCAAGGTAGTAGCCCTTTATTGCAAAGCCCTACGCCTTTTTTACCAGATGGAACACCGCGTTATCGCGGGAGTATGGCGTATCTTAAACAGCAATTTCATCATCAAGCCACTGTGCTGACGTTATCGGATTTATTCTGCGTTTTGGCAGCATTGTTAGTGGTGTTGATGGTCTTTATCCTCATTGTGCCTGTGCGAACTTATCCACCATGGGTTGTATTTGCACCACGAGTTGTGACATCGCCAGAGCAGCCAGAGGCCCAGCGTGGGGAAGGGGTGGAAGAAGAATGACACAACAAGCAGCAGAACATCATAGCCATAAGCAGCAAGGGCGTTTTTTGGGGCAACGCTGGCCGGTCTGGTTAGCGGGGGGGATTCTGGCTCTTTTTGTGGGTGTGATTCTGGCGATTGTGTTCATCCCTGCTGCACGCGTATGGACGAATGATGCGTATGTGACAGCACATTATAGCGTTATTGCCCCGCGTGTACCGGGGCAGGTTGTGGCTGTGGCAGTGGATGATAACCAGAGTGTTCATGCAGGGGATGTGCTGGTCCAGCTCGACCCACGTGATTATCAAACTACATTAGACCAAGCCCGCGCGACCGAGGCGCATGACCGTGCGGTGGTGTTGGATGCTGCTGCTACTGTAGCGCGTCAACCCGCTTTGATTGCCGAGGCTCAAGCGCATGTGGCGCAATTAACCGCGCAGTTGATTTTCGCCCGGCAGAATGCAACTCGTTATGCCCATTTGGCGCGTAATGGTGCGGGGAGCCGCGAGGAGGGCGAGCGCACACGGGCAAGTTTGGATGAGCTGGCAGCGTCCCTTCAAGCCGCGCAAGCGCAATATGCCGCAGCCCAAGCGCAGCTACGTGTGTTGGAGGCTGTGCAGGATTCAGCACGCCGCCAAGTGGAGGTGGACCATGCACGGGTGCATCAAGCAGAGTTGAACCTCTCTTACACCACCATTCGTGCGCCTTTTGATGGCATGGTTGGGGAACGCACCGTTCAGGTGGGAAATTACGTTCCCAATGGGGCGGCGTTGATGGCCCTTGTGCCGATGGACCAACTTTGGATTGAGGCAAATTATCGGGAGTTAGCCCTCCAGCATATGCGCCCCGGCCAGAAGGCCCGCATCCATGTTGATGCTTATGATATTGACCTTGAGGGCGTCGTGGATAGTGTCCCGCCTGCCTCTGGAGCGGCTTTTGCGCCTTTGGCACCAGAAAATGCTACGGGTAATTTTACAAAGATTGTCCAACGTCTGCCGGTGAAAATTACCCTTCTTCCCGGTCAGCCTCATGCACGGCTATTGCGGATGGGGCTTTCGGTCGAGACAACGGTGGAGACGCATTTAGCCAATATTGTGCAGGCTCAAAAGCGGCTTGACCGTGGGGTGACAGATAAATGAGGCAGCGTAGTTTTTGGCTTTTAATAGGCCTATTAGGGCTGGGTGGGTGCATCCGTGTGGGGGCGGATTATAAAACCCCAAAAGAGACGGATCAACCTAGTGGCTGGGAGAAAGCGGCTGATGTGCATGAGGCACGGACGCGCGGTTTTATTCATGCAGGGGATGTGGATACGACATGGTGGCAGCAATGGCACGACCCTGTTTTAAATAAATTGGTCGAGCGGCTTTCGCGCGATAATTTGGATATTCGGCAAGCGGCCACGCGGGTGCTTCAAGCTCGTGGGGAGCTTAAAGTAGTCGCCTCGGAAGGGGTGCCGAGCCTAAATTGGGCAGGCTCTTATACATGGACGCAGCAGAGCACCCACGGTTTTCTCACCCTCGCTCAGCCTGCACCGGGGGCGAATTTGCAATATCAGCAATATGCCAATGTTGGCTCAGCCTCGTGGGATATGGATTTATTTGGCCGTATTCGCCGCCTTGTAGAGGCAGGTAAAGCCCGCGTGGTGGAGCAGCAAGCCTATGCGCGTGGGGTGGCGTTGGGACGGCTGGCCGACCTCGTGGAGGCTTATTTGCGCCTTCGTGCTGTGCAGGCACAGATTCACCTTACAGAGCAACATCAAGCCCTTGTGCGGCACGACCTTGCCCTTGTGTTAGCACGGCAGACAGAAGGAGCCGCGAATGACTTGGAGGTCGCGCAGGCGCGTGGGCAGGTGGAGCAAACCGATAGTGCTTTACCCCCTTTACGGGAGATGCAAGCGGCATTGATTAACACGATTGGCGTGATGCTTGCTTTGCCGCCTCGTGCGTTGGAGGGGGAGTTACTGCCTATACGACCGCAGCTGGACCTCCCTGTTTCGGTCGGGGTTGGGGTGCCATCCAGCCTCGCCCAACGGAGGCCGGATATTATGATGGCTGATGCACGGCTCCATGCCGCTACAGCAGAGGTGGGAGCAGCAAAAGCGGCCTTTTATCCTGATATTAATCTAGCGGGTAATTTAGGAACACAAAGCCTCTCTGCGGGGGATTTCTTCATGCCGGGGGCGAAATATTTTACCCTTGGTCCTACTGTCAATGTACCGATTTTTGAGGGGGGACGTTTACGCGGCACCTTGGCTTTGCGTAAGGCGGAGCAGCAGGAGATAGCCCTTGCTTACCGGCAAACAGTCTTAGAGGCATGGCGGGATGTTGATGATGCAATTACCCGTATGGCGCAACTCCAGCTACGGTATCAGCATATCATGGAGCTTGTTCGTCAGAATCGTAAAGCCTATGAGGCAGCACGGCTGCAATATCGGGATGGTGCGGTGCCTTTCTTAGAGGTGGACCGCGCGGAATCCATGTTGCTTTCCAGCCAAGTGGTGGAGGCAGAACTCCATATGCAAACAGCGTTAGCCGCCGTGGGCCTCTATCGTGCTTTGGGTGGTGGATGGCAAACGATGATGGCGACAACAGAGCAGCGCATGATAGGTAATCATGCGCATGAGAGCCAGATTGAACATCAAGAATAACCCTTAAAGAGGCTTTTTAGCGCGGATGGTTCTGAATCTATCTTGCACAGGAGGGAGGGGGGCGATATGCCAAAACCATGACTGATACACGCTTCTCCCCTCGTCGTGCCCTTCTTTCTGTCTCCGATAAGACTGGGTTAGTTGAACTCGCTCATGCCCTCATCGCAAAGGGGGTGGAAATCCTCTCGACAGGAGGGTCCGCTCGCACATTGCGCGATGCTGGCCTGCCGGTGAAGGAGGTCTCCGACCATACAGGCTTCCCCGAGATTTTGGATGGCCGTGTTAAGACGCTCGTACCGTGGATTCATGGTGGTATTCTTGGCCGCCGGGATAAGGCAGAGCATCAAGCGCAAATGCAGGAACATGGGATTGCCCCGATTGATTTGGTTTGTGTCAATCTTTACCCATTTGCAGCGACTGTCGCTTCCGGCGCGGATGAAGAACAATGTGTCGAGAATATTGATATTGGCGGCCCGGCTATGGTGCGCGCGGCGGCGAAGAACTTTGCCTCTGTAGCGATTTTAACAAGCCCAACCCAATATGAAGCGTTTTTAAACGCCCTAGCGCAAGGGGGGACAACCCTAGCAGAACGCCGGGCATGGGCTGCTGCGGCTTATACCCATACAGCAGCATATGATGGGATGATTGCTGCATGGTTCACCCAGCAGGATGATGAGGCGAGCAAAATAAATGGCGTGAGCTTACCGCCTGTTCTTACCCTTTCTGGCCAGCGTGATACGCTTTTGCGTTACGGTGAGAATCCTCATCAAGCAGCAGCGTTTTATCGGGATGGTAGTACGCGGCCGGGTCTTGCTACAGCACGGCAGATTCAGGGGAAGGCTCTAAGCTATAATAACCTGAATGATACTGATGCCGCTTTTGAGGCTGTAGCAGAGTTTGAAGCCCCTACAGTGGTGATTGTGAAGCATGCAAACCCTTGCGGTGTTGCGTCCGCTGGCAGTGTTGTGGAGGCATGGAAGGCCGCCTTACGCTGTGACCCAGTCTCTGCCTTTGGGGGGATTGTCGCGTTGAACCGGACGCTAGATGAAGCAACAGCGGAGCAGATTAGTGCCATCTTTACCGAGGTGATTGTCGCCCCAGATGCAGAGGAAGGGGCAAAGGCTATTCTTGCGAAGAAGAAGAATCTTCGTCTCTTGCTGACAGGTGGCGTGCCAGAGGCACAAGCACCGGGGCTGTCCTTCCGCTCGGTTTCGGGTGGGTTCTTAGCTCAGAGCCGGGATAATGGTCATGTTACGGAGGATATGCTGAAGGTCGTCACCAAGCGTCAGCCAAGCAAGGCGGAGATGGCGGACCTCCTTTTTGCCTTCCGCGTTGCCAAACATGTGAAGTCTAATGCCGTGATTTATGTGAAGGATCAGGCTACGGTTGGCATTGGTGCGGGGCAGATGTCCCGTGTGGATAGTGCGCGTATTGCAGCGCGTAAAAGTGAGGATGCCGCACACGCTGCGGGGGAGACTGATGCTTTGACAAAAGGCTCTGTTGCTGCTTCTGATGCCTTCTTCCCCTTTGCTGATGGGCTAGAGAGCGTGGTAGCAGCCGGGGCTACGGCAGTGATTCAGCCTGGTGGTTCCATCCGTGACCAAGAGGTGATTGATGCTGCTGATAAAGCAGGGATTGCGATGGTCTTTACGGGTATGCGGCATTTTAGGCACTAAGGAGCATGTGATGATCGCTCGTTTTTCTGCATTTTTTGTCATCATGATGGGCTTACTCGGCATGATGCCGGCTTTCGCCCATGCTGCGGAATGTCAGTATGATGTGGGGCCCTTGCCTGTTTTTACAGGGACAGTAAGCCGCATTACGGGCGATGGCGTGCTTTTTACCGATGGGCGTACAGTCGTCATGCCGGAATCTCTTTTGCCGTTTGTACGGCTGGATAAAGAGGTGAAGTTGCATGGTTTGCTCAGTCTTGATGGGCATAAGATTTGGATGCTGGCCCTTTATGATAAAGAGCAGCTTATTTGCCCATCCGCGTTGGATGTCCGCAAAGGGGCTTATCCCGGCTCCCCTGCTTATGATGTCATTGAGCATAAGAGTGGTGAATCCCCCTGAGTGCCTCTATGAATATTGCCTTTGTCGCAGCGGGGACGGACGCCGCGCAGGAAGCCCTCACGCGCTTTACGGAGCGTTATGGCAATGTCCCGTTAGAGCAAGCTGAAGTCCTTGTCTGCTTAGGCGGCGATGGCTTCATGCTGGAGACATTATTGCAAATTATTGGGCGTAATATCCCTGTCTTTGGTATGAATTACGGGACGGTTGGTTTTTTGATGAACCATCCAGAGGAGGATCAGCTCCCCCAACGTCTAGCTTATGCCCAACATACGGAGATCGCCCCGCTGCATATGTGGGCGCGCACCACAGCGGGTGAGATGCATGAGGGTGTCGGCTTTAATGATGTGTTCCTTTACCGCGAGACACGCCAGACGGTTCATATCGGTATAGAGGTTGATGGCCGCGTGCGGATGCCGCGCCTAACCTGTGATGGCGTTATTCTGGCTACTCCAGCGGGATCAACTGCTTATAATCGTTCTGCTCATGGGCCGATTATTCCTTTAGGGGCGGAGCTTTTATCCCTTACACCAATATCGCCTTTTCAGCCGCGCCATTGGCGGGGGGCGTTATTGCCAGCGGATGTAACTGTACGCTTCACTTTGGCGGATACCAAAAAACGCCCCGCCTCTGCCGTTGCCGGGCCGGAGGAAATACGCGATGTGGAGGAGGTTATTGTCCGGTTAGACCAAGAGAAGAAAGTTACTCTACTGTTCGATCCTGACCATAGCCTATCGGAACGGATTATTGCTGAACAATTTGCTGAATAAATTGTACATAATCAAGAATAATGTTGTGAGATTTTATTTAATGGATAGTTTCTAATGGCAGGACTCGTTATAGTTATTCAATATGTCCTGTTTAGGTAATGATTCCGTTGGAGAGATAAGATGCGTGGAACAATTCTGAATTATGATATTCGCATTGGTGAAGGGCTGATTAGCGGTGATGATGGCAAGCGTTATACGTTTAAGGGAAGCAGCTTTGGCTCTGACAATGTTTTTTTAAAAAACGGAGTCGCTGTGGATTTTGAAGTAGAGAATGATGAGGCACTCTCTATTTTTGTCGTACCAGGAACAGGCCAGATATCAACGAGTGATATTTTCGAGGGGATGAGCGGTAAGTCTAAAATGGTTGTCGGGCTTCTTGCTCTCTTTGCGGGTGGGTTTGGTGTCCATAAGTTCTATTTAGGTTATAAACGAGCAGGCATTATTATGCTTTTGGTGACTATTTTTGGGCTTATCTTGCTAGGGATTCCAAGTATTATTATTGGGATTATTGCCTTTGTTGAAGGGATTATTTACCTCACAAGGTCTGATGAGGGTTTTTATCGAACATATGTGCAAAATCGCCGGGAGTGGTTTTAACCCTATCGGCTGTGGAGAGATGAAAATAGAAAGCCCGGCAGGCCTTCCCCTGCCGGGCTTTGCTGTAAGGACTTTACGATGGCCTGTTTAATATGCAGGGGTCAGGAGGGGCTTACCGCTGAAATAGGCGTGCAAATTATCAATGATATTTTGCCCCATTGCTAAGCGTGTCTCTATCGTTGCGGAACCTTGATGGGGTTGGAGGACGACATTCTCCAGCGCGAAAAAGGCCGGATTAATCTTCGGCTCATTCTGAAAGACATCCAGCCCCGCCCCGGCAATGGTTTTGTTTTGGAGGGCAGTGAGCAGGGCATCTTCATCTACCACGCTACCGCGAGCTGTATTGATGAGGACGCCATCCTTGCCGAGGGCTTCAAGAATCTCCGCATTAATCAACCCTTTTGTTTGGGCTGTTGCGGGGAGGGTTAGCACCAAAACATCCGCCCAATGGGCAAGAGCTTTTAAATCTGGCTCAAAAGCTAGTGGACTATTGGCATGGTGATGGCCACTAAAATAGGCGACCTCCATAGCACTGGCCTGCGCGCGTTGCGCTACTGCTTGGCCAATACGGCCAAACCCGGCAATCCCTAATTTCCGCCCTTTTAGGGAATGGGCGAGGGGTGGCAATGTCCCATCAGCCCATGTGCCTTTGCGTAAAAACGTCTCATTGGATCTTAGATTACGCTTGAGCGCGAGTAGAAGCAGCATGGCCATATCGGCTACATCATCGGTGGAGATGTCAGTTGTGACAGTGACGCGGATAGCGCGCTTTTTGGCCTCTGTCAGGTCGATGCGGTCTAACCCCACACCATTAACAGCGATGATTTCGAGATTAGGTAAGGCGGCCATGATCTCTGGGGCAACGCCGTAGGAGCCGCCTGTAGCAACTGCCCGAATGGTAGGTGCAACCTCTTTAAGAGCGTCTAACGTGCTGAACTGTAGAAGCGTGAAGTCCTTTGCGAGGGCCTCCATCGTAGGGGCGGGGAGGGGTTCTAAAAGCAGGAGGGGTTGTTTTGGGGACATGATGAAGGACCTTTCAGAGAGAGGAAGACTCTAAATAACGTGCTGCAAGAGCTTTACAGCCAGCTTCCACATCGTGCCATGTGGTCTCAAAACCGGCTTCAGGGCCATAATAGGGGTCGGCTACATCGCGCCGTGTTTCATGAGGGATATGCTCTAATAAAAGGCTGAGTTTCGCTTTGCTTTGGGCAGGCTGCATCTTTTGCAAGGCGGCTAGATGGGAGCGGTCTAAAGCAATGATGTGGTCGAATCGTTCAAAATCTTCTTTACGGACTTGGCGGGCGCGGAGGGGGTCGGCATTCAACCCATGGCGGCGCGCTGTAGCGCGGGCGCGTGGGTCTGGTCGGTCGCCTTCATGCCAATTCCCCGTCCCTGCGGAGTCGATATCTGCCATGAGGCCGCGTTGTTCAATTTCGCGCCGCATAGCGAGTTCTGCCAAGGGAGAGCGGCAAATATTGCCGGTGCAAACAAATAAGAAGGAAGGCGCAGAGGAGAGGCAGCTCATGAATGGGTCATCCAAATAAAAAAGGCTAAGCTGAATATGGCACTTACCGTGCCGAAAAAAAGGACCGAGGCAATTTCGCGCTCCATTATGTGATAACGCATGGCGAGAATGACATTGATAGCCGCACTCGGCATCGCCATAGCAAGAACGCCTTCTTGCATGGTGAGAGTAGGGAGATGCCCAGCAAAGGCTAAAGCGCATACCCCAAGAGGGATGAGA
Source organism: Bombella pollinis (assembly GCF_026385485.1). NCBI lineage: Bacteria > Pseudomonadati > Pseudomonadota > Alphaproteobacteria > Acetobacterales > Acetobacteraceae > Bombella > Bombella pollinis. The sequence goes on from NZ_JANIDX010000006.1 coordinate 40,762, forward strand.
AAATTACGCCCTAAAACCATTAATCCTACAGAGAGGCTAAGGCGGACTTGCCGGGCGTATAATACTACGCCGGAGGCAAAGAGGGCCGTTCCCCCCGTGGCATGGCCGAGTAGTTGGAAGGCATGTGTGAGTGAAACGGGAAGGCCAATACCAAGCAATACGAGCAAAAAGGCCAGCATTGGGGCCCAGACAACAGGCTCTTTGCAGGAATGGAGGAGATGCCCGCCCAGTTCGCGCATGGTGGTGTGCCAGCTATAAGGCCCTTCATGCTGAGATTGTTGGCGTTGCTGGTCATGATTCATCAAAATGAGGGTCAGGGGGATTTGGCAGAGATTCATTACCAATGAGCCAACGGAGATTGGCACGGCACTGCTAGGGCCAAAGAGCTGCCCTAAAACGGGAATCCCAATAAAGGGGACAGAAGGGCCGGTGATTGTCATGGCGATGAGGGCTGCTTCGCTTTGTCTGCGCTTCATCACCCAACGGAGAAGGCAGAAAAGAACAACATAGACACCAAGCATCGCCATAAGAATGAGCCCCGCTAAAGGCCCAGCGGAGAGAATATGTGCGCGTGGTGTGCTGAGGATGGAGGTAAAAAGAGCCAGCGGCAGGGCATAAAGCATCACGAGGCGGATTAAGATGCTTGCCTGTTGGGAGTCAAAATCCCGCCGCCAAGCCGCCACATAACCCAGTCCTAATGTAATTAATATGGGCAGGATAGCATTTATAATTGTCAGGAAAAGGGCTGTTGTCATAGCGGCCATCAATCCTGCCGTGGGAGTGGAAAGATTAGCCTATGATGTTTTCTTCCGTAAGGGAAGGGAGCATTACAGCTCCCTTCCTGTGTCCGTCCTCTTTATGAGGGGAGGCGGTATGGACCACCAGCTTGCACCTCAATCGCGAGGACTTGCTGGCTCGCACTGACAGGCGGACTATCATGCAGAGGCAGCTCTGCTTCGCCATTGGTCCAACGATGTGGCCCAGCCTCGATGACATCCCAACCGTTCAGGCCTCTATCTGTTAGATGGCGTGTAATGATGCTCTCACGCCCACCATTCCAGAGGGAGACTTGTCCAACGAGAACACCTAGTTGACGGCGGTCATCCATATGAGGCCCTACAGCCTCGGATGGACGGAAGGTACGCGAGCCAACGGTGACGCGCTGTGTATAGGCGGGGAGGGTAAAGAGATAACGCCCTGCCTCATGCCGTTGTGGGTGGAGCGTCTCCCCCGTTTCTAGACGGATATAAGGCGCAGGGTCCGTTGTGGTTTCCCCATCTTGGGAATTTTGTTCGGCCTCTGGATCGGTGAGGCCAAGTTCCGCTGCGCGAGCAGCAAACTTGTCATGCAAGGGCTTGACGAACTCTTGAGTAACACCCAGCGGAGCCGCGGCATTCTCATTCCAGTTAAGCTGCTCTTGCTCGACCAAGCGGAGGGTATTCTCCTCATTAGCTTCGTAATGGTCTTGCAGGTCAGTATCCAGCCAGCTTTCTGTCAAGACATCATTTGCCCAGATGACAGAATGAGGCTCCGTTTTGATGTGGTAATAATCATATTCCACTTGGCTATGGTCATAACGGATGGAGGTCCCATTGATGAGCATGCGAGCTGGGACGAAGTGACCTTCAAAATAGAAGCAATGCTCCGGTGTTACAGAGAGGTCTTTATTGGGTAAGCCGGGACCGAAGGCGTCCTTGGCTACAATAACAGACCAACCGGCGAGATCCTCTGGTTGAGAGGTATTTACACGCGCACGCCGTTGGATGACAGCTGTAATCTCGCGCGTTTCCTCACGCCCTTCATTAAGGACACAGATTGTCTCACCTTTACGCAGACGTTCAACGGCCTTCTCCCCTTTCGGGGTACGAATCATACTGCCAGCGAGGAAGCATTTTTCGTAAATAAGGACCGTATTGCCTTCACCATCATCGTTGAGGATAAAGCCACCAGCGTTATAGTTACCTTTGAGGCTCAGCTGCCATGTTGAGGCGTTAGAGCCGTTAGAATCTGTCTGTGTCACAAAGACAGTATTCCCGCTGACAGCAGTTTGCCACTTATCGGTATATTTCATCCCGTAAATACGGATACGAGCATTATACCCCATGGAGGTATTGATGAGTGTTGCACCGGAGGCAATAGTGAGGAGCCCGCCAAGCTGCTCAGGGTCGTTTGTACCATCCGCACCGAGGACGGTAGCCCCAGAGAGGTAACCGCCAGAGGTCACCATTGTGTAAGGATGGCGTGCATAGGGCCCTTTACCAGAGTCGAAGGTAACAACGGTATCCTGTGCTGTTCCTTGGGGGCCAACAACAAGCTCATCATTGTTCGAGACTCTGGCACCGCTGACCCAACCGCCGCTAGCGACATCAATATGTTGGACAGAGGCCCCGCTCATTAACACACCAGAGCCACCGCTGAGGATGGTCAGGCGGCTAACATACGCCCCCGACTGCACCGTTGCGTTACCACCGGAGATGAAGACGCTGCTAACATTGGCCCCGGAATTAATAACACCTACACCGCCATTAAGCGCGGAGAGCGTCTGGAGGCCAGCCCCACCGGCGGGAATAGCTATTGTCCCACCGCTCAGGGTAACATTCGGCACTGTTGCACCACCATCCAGCAGGGCAGAGCCACCGCTATTTATGGTAAGCGAGCTGACAGTCACCCCGGAGGCAATGTTCCCTGTCCCGCGGGAGCCTAGTGAGAGAGCATCGACTGTCCCACCGGAGGAAATATTAGCAAAGCCAGCATTATTACCAGCCCCGGTTGCGCTGATGCTGGTGACGTGGACGCCAGAAGCCAGAGAGATGAGACCGCCCGTAAGTTGAGCTGTAGCCCCATCAGCAACGCTAGCACCAGCCAGAATACTGGCTGTCCCGTTACTAATAGGCGCAAAGTTGCTTGCTGTCCCCCCAGAGCCGAGGATAAGCAAACCATTCATCCTGGCCCCAACATTATTCGCAACAGCTCCGCCGCTTACGATGACCGTCCCACCAACGGCAGCCTTATTCTGGGGATCATAACCTGCAATAGCAGCCCCGACCGAATCGCCAGATTGTGTGACCAAACCTGTACCGTTTGGACCTGCGGCATAAATGCCAGAGATAGTAGCCCCAACATTAGCGACCACCTGACCGGCACTAGCAAGCAGGTAATCTGCTGTTACCCCAGAGACGGGAGCAAAAACTTGGTTGCTATCATTAAGGGTCGCCCCGCTGTAAATGACGGCACCAGCATCAATCGTGGATGTACCACCGGTATTGATGACCAGGTTACCAGCCGTACCGCCGCTATTAAGCAGGACTGTACCTTGAGCGTTAGCGGTAACGGCACTTCCCGTACCGCCAGATGTTATCCGGATTGTACCGCCAGTAGATGCCGTAAGGACGTTACCTGTCCCCGCTGCGGAAACAACAATGTTACCGCTGGTCTGGGCAGAAAGGTTGGAGCCTAGTGCATCGCTGAGGAGTGTGATGTTACCTTTTTGTAGGGCCGTACCACCGCTGATGATACCACCAGCACTGCCAATTTCTGTACCGCCCGAAACTAAAGGAGAAAGGGCCAAGCCACCGCTATTAACTGTACCGATACCGCCTGAAAGAATGGTGGAACGGCTGGCTGTACCATCTTTGTTAACAATCTCGGTTCCGCCAGCGGAGACCATATTGTTAAAGGAGGTCCCGCTACCATAACCGTAAGCGGAGGTAGCATAGCCTTTATTCAGCCACGACACATATGTCCCACCCTCAACAATGAGGGTCCCACCGCTCACAGCGATAACACTGCTTGTTGTACCGCCAGAGTTGAGCCCGGTAGCACCGCTGAGGACAGTTGATTGTGATGCGAGCCCCTTGCTCATCACGGCCTGTGTGGCAGCAGAGCCAACAAACAGCTGATTGAGTGATAACCCGTTAGAGAAGACGGATTGTTGGCCGCCGACGGTGCCGCCGCTTGCCGTTCCCCCATTCCCAACAGCGTAGAGGCTGCCGGGGTTGAAGGTACCGCCCAACATAAGGCCACCACTACCGTTAACGGAGTAGCCTTTAACGGTGAAGTCAGCCCCACCACCACCAACGAGGGCATAGCCGCCGGACCCAACAATAGAGTTAATAGCTGTACCAATCCCGGTGATAGGACCAATGCCCCCTTGGTTAGGGTCGGCTTTGGAGGTCACTGATCCAGCGAAGACGGCACCAGAATAACCTACAACCCCACCGCTAATAACCCCGCCACCGATAGCCTCAATAGAGGCGGCGGAAAGAGCGGTGGCACCATACATAAATGAGTTATTACCGGCGATGGCGATAGAGCCACCATCGACAGCGATACCATTTGTTATGTTATGGTTAAACGCCGCTACGAGGGAGTTGATTATGGCCCCATTAGACCCGTTGGATAACCCGCTTACATAGTAGTTAGAAATGTTAGTGCTAAGGCCAACGGTATTTTGGGCACCGCTCAAAACTGTCGCCCACCCATTGGGGACTTGAGCTGTCCCAATCGGGGGAAGATTATCGTACTTGGAATCAAAACTATAGGCCATGCAGAGGGCTGTCCTTCCAGCAAGTAGGGCAGAGTAAGTTCATGTGTGGCTATGATAAAAGAAGAATTAATAAAATACTATAAAAAAGTGCGCACTTTCTTAAGAAAGGGGGGTCACATTGTCCGCATAGCTGTGGGGGTGGCTGGCTTCAGCAACGCTAAAGAAAAGGAGAATCCCGTCCTTTTGCGGGGAACAGAACTCTAATTTCGTCCCAGCGCTAAGGCGCAGCGCGGTAATATCGTGAGGGTGTTGCAGCAGTGGGTGGGGTATCTCTGGATTCTCTAGGTCAATGGTATTGGGAGCGAGGTTGTTTAAATAATCCGAAGGGGATGGAATCCCGTAATCATTTGGATTTGAAGATTCGGTAACAGAGACCTTTAACGATCCTCCAAGGAATAAAGTGATTAAAGCTTGGTCTGTGGGGACTTCAAGAAGAAACTTAGTATTGGTTTGAATGAGGCATAGTTCTGCTTGGTACCCATTGCGCCGATATAATGTAAGATTCGTTAATCCATTTTGATGATGGGTTGGTTTTAAAAGAGGAATGGAGAGTAAGCCGGGTCCAGCGGGGGAGAGAAACCATTGACGAAACGCCTCTAAGCTTTCAATGATTGGATGGGTCATCCCGTATATATCCTAAAATATTGATTCTGGTCTCTGTGTAGCCATTCTTGCTGAATGGTTGGTGTCCGCGGGGGGATTCGAACCCTCGACCCCAGGATTCATACCACTTCGACTTTCATCGCCAGCCCTTCCTATTTCATAGGAAGGGCTGTTCGTGGTCTGGACTGTCTCTTCACCACAGGGAGGTCCTGCCGCGGTGTCGCCCGTACAGTCTCTACACCTTCCTGCGTCATTCAGATGAATGAGGCAGGCTTGGCTCGGGATTGGCATAGCCTACTCAATATTTATAGAGAGAGGCGTTAGCGTTCCCCGAATTTGAGCGAATTCACCGGATGGTTTGCCAGCCCGGTGCCCAATTAACTTAGGAATCCTGTGCTCTATCCTGCTGAGCTACGCGGACACGCAGGCTCTGCCTAGCGGCTTTTTTGCGCTTTCGCAAGCCTGTCTATGCAGCATAGCTCTTGGCCTGCGAGGGTGAGCGCGATATGAAGGGGGACGTTTTGATCATTTATGATCGTTATGCTCCTGTCTTTGCCATGGTGGGGGCTTCAATTTGAGACCGGCCTTGGCATGGCCTTTTCAGGTTTGCTCATGTTCTTTTCATCATCGCGCTCAGCCTTTCGCTCTTTTGTCTCTATGTACAATATGCCGCGTTATACCGTGCTGCCTCTTGTAGCGTTATTGGCTGTTGGCGGTCTGGCAGGGTGCGGCGGTGATAAGCGTAACCCATCCTCTTTAGCTGTGCCGCGTAATCACCTGTTAGGGGTGGATCGTGGTGCACAAGGGGGTGATGACCAGCTTCGCGGTGGGGTAAATGCTTATCTCTGGCGTGGGGCGATTGATACGCTTTCCTTCATGCCGATGGCCTCTGCTGATGCGCAGGGGGGGGTTATCCTTACGGATTGGTATCAGCCGGCAGGGGCGCAGGATGAGCGTTTTAAAATCGCAGCTTATATTTTGGACCGCCGGTTACGTTCCGATGCACTTCGTCTGAGTGTCTTCCGCCAGACGCGCCTTAATGGAGGGGAATGGCAGGATGCCCCCGCTGCACCGAACACAGCTTCAGACATTACGGCGCGTATTTTAGAGCGTGCCCGTCAGTTGCGCGCTGAAAATGGTGGCGGGAAGTAAGAGAGACTCATGAGCGATAAAACAGTGAATAGCGCAGCCGAGTCCGGTTTTGACTTCCATGCGCGGGAGCCGCATTGGCAAGCCCGTTGGGCTGAGGCGGGGACCTTCCATGTGCCGGATGTACCGCCAGCCGATAAGCCTAAATATTATGTGCTGGAGATGTTCCCGTACCCTTCTGGGCAGCTCCATGTAGGGCATGTGCGTAATTATACGCTAGGTGATGTCGTAGCACGTTATAAACGCGCGCGGGGTTATGCTGTGTTGCACCCTATGGGGTGGGATGCGTTTGGCCTCCCAGCGGAGAATGCCGCGCGGGAGCGTGGGGTGCATCCGGGTACATGGACATTGCAAAATATCGCCACCATGCGCGGCACGTTGCAACGGCTAGGCTTCTCGCTGGATTGGAAGCGAGAGATCGCTACATGCTTGCCGGATTATTACGGCCAGCAGCAAAAGCTCTTTCTCGATATGTTGGCAGCGGGTTTGGTAGAACGGCGCGATTCGTCAGTGAATTGGGACCCAGTGGACCAAACTGTTTTGGCAAATGAACAAGTTGTGGATGGGCGCGGTTGGCGGTCTGGCGCGTTGGTGGAGAAAAAGACGCTCTCCCAATGGTTCCTCAAAATTACCGATTTTGCTGAACCCCTTTTGGAAGGGCTGAAAACACTTGATAAATGGCCAGAGCGTGTCCGCACCATGCAGGAGCGTTGGATTGGCCGTTCTGAAGGGGCGCGGATTCGCTTCAGCCTGCATAATCCTCCGCAAGGCTATGATGTGGATGGCGATTCCATTGAGGTTTTCACCACCCGTCCTGATACGCTCTTTGGGCTAAGCTTCATTGGTATTGCAGCGGATCATCCCTTGGCGCGTAAGGTTGCGGCGGGCAATGCTGAGGCGCAGAGCTTTATTGAGGAGTGCCAGAGAGTTGGCACGTCCGAAGAAGCGTTAAGCACGATGGAAAAACGCGGCTTTGATACGGGCCTGCGTGTGGTGAACCCGTTGAACCCAGAGCAAACCGCCCCGGTCTGGATCGCTAACTTCGTGCTGACAGAATATGGCACGGGTGCTGTGTTCGGGTGCCCCTGTGGGGACCAAAGAGACCTCGATTTTGCGCGTAAATATGGGTTGGATGTCCCTTCCGTTCTGCTGCCTACAGGTGAGGAAGAAGCGACGTTTAAAGTCGGGAAGAAGGCCGTCACAGGTGAGGCCACGCTTTATAATTCCGGCTTTTTGAGCGGTAAGACGACCAAAGAGGCGATTCGTGCAGCTATTGCGCGGGTGGAGGAGCTTGGCGTTGGGCAGGGTGTAACTAATTGGCGTTTGCGCGATTGGGGTATTTCTCGCCAGCGTTATTGGGGCTGCCCCATCCCTATCATCTATTGTCCGTCTTGTGGTGCGGTCCCCGTGCCTGAGGCAGAATTGCCGGTGACCTTGCCGGAGGATGTCAGTTTTGACGTACCGGGCAATCCGCTAGATCATCATCCAACATGGAAGCATGTTGCTTGCCCTAAATGTGGGGCAGAGGCGCAGCGGGAAACTGATACATGCGATACGTTTGTTGATAGCTCATGGTATTTCGCCCGCTTTACCGCCCCACAGGCCAAAACACCGACAGAGCGTAAGGCTGTTGATGGCTGGCTTGCGGTGGACCAATATATTGGCGGTATTGAGCATGCGATTTTGCATCTCCTTTATGCACGCTTCTTCACGCGTGCGATGAAGAAGACTGGCCATTTGGATGTGAGCGAGCCTTTTGCTGGCTTGTTTACGCAAGGGATGGTCACTCATGAGAGCTATCGTGATGGGGCGCAATGGCTATATCCTGATGAGGTCGAGCAGCGCGGCGCTGAAGTTGTGCGGAAGGATAACGGTAAAGCCGTGACGGTTGGACGCTCGGAGAAGATGTCCAAATCCAAGCGTAATACGGTCTCGCCTGTGGAGATTATCGAGCGTTACGGGGCTGATACAGCGCGGTGGTTTGTGCTTTCCGATAGTCCGCCAGAGCGTGATATGGAATGGACAGCAGCCGGTGTGACGGCGGCCGGACGTTTTATGCAACGTCTGTATCGGTTGGTTCAGACGGTTGCTGCGCAGGATGATCCTCATGCCGCGCATGATACGGCAGGGGATGAGTTGCGCCATGTGACTCATCGCACCATTGTCGCAGTGACGGAAGCATTGGAAGGCTTTACGCCGAATGTGGCTGTTGCGCGTCTGCATGAGCTGGCCTCGGCACTGGGTGAGGCCACTGGCCATGAGGAGGGCCTTCCCGCAGCGCGGCGTGAGGCCGCTTATGTGCTGGTGATGTTGATTTCCCCCATGATGCCGCATCTGGCAGAGGAGTTAATGTCCCTCTTAGAGCCAGAAGGCCCCATGGTTGTGGAGCGGCCTTGGCCGGAGGCAGATGAGAGCTTATTGGCGGTAAAAAAAGTCACGATTGCTGTGCAAGTGCTTGGTAAGCTGCGTGGGACGATTACATGCGCCCCTGATGAAGCTAAAGAGGTTGTTATCGCGCAAGCCAAGGATGAGCCGAATGTGGCGAAGGCTTTGGCAGGCAAGCGTATTGTTAAGGAAATCCATGTGCCAAACCGCATTGTTAATTTCGTGGTAGCAGGGTGAGTAAGAGGGGCTGGATGAGCAATATGTGCCAAATGCAGCGTATTATACGCGGGGGGCTTGTTATTCTTGCCGCAGGATTAGGGATTACGAGCCTTGGGGCATGTGGCTTCCAGCCTCTTTATGGCAAGCAATCAGCCCAAAAAGAGGTTGCGGTTAATGACCAGTTGAAGAATGTCTTCGTTGCGAACATTCCCAGCCGTTTTGGGCAGGAAATACGCCTCGCTTTGCAAAAGGAAATGGCTGGAGATGGGCCAGAGCGGCCAGAAGGCTATGTATTGCGTGTGAGTGCGACAGCCTCGTTAGAATCAGTTGATGTGCATGAAGATAACACATCTGGTCGGACGCGCGGTGTTGGTTGGGCGGATTGGCGTTTATATCGTGTCGGAGACATGGATAACGTTTTAGCACGTGGTTATGCCCGGACGATGGATGGCTATAATATGTATATTGAGCAATATTTTGCTCAAACCTTAAATAACGAGACGCTTTATAAACGGATTGGCGAAAATCTCGCTCATGAGATCACCATGCAAGTAGCCGTATGGTTTAAGGCGCATCAATCCCTTGGGCAGGAGAAATCCATTCGTCCCGGGCGTGACCCTTATTTGGACCGTCTGCCAGGGATTCAACGGACAGATATGCAGAATCTGGGGGTGGATGGCTTTCCTTCGAGTATGACGGGGCGCAGTAGCAATAGCATTACCACTTCGACAGGTGAGGATAGCCGCCACCTACAGGAGGAAGAGGATAACGGCCTGTGAGGATAGGCACGCAGGCTGCCGAGCGGACCATTACCGAGGCAGCTCGTTGGCGTGTTGTTCTTCTCCATGGGGAGGATCATGGTCTTATCCGTGAGCGCGCTAAGCGTGCGGTGCAAACGGTTCTTGAGGATTTGGATGACCCTTTCCGCCTTGCTCGGTTAGAAAGCGAGGAACAAGGCCGTTTTGAGGAAGAAGCCTCGGCCCTTTCTTTAACAGGAGGGCGGCGGGTTGTTTGGGTGCGTGGGGTGAAGGATGAGCTTTTACCTCCGCTTAAAGAAGCTCTAGCTCAAGAGAGTGATACGCTGGTTGTGCTGGAGGGACCGGAGCTGACAGCACGCTCTAGGTTGCGACAATTTGCGGAAAAACATGAGCAGGTTGCCGCTATAGGCTGTTACCCTGAAGAAGGGCGGACCTTATCGCGCACGGTTGCGGATATGTTGGCTGAAGAGCGCATAACGCTCGATAAAGAGGCGATGGTTTGGTTCCTCGAGCATGTGGGTAATGACCGCAGCCTTGTGCGCAGTGAGGTAGAGAAGCTTCGTCTCTATGGTGAGCCGGGAACGAGATTGGATATAGAGGCGGTACAGGCTTGTGTGGGGGATTCGGGTCAAGCCTCGCTAGATGATGCTGTGTACGCAGCTTTAGCGGGTAACCGGCTGAAGGCGGACCGGGCTTTTGAGCGTGCTATGGCTGATGGCACGAGTGCTGTAGCTTTTGCGCGTGTAGCATTGTCTGTATTAGAGCGGATGCAACAGGTGAGCTTACGCGTTCAGCAAGGGGCCTCGCGGCAAGAGGCGATGGCGGCTTTAAAACCGCCTGTTTTCTTCCGCCGTAAAGATGAGTTTCTCGCTGGGCTACAACGCTGGTCCTTCCCCGCTTTGCAACAGGCCGCACGCGCTACGCAAGCTTTGGAGCTTGCATGCAAACAAAGTGGCGCACCTGATGAGTTATTATGCCGTCGTCATGTGGTAAAGCTGTGTTATCCGCGTTCTTTTTTATAAAGAAGATGTAAGTAGCATCCTCATTCTTTAAGTTCTTCTTGTAAGAAAGAATGGTTTTCCTAAAAAAGCGTTATTTTTATTAATATGGAGGGGTTTGGTTTATCTCCTTGAAAAACATGATTATTTTTACGTCCTTCTCAAAGGGAGAGGCGTATTGGGGAGAAATTAAATTAAGTTTTATTATTAAATGAAAATGATTATCATTTAGAGAAGAACGAGATTATTCCTTGCATGGTGATGTAAATGAGTCGATTTATCCGCAGCGGCCTTAGGCCTTTTTCAGCAGCCTTGACCTTAGGGAGCGTTGCGGGGGGAGCGTATGCAAACACAACGGCCGCTGCCGATGCTGCGCATATAGGGGCTAAGCCTAACATACAGGCGACAGAGGCCGACTCGGATGGTGACCAAACAGCGGCGGATGTTGGTGTTCAAGCTAAGGGTGTGGAGCGCATCCATGTAGTGGGGCACCCATTTAATACATTGCATGCAAGCAATGATATGGGGCGTATGCCGCAAGATGTGATGCATACCGCTCAGACAATTGATGTTGTCCCGCGGGAGTTGATTAAGCAGCAGAATGTCAAATCTCTTGATGAAGCCCTGAAGAATGTGCCCGGTATTACAGCCTCTGTTGGGGAGGGGGCTGGTGGGATGAGTGGGGATCAATTCCTCATCCGTGGGTTCCCTGCGCAAAATGATATTTATGAGGATGGCTTGCGGGATTTTGGTGTTTATACCCGCGATAGCTTCTTCCAAGATTCGGTGAATGTCATTAAAGGCCCATCATCTGAAGTATTCGGTAATGGGACAACGGGCGGGGCGATTAATATTGTTACAAAGACCCCGACATTACATGACCATTACGGTGCTGACTTTAGCGGTGGGTCGGCTAATTTTTATCGTGGTGTTGTGGATGTTAATAAACGCATCAATGATACATCAGCCTTCCGTGTGGAAGGTATGGCTAACTCCAACGATGTTGTAGGGCGCGATTATGTATATTCCCATCGTTGGGGTGTTGCGCCATCTATAGCTTTTGGTTTGGGAACCAAGACAACTGTTGTGTTGCAGGTGATGCACCAAACATCGCGTAATGTTCCCGATTATGGTGTACCCGTTGTGAATGGCCATCCCATAACGGAGAGCTCGTCCTTTGGGGTACGGCGTAGTAATATTTATGGTAAATCGCAAGACCATGATAATAGTGACGATACAATGGAGACGCTGCGTTTAAAGCACGTCTTTAATAAGCATCTTACCTTTCATAATGATTTACGCTTTGGTGAATATAGCCGTGACTTTGCGGCATCTTCACCACAATGCGCTAATGCGTCATGCTCGGAATTGCAGATTTATAATCCGGGTTATAAGAAGGTGGACCCTGCGGCGGGGATTGGCCTTAATGGCGGGCCAATGCCGTATAAGCAAAAGAGCTGGTCTTTCCAAGATGTGGCCTCCCTACAGGCTGATTTTAAGACAGGCTTCTTGCGCCATCAGCTCGTAACGGGGGCGGATTTTGAATATGTGCAGGATTCCCGGCGGCAATATGCGTATGATGCTGTAGGGGCTAATCGGGCAATTCCGTGGCAGAATACATATCATCCTCAGCGTGATAATTATGGCTATGGGACGTGCCGCGCTGATTCTGGGAATTGTTGGAAGAATACGAATTATAGCCTAGGGCGGCCTGATTCCCATGGTTATGGGTTTGATACGGGCTTATTCTTGTACGATCAAATCTGGTTTGCAAAATGGGTGTCCATCAAAGGGGGATTCCGGTGGGACCGTTGGCAAACAGCGTATAAAACATGGGGGGCTGATGGGCAGGAAAGTGCTGCTGCACGGGGCCCGCAAGGGAAGGCTCCCTCTGCTGCGCTAAATTATCACGATACAAAAGGCGTCTTTAACCCGACAGCCAGTTTGCTCATTACTCCCAATAGCTGGCAGACCTTTTACTTCACTTATGCGAGCTCTACCACGCCGATGGGTATGTATGTGACCAATGGCGCAATCCCTATTCGCCCCCTTAATGGGCAGGTTGCTACTCAGCCAGAGCGGGCAAAGCTCTATGAGGTCGGCTCGAAGATGAGCTTCTTGCATGACCGTTTAGGGGCGACAATTTCGCTTTTCCGGCTGGATAAGAGCAACGCTCTGACAACCGACCCGATTGCGGGGCAGGTTTTGGCCACAGGGGTGAAGGAGCGTAACCAAGGCTTGGAGCTCTCCCTTGGGGGGATGATTCTGCCGGGTTGGAACATTACCGGGACGTATGCTCTATATGACCCTCGCGTGATGTCTGGCGCGAATCACGGGCGGAATATCCAATATGTGCCGCATAATCAGGCGACCTTATGGACCGCATATGAAGCCTTCCCCGGTAAGTTGTGGAACTTTACGATTGGCGGAGGCGTTACATGGCGAGAAGGCGTGTATCTGGACCTCGCAAATACGGCGAAAGTCCCGGCTAATGTGGAGTTCGATTCTTACATATCCCATCGTATCAATCGGCATTGGGTCGTATCGCTTAATGCGTATAACCTCTCCAACCGTTTGAATTATAATTCCCTCTTTACAAACCGCGTTACCCCAGCGCCGGGCCGTGCCTTCTTGGGGCGGTTGAGCATGGATTATTAAATCACCACTCAAAATATCAGGGTGTGAACCGCGCTTGCTTGCCTTTCAGAGAAGGGCAAGGGGCGCGGTTTTTTGTGAATGCGCGTTTGTTATCTCACTGTTCTGTAACATTTATGAGGGGAGAGGCACGCACTTAAAGCGGCTTTTATGATGGGGCCCTTGGCTGAATGATAGGAGAATACTGCGCTTTTTGTGTTGTGGCAATTAAGACACAATCGCAACTTTAAATAGTTTGTCATCTTTTTTAATGTTTGAAATTGAGAATAATTATCATGTAGGAGAAAAATCATCCTCTTTCGAGGGGCTGTATCATTCTTGCTGTGGAGCATCTTTTATGAGCCGTTTTATTCACCGGTGCCTTAGGCCAGCATCTGCCGCTCTGACATTAGGGAGTGTTGCAGGGGGAGCTTATGCTGCTGATGTGGCTGCAAGCCAGCATCAGGATAGTGCGAAACCAGGTGATAAACGTCATGTCGCTGCAAAGGCTGAGCATAAGGCTGTCACTCAACAACATGCGCCGTCATCTGCGACGCAGGGGAGCGCAACGCAGCTGGCTTCAGCGCAAACCACCCCGCAGCAAGAGGGAGTCCAAGCGAAGGGTGTAGAGCACATCCATGTGATTGGGCATCCTTTTAATACCATGCATGCAAGCAATGATATGGGACGCTTGCCGCAGGATGTGATGCATACGGCGCAGACGATTGATGTTGTTCCGCGGGAGCTGATTAAGCAGCAAAATGCGAAATCATTGGATGAAGCCTTGCGCAATGTCCCCGGCATTACGGCTTCCGTTGGGGAAGGGGCTGGTGGGTTGAATGGCGACCAATTCCTCATCCGTGGCTTCCCTGCGCAGAATGATATTTATGAAGATGGCTTGCGGGATTTTGGTGTCTATTCACGCGATAGCTTCAATTATGATTCCGTGAATGTCATTAAGGGGCCATCCTCTCAGGTCTTTGGGAATGGGACGACCGGCGGGGCCATCAATGTCGTTACAAAGACCCCGACGGTTAATAATCATTATAATGTCGATTTTAGCGGCGGGTCTGCCGATTATTTCCGCGGTACGGTGGATATTAACCAGCGTATTAATGATACAACGGCCTTCCGTATAGAAGGGCTGGGGGCCTCCAATAATGTTGTCGGGCGGGACCATGTGTGGGACCACCGCTGGGGGATTGCGCCGTCTATCGCGTTTGGGCTGGGGACAAAGACAACCGTTGTCCTGCAAGTCACACACGAGACGGATAATAGCGTACCTGATTATGGGATGCCCGTTGTCAAGGCGCGTGGCTCAGCCTATGGGCGGCCTATCTCAGAATATGGCGTCCCGCGGGAGAATTGGTACGGCAAACGCCAAGACCATAACCATACTGATGATACGATGGAGACATTGCGGCTGAAGCATATCTTCAACGACCATCTAACCTTCCATAATGATACGCGTTTTGGTGAATATAGTCGTAATTTTGAGGCCTCTAAGCTTGCTTGTGGGGCGCAATGTGTGAATGCGCTCAATAGTGGTAATTACGGGGCTGGGAGCATTCTTCGTAATACAAATGGGAGTGTGCCGCTGCCTTATAAGCAAAATAGCTGGTCCTTCCAGGATGTAGCGTCTTTGCAGGCTGATTTTAAGACAGGCTTCTTACGGCATCAGGTCGTGACGGGTGTTGATATGGAATATGTCCATGATTCCCGGCATCAGGATACTTATGAGGGTGTATCTATTAAAAACCCTACACCTACAGCGAATATGCTTAACCCTAACCCTGATAATGTGCCTGATGCGATGGTGCGCCGTGTGTCGGCACGGGCGAACTCTATGCCGGATATTGCCGGGATTGGGAAGAAGCCGAGCAGCCGTGGCTATGGGTTTGATACGGGTATCTTCTTGTATGACCAGATTTGGTTTACCAAATGGGCGTCTATTAAAGGTGGCTTCCGTTGGGACCGTTGGCAGAGCAATTATAGGGTCTATGGCCTTGAGAACTTGCCTAATAATCCTGACCGTAGCTTCCCGCAGACAAAGAATACCTTTAACCCAACGGCTAGCCTGATTTTAACGCCTACAAAATGGCAGACGATTTACTTCACCTATGCGAGTTCTACAACCCCAACGGGGATGTATGTAACAAGTGGGGCTGTGCCCGTACGGCCGGGGAGACAGGGGGGCGTGGATACGCGGCCGCAAAAAGCACGTTTGTATGAGGTAGGCAGTAAGTTCAGCCTATTGCATGACCGCTTAGGGGCTACCATCTCGCTCTTCCGGTTGGATAAGGATAACGCGCTGACGACTGATCCCGTCTCTAACTCCACCATTAATACAGGGGCACAGCAGCGTAACCAAGGGATGGAACTCTCCGTTGGGGGGATGATCCTACCGGGATGGAACATCACAGCGACTTACGCATTATATGACCCCAAGACATCGCCTAACGGTGGGGGAAAGATGCATAATCAAATCCAATATGTGCCACATAATCAGGCGACCTTGTGGTCTGCTTATGAGGCCTTCCCCGGTAAACCGTGGAACTTTACCATCGGTGGGGGGCTAACATGGCGTCAAGGCGTGTATTTGAATAACGATAACACGAGCAAGGTCCCTGCTAATTTGGACTTTGACTCCGTTATTTCTCATCGTTTTGGGCGGCATTGGGTTGCCTCTCTTAACGGCTATAACCTCGCCAATCGTCTGAATTATAATAGTCTCTTTGCAGGTTATGCGACCCCAGCACCGGGGCGGACCTTCTTGGGCCGTTTGACGATGGATTATTAATTTTGGTCTATCCTTCTTGTATCGCAGGGAGGATGGGGTGAAAGTTTCATAAGGAGCGGGCTGGGACTGCCTGCTCCTTTTTACGAATACCCTGCTGACATGGGATAATGGAAAGGCGTGATTTTATGATGTTGCATATTCCTGCGGTTCTCTCCGCGGAGGAGCTGGCAGAACTACGTGGCCGCCTTGCAGCGGGAGAATGGGTTGATGGCCGTGGGACGGCGGGGCCGCAATCAGGCAGTGTAAAAAACAATCTCCAAATCGCGCCGGATAGCCCTTTAGGGCGTGAGCTTTCTACCTTTGTGTTGCGTAAATTGGGGACGAATCCTCTTTATAATAGCGCAGTCCTCCCTTTACGCCTCGTTCCTCCTTTGTTTAATCGCTATGATGTCGGGATGAACTTTGGGGCGCATGTGGATAATGCGTTGCGTCCTATCCCCGGTACAGGTCATCGTGTCCGAACGGATGTATCCAGCACACTCTTTATTTCCGATTTGGATGAATATGAGGGCGGGGAGCTAGTTCTTCATGGTCCGTCCGAGGAGAAGCGGGTACGGCTTCCTGCGGGGGATATGATTGTGTATCCCACAACAGCGTTGCATACTGTAACGCCTGTTACGCGTGGTAGCCGTTGGGGGTCGTTCTTCTGGGCGCAATCAGTGATTCGCTCGCAGGAGCATCGGTCTATCTTGTTTGATTTGGACCAGAGCATCATGGCTCTGACAGAGACACACGGGCCGAAGGATCAAGAAGTCCTAAGGTTGACCAATGTGTATCATAATTTATTGCGGAGTTGGGCGGAGCTATAAAGGGACCGCATCTAGACTTTAAGAACCGGCGGCGGAGCTAGGGCTCCGCCTGCATAACGGTACAATGTGGGGTAACTGGCTTTAAAGCTCGTCACTGGTGACGGTGGAGACCTGTGCACGCAAACCACTTTGAGGGACTTGGATATCAATCTCCAATTTGGAGCATTTATGCCCTCTATCAAGCTTTACATGAACATTATCTTCATCTACCGACACATGGCGTGCGAGGACCTCTAGAATCTCCGCATGTAAGGTACGGAGGAGGGTAGAATCCCCCCCCGCTTGGGCTTGACGCTCATGGGCTAGGAGAATCTGTAAACGGTCCCGGGCAACATTACTGCTTGTTACGGGGCGTTTTTTATTAAAAAAGCTATCCAGAAAACTCATGAGCCCCTCTTTTTGAAGATGCGGTCAAATAGGCCACGTTTTTCTGTAGGAACATTGACAGGGATGTCCTTGCCTTTAAGCCGCTCTACAGCCTCAAAATAGGCCATAGCAGGGGCACTTTCAGGGGCGGCAAAAGTGACGGGAGCTCCTACGTTGGAGGCTTTAAGGACATCTTCACTCTCTGGCACAACGCCGAGCAGTGGAAGGGAGAGGATACCCACCACATCTTCCACACTGAGCATCTCTCCGCGTGCAGCGCGGCTAGGGTCGTAGCGTGTCACAAGGAGATGTTTCTCCACTGTTTCACCTTTTTGGGCGCGGGCGGTCTGGCTATCCAACATCCCGATGATGCGGTCGGAGTCACGCACAGAGCTAACCTCTGGGTTTGTGACAATGACCGCATCATCAGCATGATGCATCGCAAGCTGTGCCCCGCGCTCAATTCCTGCTGGGCTGTCGCAGAGGATCCAGTCGAAGCGTTCTTGTAATTCCTGCATGACGCGGGCAACGCCCTCGGCGGTGAGGGCGTCTTTATCGCGTGTTTGGGAAGCAGGGAGGATAGAGAGGGTCTCGCAGCGTTTATCACGGATAAGGGCTTGGGAGAGGGTGGCCTCATTTTGGATGACGTTGATGAGGTCGAAAACGACCCGCCGCTCCACACCCATGATGAGGTCTAGATTACGCAAGCCTACGTCAAAATCGACCACAGCCACATTCTGCCCGCTATGTGCCAAAGCGGCACCTAGGGCGGCTGTCGTTGTTGTTTTGCCAACGCCCCCTTTACCGGATGTAACAACCACAATCTTTGCCATGAAGTTCCCAGCCTTCCTAATTTGAGTGGCCGATTAGCCGAATGTTAGCAGCACACACATTATGGACCTTAGGAGGAGCCTTTATCCTCCTTATCTGTCCCCACACTCTATAGTAGCTCCTAGAAAATGATAAGATGTCCTTGCATGAAAAATACACAATGTTTCTTTCAAGAGTGTAAAAACGATCAGTTTTTTATAACAGCTGCTTGTAGAAGAACGATTTTTAGCTGTTCATCTTCTAGATAAACTTGAGCAGCTTGCCCGATAGGCTCAGCAGGCATTTCCTCAGCAACCATGTAAAAACCATCAATGGCGAGCAATTCCGCTTCCATTTTGGTGGTATAGATGCGCGCATGAGGGCGACCATCGACCCCGGCAATGGCGCGCCCACGCAGGGGGCCATAAACATGGATAGACCCCCCAGCGATAATTTCCGCCCCAGAGGAGACCGGCCCTAGGATAATGACATCACCATCAGGGTTTTGGATAGATTGCCCAGAGCGTACGGGGCGATTAATGATGAGGGGTTCTTTGATAGGGTTAAGAGGCGGGGCTTTTTCTTCTTCCTCAGGGAGTTGGACAGGCCCGCTGGGGCGACCGCCTTGGAGTTCGATAGGCCATTCCCATGTTTGTAAGGCTTGCCAGTGGCGGTCAGCCCCTTCTATGCCGATAAGATGAATATGGCGTTGGCGGAGTTCTTGCTGGAAGCCTGCAAGGCCTTCAGTATGTTCATCAAGTAGGCCAAGATCTAAAATAACGGGCTGGCGATTGAAGAACCCAGCCGCGCGTTGCATGTGATTATCCAGCCCAGCGAGCCAGTCTTTTAAAGGGGCCTCTGGAGAGAGAATAAGCGCAAGGAAAGAACGGCCACGGGCACGGATAGTCATGCCATTAGGCTTTGAGGCTTGCACTGAAGGCGCATCTGATGGATGAAGTGGCTGAGATGCTGACGGGTTGGACATGAAGCTGGGGTCACCTGGCTGTTTGTCAGAATTATGGAGTGTCTTTTAATGGTCCATAGCATAAAAATGCATTAGGAAAGACATATGCGTATATTGCATCACTTACCCCTCTCTCCGCAATCGCGTTTTGTACGTCTTATGTTGACAGAGAAAGGCTTGCCCTTTGAGCTTGTCGTAGAAAAGACGTGGGAGCAAAATGAATCCTTCCATAAGTTAAATCCCGCAGGGGAAGTCCCTGTCTTGGTGGAAGATAACGGTATTGTCGTACCTGGTTCGCGGGTTATTGCTGAGTATTTGGAGGATGCTTATCCCGATATGCCGCTATTGGGGCGGACAATGGGGGAGCGCGTTGAGATACGCCGTTTAGTGGATTGGTTTGAGAGACTTTTCCAACAAGAAGTTACAGTAAATTTGGTGGGAGAGAAGGTAGAAAAACGCCTTTTTGGGCAGGGCCATCCAGATGGGAATATTCTACAAGCTGGCTATAAAAATCTTCGCTTCCATTTAGATTATATCGGCTATCTTGCTGAGACACGCACTTGGTTGGGAGGGGCTACACTCTCTGCGGCGGATTTTATTGCTGCGTCACATTTATCTGCGTTGGATTTTCTAGGTGATATTGATTGGCGTGCAGCCCCTTGTGTGCGGGATTGGTATGCCCGTATTAAATCACGCCCTTGCTTTCGGGCTTTATTGAGCGATCGTGTGAGTGGCGTTACCCCGCCTGCACATTATGCGGATCTCGATTTTTGAATGTGGGATGTTATCGTCATAGGGGCTGGTGCAGCGGGGATGATGGCCGCTGCTCATGCAGGGCAAAAGGGTGCGCGCGTCCTTGTGCTGGATCATGCAGAGCAGCCGGGGCGGAAGATTCTGATTTCTGGCGGGGGGCGGTGTAATTTTACGAACATTAGGGCAGATTGGAGGTATTATCGCTCCGAAAATCCGCATTTTTGCCGCTCAGCCCTAGCGCGTTATCGTCCTCAAGATTTTTTGGCTTTGGTGGAAGCTCACAAGATAAGCTGGCATGAGAAGGAAGATGGTCAGCTTTTTTGTGATGAATCTGCCCGGCAGATTGTCACAATGTTGGAGGCTGAATGTCGTGCCGCGCATGTGCGCTTTCAGCTTGGTTGTGTGGTGCGGGATGTCGCGCATGATGGCCATGTTTTTGCGGTGGAGACCGCGCAGGGTGTGCTGCAGGCGCGGGCGGTGATTTTGGCAACCGGAGGGTTGGCTTTGCCAAAATTAGGGGCAACGGACTTCTCTTTACGCATCGCGCAGCGTTTTGGGTTGCGTGTGGTTGCACCGGCTCCGGCCTTAGTGCCCTTTTGTTTGGCTGAGGCCCAGCCGGAACTTGCCGGTGTGTCTTTGCCTGTTACGGCGTCTCTTATGGGGCGGAAAAAACCCTGCTTTACGGGGGGTATGGTCTTTACGCATCGGGGTGTGTCTGGCCCTGCGATTTTACAGATTTCTTCATGGTGGGAGAGGGGCGAGGCTGTGCGTCTTAATCTTCTTCCCGGTCGAGATGTGTATGAGATGATGCGGACTATCAGCCAGAAACGGCCAAAGGCCCATGCTGCGGCTTTGGTGGAGGCCCTGCCTGCACGTCTAGCACGATATCTTATTCATGGGCGGATGGATGGACGTCCTTTGGCAGAACAGCCCGCAAAATCTGTGCGTGTTTTAGCAAACTATGTGGCAGATTGGACGATAAGGCCGAGCAGCACGGAAGGGTATGCTAAGGCGGAGGTCATGCGGGGAGGAGTGGATACGCGGGACTTGTCCTCCCAAACGATGGAGGCACGCTCTGTGCCGGGGCTTTATATTGTGGGGGAAGCGGTGGATGTGACGGGCTGGTTGGGGGGCTATAACTTCCAATGGGCATGGGCGAGTGGTGTGGCAGCAGGACAGGCTGCGGCAGAACGGGTTAACGTATAGGGTAAGACTGAGGGGACAGTCCCGCGTGGGAGCATATAGCTGATGGTAGATATATCTTTGAAAAAGAATGAGCGGCAGCCTTGGCCTAGCGATCCTCATGAGGAGGGGAAAGGCCATGCCCCAGCGAAGCTTCTTTTAATAGAGGATGACGATAGCCTCGCTGAGGAGGTAGTGGAGGACTTACGCGGGCGTGGTTATGATGTGAGCCGTGCTGCCACGGGGCCAGAAGGGCTGGAGATGGCCCGAACAGGTGAGCATGACCTTTTGGTGATGGACCGTATGTTACCGGGGCTTGATGGACTAAGCATCTTAGAGACGCTGCGTGAGCAGGGGATGACAATGCCCGTCTTAGTCCTCTCGGCATTATCGGCGGTAGATGATCGTATTAGCGGGCTTAAAGCGGGCGGTGATGATTATTTGACGAAGCCTTTTGTGATGGAGGAATTAGCCGCACGGCTAGAGGCTTTATTGAGGCGGCCTATTTATGGGCGAGCCTCTATGCTGAAGTTAGGGCCGTTGGAGATGGACCTGCTAGAGCGGCGCGTTCGGCGCGAGGGGCGGGAGATTGAGCTATTGCCGCGCGAGTTCCGTTTGCTGGAATATATGATGCGTCGGCCTAATACTGTCCTTACCCGGACAATGCTGCTTGAGGATGTATGGAATTACCGCTTCGTCCCGCGGACGAATCTTGTGGATGTGCATATCGGTAAATTACGCCGCAAGGTGGATAAGGAGGGTGAGGAAGCGTTAATTCATAGCATCCGTGGGGCGGGGTTCTGTTTGCGTGTTCCGGAGTGACCTTTTCCGCACCGCAGCGTTCCGGCTGACCTTAGGGCTTGTTGGCATCATCGTGCTGGGCATGTTGTTGGAGCTAGGCCTTCTTTATGGGCAGATTAGCACTTATGAGAAGCTCCGCACCGATGATTTGCTCCGCCGCTCCGCCTCTGTTTTGATGCAGGAAGCTCCGGGTGATTTGGAAATCCGTCTAAAGGAGCGCAGCACAAGCGAGCTACGCGTTTTTCTTAATGCCGCAGCGTTGTTTGATAAAAATCGTCATCCCATCGTAGGAGATATGAAGGCATGGCCTGCTGGGCTTAAGTTTGGCCCGACCATGCAGAAGCTCTCCTTTGTGCTGCCAGACCATAGCGTTACAGTCATGCGTTTTTTGGTGGTGGAAGTTCCGGGGATGCAGCCGGGGCGGACGCGGCTTTTAGTGCTAGGTCGCTCCCGTCATATGATTAACGAGCTATGGCAGGTTGCGCAGCGTTCAGCATTATTTGCGATGGTGCCGGTGGTGCTGTTCGCGTTGTTAGCGGGGATGGTCCTTAGTCGCAGGGCCTTGGGACGCATTACCAAAATGCACTCCTCTATTGAGCAAATTATGAAAGGCCAAATGCGTGAGCGTTTACCTGTTGGGCGCGGGCATGACGAGCTAGACCGCCTTGCAGGCTCGGTAAACCGTATGTTGGATAGGCTAGAGCAGCTTATGGGGGAGATGCGCGATGTGGGTAACGATATTGCTCATGACCTCCGCACCCCTCTAGCACGCGTGCAAGCGCGCTTAGATCGCGTTAATGCTGTGGCGCAGAGTTTGGACCCTTCCATAGAGGATAAAGAGCGTTTTGAGCGTGCGATGGGGTTATGCCAGCGCGATTTGGAGCAATGTTTCTCCATCATTACGGCGTTATTGCGTATTGGTGAGATTGAGACAGGCCAGCGGCGGGTGGGTTTTCAGCAGATGGATATTATGCCCTTGATGATGGATATGGCCGATTTATATGAGCCTATAGCGGAGATGCAGGGTTTATCCCTCTCCGTGGTCCCGCATGAAGGGCCGGTCCCTCTTTGGGGGGATGCGGATTTATTGAATGAAGTCTTAGCAAACTTACTGGATAATGCACTGAAGTTTACAGCCGCGGGAGGCAGCGTCACCTTACGGGCGGGCTGTAATGAACTTGCAGAAGCGTGGTTTGAAGTACGCGATACAGGTGTCGGTATTGCTATAGAGGAGCGCAATGCGGTGATGGGCCGTTTTTACCGTGCAGATAAAAGCCGTCATATCCCGGGGAGTGGCCTTGGTCTCAGCTTAGTAGCGGCGATTGTTCGTCTGCATGAAGCCCGCCTTGTGATTGAAGAAAATAATGAGGTGGGCGTGATGAGTGGCACTGTCTTCCGCCTCATCTTCCCTGCCATTACGGCAGAGGATAAAGCTGCTTAATGGAGAGGAGGGTATGAGGGGGGAAGGAAAATAAATTGTAACGGAATTGTGTTATTTAAAAATCTTTTCAGATGAAAAGGATTTCCTCTTTCATTCCTCCCGTTATAATCTCCTCCCATGAGATAAAAGCGGCCTAGTTGCGCGCAGTGGAGAGATATAGTGCCCCGTGTGATGAAAAAAGAGACATATGCTTTTTCTACAATATTATGGGGCGGAGTGCAGCGCGTGATGCAAGGGGGGGGCGCATGTAAGGTAGGTGCGTTAGCTGTATGAATGCGATTGTTCTAACAGCGTTACGGCGGCCTTACACTTTTGTGGTGATGTCCATCATCATCGTCATTTTTGGTGTAAAAGCGATTTTGGGAACACCGACTGATGTATTCCCAAATATTAAGATACCTACTGTTGCCGTTGTTTGGTCTTATACTGGCTTAATGCCGGAGGAAGTCTCAGGCCGTATCGTTTATTATTACGAGCGCGCTTTAACAGCGACCGTGAATAACATTGAGCATATAGAGAGTAACTCTTATTACGGGCGCGGTATTGTAAAGATATTCTTCCAACCTGGGACGGATGCTGCTGTTGCGCAGACGCAAATTACCTCTGTATCGCAGACGGTTATTAAGCAACTTCCCACAGGGGCAACCCCGCCTTTGATCCTGGCATTGGATGCGTCTTCTGTCCCTGTGCTGACCTTGCAGGTGAATAACCCGAATATGTCGGCTTCGGAGGTCTATAATATGGCCTCCAACCTCATCAGGCCGGAGCTTGTCTCAGTCGCTGGGACGGCCATCCCTAACCCTTATGGCGGTGTGGCAGCGGATATCATGGTGGATATCGATCCCGTGAAATTGCTGGCTCATCGGCTCTCCCCGGTAGATGTCGCCAGCGCGTTGAATCGCCAGAATATTGTTCTCCCCGCTGGGGATCAGAAAATTGGGCCGATGGATTTCATGGTGCGGACTAATTCTGCCCCCATGGATATTGAAGCCTTTAATAAGATGCCGATTAAGCAGGTGGGTAACTCGGTCATCTATATGCGTGATGTCGCTTGGGTGCATAAAGGTGGCCCTCCGCAGACAAATGCCGTGCTTGTCCGGGGTAAGCAGGCGGTGATGATCGTCATCCTTAAAAGCGGAAATGCCTCGACCTTAGAGGTCGTTAATGGCGTGAAGAAGCTCCTCCCAGATATTCAAAAAACCCTGCCAGAGGGGACGAGCATGAACATCCTGACGGATGCTTCTAGCTTCGTAAAGGAATCTGTGGTGGATGTGGTGCGGGAGATGGTCACGGCGGCTATCCTAACAAGCCTTACCGTACTGCTCTTTCTTGGTTCATGGCGATCGACCGTTATCGTGGCGGTGTCTATTCCCTTAGCGATGTTAGCGGCACTGATTTGCCTAAGCCTCGCTGGGCAGTCCATCAATGTCATGACCTTAGGCGGTCTGGCGTTGGCTGTGGGTATTCTCGTGGATGATGCCACGGTGATGATTGAGAATATCGATGCTCATTTGCATATGGGTAAAGAGCTAGAGCAGGCTATTATTGATGCTGCGAACCAAATTGTTATTCCGACTTTTGTCTCTACAACGTGTATTTGTATTGTTTGGTTCCCTCTTTTTGGTCTGACGGGTGTGTCCGGCTGGCTCTTTATGCCTATGGCAGAGGCGATTATCTTTGCGATGATCGCGTCTTTTATTTTCTCACGAACTCTTGTGCCCACCATGGCGAATTGGCTGCTCGCCGCGCAGGTGCAGCAGCAACGTAATCCCGACCATGGCACGGGGCGGCGAGGTATTTTTGGGACGTTTCAAGAGGCGTTTGAAGCACGGTTTGAACGATTCCGCCATCTCTATCATGAGGTTCTGTTACGCGCTTTAGCGAACCGGAAGCGGTTTATCATTATTTTCCTCTCTGGGGCGTTATCGTCCTTATTATTATTGTTATTTGTCGGGCAGGATTTCTTCTCGGAGATTAAGTCCGGCACGATGCAGATGCATTTTCGCGCTCCGATTGGCACACGCATTGAGGAAAGTGCCAAGCTTAGCGGCCTTGTAGAGAAGAAAATCCGTGAGACATTGCCCGGCCAAGTTAAGTTGATTGTCAATAATTGTGGTTTGCCGATGAGCCAGATGAATCAGGCTATGGTCCCTTCACCGACAACGGGCGCGCAAGATTGTGACGTGACCATCCAATTAGCGGAATCCGAAAGCCCCGTTGCAACATACCGCAAACAGTTACGTAAGGCGTTGAGTACGGCCTTCCCCGGTATGGTCTTTACCTTCCAGCCGGGGGACTTGACGGCAAAAATCCTCAATTTTGGGCTGCCATCACCGATTGATGTACAAATTGTCGGGCGTAATTTGCAGGATAATTACGCCTTTGCAGTCCGTTTAGCCCAGCGGCTGCGGAAGATTCCGGGGGCGGTGGATGTAAGTATTCAACAGCCGATGACCCAACCAACCATGCTCATCAATGCACGGCGGAGCTTTGCGCTGGGGACGGGCGTTTCCGAAAAAGATATTGCCTATAACGTGCTGACGACCCTCTCGGGTAGTTCTCAGGTGGGGCAGACTTATTACCTCAATGCCCAAGGGACATCGCAGCTGATTGATGTGCAAGCCCCAGCGAATTATTTGCAGACGCTTAATGATCTCCAAAAGGTGCCGATTGATAAAGGCGATGGCAACCCGCAAAACCGGACCATGCAGATTATGGGGGGCTTGAGCCAGATTGTGCAGACAGGCACGCCCGCTGAGGTCTCACATTATAATATCATGCCGGTTTTTGATATTTATGTCGCGCCAGAGGGGATAGACCTTGGCAGTCTATCGCGGGCTGTAAAGCGGGAGGTAGAGGCTGTGCGGGCAGATTTGCCCCGTGGCTCTAGCATGGTAGTGCGTGGGCAAGCTGTGACGATGAACAACGCTTATATTCAGCTCATTGGTGGGTTGTTGCTCTCTATCGTGCTGGTTTATTTGATTATTGTTGTTAATTTCCAATCATGGTTGGACCCGTTTGTGATTATTATGGCCTTACCAGCTGCTTTGGGAGGCATTGCGTGGAGCTTATTCCTTACACATACGACCCTCTCCGTCCCAGCCTTAACGGGGGCGATTATGTGTATGGGTACCGCAACAGCTAATGCAGTGCTGGTGGTCGCCTTCGCACGGGAGCGGTTGGAGGACCATGGCGATGCCATTTTAGCGGCCTCCGAGGCGGGGTTTGAGCGTATTCGCCCCGTGTTAATGACGGCTCTTGCCATGATGATTGGTATGATTCCTATGTCCGTCAGTAATTCCTCCAATGCAGCTTTAGGGAAGGCGGTGATTGGCGGGTTGCTGATGGCTACTGTGGCAACATTACTGTTTGTTCCCTGTGTGTTTGCTATGATTCATGGTGGTGCCCCGAAGGGGAAACGGGCTGTTACGCAAGGAGAAACGGTATGACATCGACCTCACAACAGCCATCATCTCCTATGCGTGGTAAGGGGCGTGTGTGGCTTTATGGCTTGCTGGCTGTGTTGGTGGGGCTGGTGGTTATCGGCTTGCTGCAACGGGCATGGCATCATGCAGCCTTAGAGCGGGAGGCGGCTGATGAGGCCATTACCCGCGTGGTGTTAATTAAGCCACAGCCCGGCCCTGCCACGCGTGAGGTCGATTTACCAGCGAACTTAGCCGCATGGTACGAGGCCCCCATCTATGCGCAGGTCTCCGGCTATGTGAAGATGTGGTACAAAGATTACGGTGCGCATGTAAAACGGGGGGATTTGCTCGCAGAGGTCAGCACACCGAGTATTGATGCTCAATATGCAGCGGCTAAGGCACATTATGAGGTGATTAATGCTCGGTATAAATTGGCGTTGATTACCACCCAACGTTGGACGGCTTTACGCAGCACGCAGGCGGTCTCGCGCCAAGAGGTAGATGTGCAAGCCGCTAATGCAGCGGCCCAACGGGCCGAGTTGGATGCGGCGGCTCATGAGGTAGAGCGTGTCGAAGCGTTGGAGAACTTTAAGCGGATTGTTGCCCCTTTTGATGGCATTGTAACCTCGCGTTTAGTCAATGTTGGGGATTATGTTAACGCCACAGGCGGCAATATGAGCGCACGTGGGGCTATGGCGGAGTTATTCTCTGTTGCGGATGTGCATAAAATCCGTGTTTTTGTCTCTGTCCCGCAGGATTTTGCGAGTGTCATCTCCCCTAAAATCAGTGCGGATTTAAGCGTGCCACAATATCCGGGGCGTTCCTTCAAGGCGCGCTTTTTAGCCACGGCGAATGCGTTTAATGCCGCCACACGCACGGTGACGACGGAGCTTGTGTTGGATAATCCCGATGGGTTGCTCTGGCCCAACTCCTATGCGACTGCGCATATTCATGCCCCGGGGGATACGAATATTCTCATCGTCCCGACCAATGCGCTTATTTTCCGTGCACAAGGGATGCAGGTGGCTAAGGTTGTTCATAACCACATTACTTTGCTGAATGTGCAAGCGGGGACGAATTATGGGATGACCACGCAAATCCTTTCAGGCTTATCAGCGGAGGATGAGATTGTGGCTAACCCTACTGCGGATATGTTGGATGGCGATGAGGTAAAGGTCGTGACACCAACACGGGGTTATAATGATCATAAACCTAAAGAAGCCCCAGCGGTTAAAAATGTCACATCGAATGATTTACGCCGCGTGGGGGCTATGCCGCCGCCTGATGAGAATAACACGGATGATGCTGATAAAACGGGGGGAGCGGTGCATGACAAACCGGCTGTGCCCTCACAGCAGGAGCAGCATTAATGGCGGGGCGTTTATGGGGGCGGGTGTCGTTAGTGATAGGCGGGCTTTCGTTATGCCTGACTTCGTGTGACCTTGCCCCTCATTATCATACGCCGCATTTTATTTATCCTGATGGGTGGGCTGGCAAGGGCATTATGGGGGATGCTCAGCCCGCTGATGCTATTGAGCGTGGGCAATGGTGGACGCTCTTTCATGATCCGCAATTAGATGATCTAGAAAAACGTTTGGAGGCCTATAACCCAGACCTTCAAGCCGCGGCTGAGGTTTTTACACAAGAGCGCGATATCGCACGGGAGACTGAGAGCCGTCTGTATCCGCAATTAGCCGGTGGCGCACGGATGAGTCGTAATAAGCAGTCGGAAGGGCGGCTCTTTTTACGGCGTAGCAACAATACGCCTATTTATGAGTCGAACGTAGCCTATAGCGGTGCGGCAACATGGGAGCCGGATTTTTGGGATGCTATCCGCAACCAAAGTCATATGCAAAAGAACTTGGCACAAGCTGGGGCGGCACAATATGCGTTGACGCGTTTGTCGCTTCAAGCGGAGTTAGCGTCCAATTACGTTACGTTGCGCGGGATTGATGCACAGCTTGCCGTGTATGATGATTCCATTCGTTATTTCCGCACAGCGGTGGAGATTACGCGCTTACGGCAGGGCGGGGCTATTGGGGCGGGGCTGGATGTCTCGCGTGCTGAGAACCAACTTTATGATGCAGAGGCCGCTAAGAGTGACCTCATGGCGGCACGCCAGATAGAGGAACATGCAATTGCTGTCATGGTTAATATGGTGCCGGCAAGTTTCCATATCGAGCCGATTAAAGACATCCGCATGCATTTCGGGACAATCCGTGTGCAGAGCGGTTTACCCTCTACGCTGTTGGAGCGGCGGCCTGATGTCGCGGTGAGCGAACGGCAAATGGCAGCCGCAGCACGGGCGATTGGCGTCTCGCGTGCGGCCTTTTATCCGCATATCGTCATTAGCGCGACTGGTGGGTTTGAAGATTCAGGGTTTGACCTTGCCAGCATTTCACGTGCGTTTTGGCAAATTGCGGTGCAAGCGGTGGAGCCTCTTTTTACAGGCGGTATGCGCCGTGCGGCTTTACAACGGGCATGGTCGCAATATCGGGAGCGGGTAGATGCGTATCGCGCGACTGTATTAGGTGCCTTTCAGGATGTAGAAGATGGTCTTAGTGAGACCGGGTTATACCACCAAGAGCAGCTCCAGCAGCATCAAGCTGTCGAAGCGGCTTTACGGACCCAAGCCATGACCATGGCCCTTTATACTGGCGGGTTGAGCAATTATCTGGACGCGCTGGTGGCACAGCAAGATGCGCTGAAGGCACGTTTATTAGAGGTCCAAGCGCAGATGAAGCAGGTGCAAGCGACAGTGCGGCTTATTCGCGCTCTAGGGGGTGGCTGGTCGGATAAATTATTACCCGATATTAAGAGTATCGACCCGATTGGCCCGCTGCAATATAAGGGCCTGCATCATGCTCGCCCTGCGGGGGAGGTGCCCGTGGGGGTGGCGCAGCATGGCTCGGAGATTGAGCCACCTCTTGCAGAGCGTGACTTTACAGGTGCGCCGCATGAGACAACACATCCTTAATTCTACCTTGACGAAGCAGGGGATAATAGTCTAGGGAACGCCCCTAGTCGAACGCGGGAGGTAGGGATGCTCCCTGCCGTCTTAACCGCGGTTCGGGTACTAAAGATAAGGAGTCCCGGATATGGCCAAAAAAGTTGTTGGCTACATCAAATTACAGATTCCGGCTGGTAAGGCGAATCCGTCTCCCCCAGTTGGTCCTGCGCTCGGTCAGCGCGGGTTGAACATCATGCAATTCTGTAAAGAGTTCAATGCAAAGACGCAGGGTCTTGAGCCCGGGATGCCGATCCCGGTCGTCATTACGGCTTATGCGGACCGTACCTTTACGTTCATCACCAAAACCCCGCCGAACACTTACTTCTTGCTCAAGGCCGCCAAGATCACCAAGGGTGCTCAGACAGTTGGTCGTGCGGCATCTGTTGGCTCTGTGACGACAGCTCAGCTGCGTGAGATTGCTGAGAAGAAATTCCAAGACATGAACGCAAACGACATTGATGGTGCCGTGCGTATGCTGGCTGGGTCTGCTCGTTCCATCGGTCTTGATGTGGTGGAGGGCTAAGAAATGGCTAAAAACAAACGTATTGCTGCTCTGCGCGCCAAGGTTGATAGCGAGAAGCTCTATTCCCTGAATGAGGCTGTAGCTCTGGTAAAGGGTAATGCGACCGCAAAGTTTGATGAGACGGTCGAGTTCGCGATCGGGCTGGGCGTTGACCCTCGTCATGCTGACCAGATGGTCCGCGGTTTGATCTCCCTACCGCATGGCACAGGTAAAACATTGCGCGTTGGTGTGTTTGCCCGTGGGCCGAAAGCGGAAGAGGCGCAGGCTGCTGGGGCTGAGGTTGTCGGTGCTGAGGATTTGGCCGAGAAGATTCAGGCTGGTGAGATTGAGTTCGATCGCTGCATCGCAACACCGGATATGATGGCTCTGGTCGGGCGTTTAGGTAAGATTCTTGGTCCGCGTGGTTTGATGCCGAACCCGCGCCTAGGCACCGTGACAATGGATGTAAAGGGCGCGATTGAAGCCGCTAAGTCCGGTCAGGTGGAATATCGCGCTGAGCGTGCTGGTATCGTGCATGCTGGTGTTGGTAAGGCTTCCTTCTCCGAGTCTCAGTTGGCCGAGAACGTGAAGGCCCTTGTTGATGCACTCCAGAAGGCTCGTCCTACTGGTGCAAAAGGGACTTACCTGAAAAAAGCTTCCCTTTCTTCCACAATGGGGGTAGGGGTACGCGTTGACCTTTCCAGCTTTGAAGGCTGAATGAGGTTGTAAGGAATCGCCATCCTTCGGGATGGTGCTGAGCGGTGATGAGCCGCTCTTTTCCTGTCCAAGAGCGCATGTGGGGTATCCCCTTGAAGCTAAAGTAGCGCAGGCGTGAGACGGGTAGAACGTATTTTACCTCTGGGTATGGTGCGGTCTTCTCATCATGGACAGGCGAGCGGGCTTTGTTCTGCCATTGCGTGGGGCAGGGCCTATGGGTAACCTGGTTCGAGATAATCGGACTAACGAGGAGACAGGTTTTGGACCGTACGGAAAAACGGGCCTTTGTCGAGTCCCTCAGTAAAGTGTTCGGCAGCACCTCCATGGTTGTCGTCACCCAGAATCTGGGTCTGACGGTGGCTGATGCGACAGAGCTGCGCCGGAGCATTCGTGCTGTGGGTGCGACATATAAGGTTGCGAAGAACCGGCTGGTCAGCCGGGCTCTGGATGGGACCCAGTTCGACGGTATTGCGCCGCTATTCAAAGGCCCGACGGCCATTTCTTGGTCGGATGAGCCGGTTGGCGTGGCGAAGGTACTTGTCGAGTTCGCCAAGAAGAATGACAAGCTGGTGGTGCTTGGTGGTGCCCTTGGTAACCAGACGCTGGACGTCAATGGTGTCAAGGCTCTGGCTGAGCTTCCATCTTTGGACGAGCTGCGTGCACAGCTGGTGGGTATGATCAGTACCCCAGCAACGCGCATTGCAGGCGTCACCCAAGCTCCGGCTGGGCAGCTTGCTCGCGTTCTTGGTGCCTATGCCAGAACAGGCGACACAGAAGCCGCTTAATGAACAAGGTGGCTCGCATGTGTGTGGCTGCCTAACTTACATATCTTAGAGGATATTATCATGGCCGATTTGGCAAAACTGGTTGACGAACTCTCCGCTCTCTCCGTTCTGGAGGCTGCTGAGCTTTCCAAACTTCTGGAAGAGAAATGGGGCGTTTCCGCTGCTGCTCCGGTTGCTGTTGCTGCAGCTGCTCCGGGTGCTGCTGGTGGCGAGGCTGCTGCTGACAAGACCGAGTTTGATGTTGTGCTGGCTAAGGCTGGTGACAAGAAGATCAACGTCATTAAGGAGATCCGCGGCATCACAGGTCTGGGCCTGAAGGAAGCTAAGGAGCTGGTTGAAGGCGCACCGAAGACCATTAAGGAAGGCGCAACCAAGGAAGAAGCTGAGAAGATCAAGAAGGCTCTTGAAGAGAACGGCGCATCTGTCGAGATCAAGTAAGAGTTTAATCCTGGCGGCCCCCTCTCAGGGGGTCGTTGGAGCGCGTGGGCGGGTGCTTTGTTGTGCCCGCCCCATTTGCCGTTGACAGGAAGTTTGCTTATAGTAGGCACTCCGTCACGCGTCATAGAGTAGGGGTAAGCCAGCCGTTCAAGTCGTCTGTCGTCTCTATTAAGAGGCATGGGACTAACACGGACGACTTGAAGGTCTGGTTCAGAGGCAGGATAAGATGGCGATCACAAAATCCTTCACAGGGCGTAAAAGGATCCGCAAAAGCTTCGGGCGTATTCCCGAGATTGCGCCGATGCCTAATTTGATTGACGTGCAGCGGGCTTCATATGAAGCATTCCTGCAAATGAATGTGCGCCCCGATAGCCGCGAGGCAGCGGGCCTTCAGGAGGTTTTTCGCTCCGTTTTCCCAATTCATGATTTTGCTGGGCGTGGTCGGTTAGACTTCCAGTATTATGAGTTTGAGGAGCCGAAATATGATGTGGAAGAATGCATCCAGCGCGGGCTAACTTATGCTGCTCCGCTGAAGGTCATTCTGCGTCTAACAACATGGGATATTGATGAGGATACAGGGACACGCTCCATTCATGACCTGAAGGAGCAGCCGGTCTATATGGGCGATATGCCGCTCATGACAGATAACGGCACCTTTATCATCAACGGGACCGAGCGCGTCATTGTTTCGCAGATGCATCGTAGCCCCGGCGTGTTCTTCGACCATGATAAAGGCAAGACACATTCTTCCGGTAAATATCTCTTTGCAGCGCGTATTATCCCCTATCGTGGCTCTTGGTTGGATTTTGAGTTCGATGCGAAGGATATTATCCATGTCCGTATCGACCGTAAGCGCAAATTGCCTGTCACTACGTTGCTTTATGCCTTAGAGGGAGAAAATTACCTCAAGGCGCGTGAGGCCAAATTGGCTGAAGGTGGCGATGTTGATGCGCTAGAAGTCACGGGGATGGATGAGGATGAAATCCTCGCTAACTTCTATGGCACGGTGCCCTTCACACGCATGGGGAGTGAGTGGGCGCGTCCGTTTGACCCAGAGGCTTTTCGTGGCATTAAGCTGCTCAGCCCGCTCGTGGATGCGGATACGGGTGAGGTCGTTGCAGATGCCGAGACAAAGCTAACAGCGCGCGTTGTTCGTAAAATTGCTGAAAAGACCCGCGTTGTGCAGGTTGGGCGGTTGGATATTCTGGGCCGCTTCATCGCTCATGACCTCGTCAATGAAAAGACGGGTGAGATCTACGCGGAAGCCGGCGAGGAGCTTACGGAAGAAAAGCTTGCCGAGCTGGAAGAGCTTGGCCTAACGGAGCTGCCCGTTCTTGCCATTGATGGTACGCATGGCCCGTGGATTCGTAATACGCTTATGGCGGATAAGAACACCACGCGTGAGGAGGCGTTGATCGATATTTATCGCATCATGCGCCCCGGCGAGCCGCCGACCCGTGAGACGGCGGAGGCTATGCTGCGTGGTTTGTTCTTCTCGCAGGATCGTTACGACCTCTCTGCTGTTGGCCGTGTGAAGATGAACATGCGGCTGGATGTGGATGCGCCTGATACGCTGCGGACGCTGCGTAAAGAGGATATCCTACGCACGGTTAAGATTCTGTGCGACTTGAAGGATGGACGTGGTCAGGTTGATGATATTGATAACCTGGGTAACCGCCGCGTCCGCTCCGTTGGGGAGCTGATGGAGAATCAATATCGCATCGGCTTGCTGCGGATGGAGCGTGCTATCCGTGAGCGGATGGGCTCTGTCGATATTGATACCGTCATGCCGCATGACCTCATCAATGCGAAACCGGCTGCGGCTGCTGTGCGTGAGTTCTTCGGTTCTTCCCAGCTTAGCCAGTTTATGGACCAAACCAACCCGCTCTCTGAGGTAACGCATAAGCGGCGTCTCTCCGCTCTTGGGCCGGGCGGGTTAACGCGTGAGCGCGCAGGCTTTGAGGTTCGTGACGTTCATCCAACGCATTATGGTCGTATCTGCCCGATTGAGACGCCAGAAGGGCCGAATATTGGTCTGATTAACTCCCTGGCGACTTACGCAAAGGTCAATAAATACGGCTTTATCGAGACGCCTTATCGTCTGGTGAAGGATGGTGTCTTCCAAGATGGTTGGAAGTATCTTTCCGCGATGGAAGAAGAGCGTCTTTTGGTGGCGCAAGCGGATGCTAAGCAGAGCAATAACCGCTTGACTGATGAGCTTGTTGCTGTGCGTCAGACGGGTGATTTCCGCCTCGTAGCCCCGGAGCAAGTCACGGCGTGTGACGTCTCACCAAAGCAGCTCGTCTCTGTTGCGGCGGCGTTGATTCCGTTCTTGGAAAATGACGATGCGAACCGTGCGCTCATGGGTTCAAACATGCAACGTCAGGCCGTGCCTCTGGTGCGCGCGGATGCGCCGCTCGTGGGTACGGGGATGGAAGGGCCTGTCGCACATGATTCTGGGGCGACCATCATCGCTAAACGTGGCGGTGTGGTGGACCAGCTCGATGGTGCGCGTATTGTTATCCGTGCCACGGATGAACAAGGCGCAACGCAAGGTGTGGATATTTACCGCTTGCGGAAATATATGCGCTCCAACCAGTCCACATGCTTGAATCAACGTCCACTAGTGCGGGTTGGGGATCAAGTTGTGGCAGGGGACATCATCGCAGATGGTCCTTCTACCGAGCTTGGGGAGCTGGCTCTGGGGCGTAACGTTCTCGTGGCCTTCGTGCCGTGGAATGGGTACAACTTCGAGGATTCGATCCTGATTTCCGAGCGTATTGCGCGTGATGACATCTTCACTTCAATTCATATTGAAGAGTTTGAGGTCATGGCCCGTGATACAAAGCTGGGGCAGGAAGAAATTACGCGTGATATTCCCAATGTTGGGGAAGAAGCCCTGCGCAACCTTGATGAAGCTGGCATTGTTTATGTTGGGGCCGAGGTTAATCCGGGCGATATCCTCATCGGTAAGGTGACACCAAAGGGTGAAAGCCCGATGACGCCGGAAGAAAAACTTCTGCGTGCCATCTTTGGTGAGAAAGCCTCCGATGTGCGCGATACGTCTCTGAAGCTTCCGCCGGGGACAAGCGGCACAGTGGTTGATGTGCGCGTCTTCTCCCGCCGCGGGGTGGATAAAGATGAGCGCGCCATGGCGATTGAGCGTTCCGAGATTGAGCGTCTCGCTAAGGACCGTGACGATGAGCGCGGGATTCAGGAGCGTAGCTTCTATAACCGTCTTAAAGAGCATCTGATTGGCCAAGAGGCTGCGGCTGGCTTTAAGGGGATTCGTGCAGGTACGCCTATCACGGCGGAGCTGCTTGCTGAGCACCCACGTACAACATGGCGTAACATTCCGGTTGCTGATGTTGCGACTATGGCGCAGCTTGAGACATTATGTCGTGAGTTTGATGATGCTGTTAAGCGCATCAATTATCGCTTCGATAATAAGGTCGAGAAGCTTCAGCGTGGTGATGAGCTGCCGCCGGGTGTGATGAAGATGGTTAAGGTCTTCATTGCGGTGAAGCGTAAGCTTCAGCCGGGTGATAAAATGGCCGGTCGTCATGGTAATAAGGGTGTGGTCTCCCGCGTTGTGCCGGTTGAGGATATGCCCTTCCTTGAGAATGGCCAGCCTGTTGACCTGCTATTGAACCCTCTTGGCGTGCCATCGCGTATGAATGTGGGGCAGATTTTGGAGACCCATCTCGGATGGGCCTGTGCCAATATCGGCCAAAGCATTGGTGCAATGGTAGATGAATATCAGCGCACGGGTGAGAAACGGCAAGAGTTGTTGGACAAGCTGAAAGATGTCTATGGGGAGGAAATCTTCAAAGAAGACATCGCCAGCATGGATAACAACCAGCTGATTGAACTTGCCAATAACCTGCGTAAGGGTGTGCCTATTGCTACCCCAGTCTTCGATGGGGCATCTATCCCTGATATTGAGGGAATGCTGAAGAAGGCTGGTGTGAGCGAGACGGGGCAGTCCCAGTTGATTGATGGGCGGACGGGTGAAGCGTTCGAGCGTCAATCCACCGTTGGTTACATCTATATGCTGAAGCTGCATCATCTTGTTGATGACAAGATTCACGCACGTTCGATTGGTCCTTACTCGCTGGTCACCCAGCAGCCGCTTGGTGGTAAGGCTCAGTTTGGTGGGCAGCGTTTCGGGGAGATGGAAGTCTGGGCATTGGAGGCTTACGGGGCGGCTTATACGCTTCAGGAAATGCTGACAGTGAAATCCGATGACGTCTCCGGCCGTACAAAGGTGTATGAGGCGATTGTTCGGGAGCAGGATGATTTTGAAGCAGGTATTCCAGAAAGCTTCAACGTCCTTGTGAAAGAACTGAAGTCGCTTGGTTTGAATGTCGAGCTTGAGCAGGGGGGGCTGTGAGGGCAGTGCTTTCCGCTCCTTCTTCATTGTTCATGTTTAACGTGCCGGCGGTATGTCGTTCGGCACAATGGGGTTTCGGCAAATGAACGATCTCATGAAGATTCTCGGTCAGTCTGGGCAGTCAGGCACGTTTGACCAGATCCGTATTCAGCTTGCTTCGAGCGAGCAGATTCGGTCTTGGTCTTATGGCGAGATCAAAAAACCAGAAACGATCAATTACCGGACGTTCAAGCCAGAGCGCGATGGTCTTTTCTGTGCGCGCATTTTTGGTCCGACTAAGGATTATGAATGTCTGTGCGGTAAATATAAGCGGATGAAGTTCCGCGGGATTATCTGCGAGAAATGTGGCGTAGAGGTCACCTTAGCCAAGGTGCGGCGCGAGCGGATGGGGCATATCGATCTAGCCTCGCCGGTGGCTCATATTTGGTTCCTCAAGTCCCTTCCTAGCCGTATTGCCACAATGCTGGATTTGCCGCTCAAAGATGTTGAGCCCGTCCTGTATTTTGAGAAGTTCTTGGTGCTGGATAAAGGGGTTTGTGAGTCCGACCAAGTCGAATCTTACAAGCATGGCAAGCGTCGTGATCAATATTTGCTGGATGAAATCCGCTGCGAAGAATTGATGGATGAGTTCGCTGATGATGGTCTGGATGTCGGCATCGGGGCGGAGGCGATTAAACGTGCGCTCTCCAGCTATAATTGGGGTCTTCCCAATGCTGAGGAAGCCGAGCTAAGCCGCGCGGCAAAGGAGCGGGGCGAGGCGGATCCCTTCGATTACGATGCAGATGTGATGGAAGGCGATTCGGAAAAGACCATCATGCGCAAGAAATTGCGTAAGGCGACATCCGAGGCAGCGCGTAAGAAGCTCGTCAAACGCTTGAAGATGGTGGAAGCCTTCGTGGAGAGCGGGGCTAAGCCGGAATGGATGATTCTGGACATTGTGCCGGTGATTCCGCCGGAGCTGCGCCCTCTCGTGCCATTGGATGGCGGGCGTTTTGCAACATCCGACCTCAATGATTTGTATCGCCGTGTTATCAACCGTAATAACCGTCTAAAACGCCTCATTGAGCTTCGTGCGCCCGATATTATCGTGCGTAACGAAAAGCGTATGCTGCAAGAGGCGGTGGATGCGCTGTTCGATAATGGTCGCCGTGGACGTGCCATTACCGGGGCGAATAAACGGCCGTTGAAGTCCCTTTCTGATATGCTGAAAGGGAAGCAAGGTCGTTTCCGTCAGAACCTTCTTGGTAAGCGCGTGGACTATTCTGGTCGTTCCGTCATTGTGGTGGGGCCGGAGCTGAAGCTGCATCAATGTGGTCTTCCTAAGAAGATGGCTTTGGAGCTGTTCAAGCCGTTCATCTACTCCAAGTTGGAGAAGTACGGGCACGCAACGACCATTAAAGCCGCTAAGCGTATGGTCGAGAAAGAGCGGCCGGAAGTTTGGGATATTCTTGAGGAAGTTATCCGCGAGCATCCGGTGATGTTGAACCGTGCGCCAACGCTTCACCGTCTGGGGATTCAGGCCTTCGAGCCGAGCCTCGTAGAAGGCAAGGCGATTCAGCTTCATCCGCTCGTTTGTACTGCTTTTAATGCGGACTTTGACGGTGACCAAATGGCCGTGCATGTGCCTCTCTCCCTAGAGGCGCAGCTAGAGGCACGCGTGTTGATGATGTCTACCAACAACATCCTCAGCCCTGCCAATGGTAAGCCCATTATTGTGCCGTCTCAGGACATTGTGCTTGGCCTGTATTATCTGAGCCTTGAAGTGCCAGAATACCGCCTCACACCTGATGAAGCAGAGATTAAGGATGGCAAGGTCGTTAAAGCTGGGCCGCCTGCTTATGCAGCGGTTGCCGAGATTGAGGCCGCTCTGCTTGCTGGTGCATTAAAGCTGCATGATAAGATTCGTCTGCGCTTGGATGTGCAGGATGAGGAGGGCAAGTCCGTCCGTCAGACGGTGCTTACAACCCCTGGTCGTGCTTTGATTGCTCAGATTCTACCTAAGAATCCGGCCATTCCTTTCAGCTTGATTAACCGTCAGCTGACGAAGAAGCTGGTTTCCGACGTGATTGATACGGTGTATCGTCATTGTGGGCAGAAGGAAGCGGTTATCTTCTGTGACCGTCTGATGGCTCTTGGTTTCCGCCATGCTGCGAAGGCCGGTATTTCCTTCGGTAAGGACGACATGATCGTCCCAAGTGAGAAGGCAACCTTGGTTGCCAAGACGACCGAGGAAGTAAAGGAGTTCGAGCAGCAATATCAGGAAGGTCTGATTACCGCTGGCGAGCGTTACAACAAGGTGGTGGATGCGTGGTCGCGCTGCACGGACGAGGTGCAGGCCGCCATGTTGAAGGAAATCTCCAAGCAAGTGCCGGGCAAGCCCACTAATTCTGTGTGGATGATGAGCCACTCTGGGGCTCGTGGGTCACCAGCACAGATGAAGCAGCTTGCCGGTATGCGTGGCCTGATGGTGAAGCCATCAGGTGAGATTATCGAACAGCCGATTGTTGCTAACTTTAAAGAAGGTCTGTCGGTTCTCGATTACTTCACCTCGAGCCATGGTGCGCGTAAGGGTCTTGCCGATACTGCGCTTAAAACAGCGAACTCCGGGTATCTTACCCGCCGTCTGGTCGATGTGGCGCAGGATTGCATCATTATCGAAGCAGATTGCGGCAGTGAGCGTGGTTTGGTTGTTCGTGCCGTGATGGATAGCGGTGAGGTTGTAGCCTCCTTGGCAGAGCGTGCTCTGGGGCGGACCTTGGCGAAGGATGTTGCTCATCCTATGACGGGTGAAGTGCTGCTGGAGCGTAACCGCCTGTTGGATGAGGCGGATGTCGAGCGGCTTGAGGAAGCAGGGATCGAGGCGGTTGAGATTCGTTCCGTTCTCACCTGCGATAGTCAGGCTGGCATCTGCGCCCATTGCTATGGGCGTGACCTTGCTCGTGGTACACCAGTGAATATCGGTGAGGCTGTGGGTGTAATTGCCGCTCAATCCATTGGTGAGCCTGGTACGCAGCTTACGATGCGGACCTTCCATATTGGTGGTGCGGCGACCCGTGGTGCGGAGCAATCCATGGTGGAAGCCTTCCGTGATGGTAAGGTGACCATCCGCAACCGCAATGTGGTGCAAAACTCACAGAATGTCCCTGTAGTGATGTCCCGTAACTGTGAGATCCTGCTTATTGATGAGACCGGGGCAGAGAAAGCCCGGTATCGTGTGCCTTACGGGGCGCGCTTGATGGTCTCGGAAGGGCAGGAGGTAAAGCGCGGTGATAAGATGGCTGAGTGGGATCCTTACACCCTCCCCATCATCACCGAGCAAGCTGGTACGGTGGAGTATCAAGACCTGATCGACAGTATCACACTGGTTGAGCGGGTTGACGAAGTCACCGGCCTAACCTCTCGCGTGGTTGTGGACTACAAACAAGCCGCGAAGGGTGTGGACCTACGGCCTCGCTTGCAGTTGAAGGACGCTCAAGGGAATGTGGTTCGTCTTGCCAATGGTAATGAGGCTCGCTACTTCCTCTCTCCCGACAGTATTCTCTCGGTAGAGAATGGGGCAGAGGTTCATGCGGGTGACGTGCTGGCCCGTATCCCGCGTGAAGGATCTAAAACGCGTGATATTACCGGTGGTCTACCGCGCGTGGCAGAGCTTTTTGAGGCACGCCGTCCGAAGGACCATGCGATTATTGCAGAAGGTGATGGTCGTATTGAGTTCGGCAAGGACTATAAGGCTAAGCGTTGTGTCATCGTGCATAATGATGAAACAGGCGAGCGAAAAGAATATCTGATTCCTAAGGGCAAGCATATTTCCGTTCAGGAAGGTGACTTTGTTCAAAAGGGTGACCCGCTGGTGGATGGCCCCCGTGTTCCGCATGATATTTTAAAAGTCATGGGGATGGAGGCTCTGTCTGACTATCTCGTTAATGAGATTCAGGATGTTTACCGCCTGCAAGGTGTGAAGATTAACGATAAGCATATCGAAGTAATCGTCCGCCAGATGTTGCAGAAGGTTGAGGTTCTGGAGCCGGGTGATTCCACTTACCTTATTGGTGAAACAGTGGATCGGATTGAGTTTGAGCGCGATAATAAAGCTCTTCTGGAGCAAGGGCGTGAGCCAGCAAAGGCGATGCCGATTCTTCAGGGGATTACCAAAGCATCGTTGCAAACGCAGTCCTTTATCTCGGCGGCCTCCTTCCAAGAGACGACACGCGTGCTTACAGATGCTGCTACATCAGGCAGAATCGACACGCTTGGCGGCTTGAAGGAGAATGTGATTGTCGGTCGTTTGATCCCCGCAGGGACAGGCGGTGCTATGCGGCGGTTGCGTAGTCTGGCAGCCGATCAGGCTCCGACACAGCTCCCTAAAGGGCTGGATGAGGTGGAGGACGCCGCAGAGTAAGGATTCTGGATGTTTAAGCCTCTCTGTTGGTACAGAGAGGCTTGACAGTGAGGCCAAGCCCTCTTAGGGTTCGCGCTTCAGACAGTTCCCGCTTGTTAAGGTGAAGGAATCGTCCCAGAGTAAAAAATAGCGTCTGGCACTACTTCCGTTTCTGTAAGAAAGGGGTTAAGTCCAGAGGCAAGTCGCTACGGGAGGAGGAGTCTCTCCTTCTCTTCGGTGCAATTGTGCGAGACAGGCGGTTCAGCCGCGTGTCGGTTAGAACGGAATGTCGTGGTGGGAATGTCTCCCGCCAGCATATGGACAAGGATTGGGAAGGGCGCATGCCGACCATCAACCAGTTGATCGCAAAGGGCCGTGAGCCGGCCGCAAAGCGGAACAAGGTTCCTGCTCTGCAGGGATGTCCGCAGAAGCGTGGTGTTTGCACACGTGTTTATACTGTAACGCCGAAGAAACCGAACTCCGCCCTGCGTAAGGTCGCCAAGGTGCGCCTGACCAACGGGTATGAGGTGGTGAGCTATATTCCTGGTGAAGGGCATAACCTTCAGGAGCATAGTGTTGTTCTTATCCGCGGTGGTCGCGTGAAGGATCTT
This sequence comes from Bombella pollinis, assembly GCF_026385485.1. NCBI lineage: Bacteria > Pseudomonadati > Pseudomonadota > Alphaproteobacteria > Acetobacterales > Acetobacteraceae > Bombella > Bombella pollinis. Next base: position 82,239 of record NZ_JANIDX010000006.1, read on the forward strand.
CCCGGTGTGCGTTACCACATTCTACGTGGTGTGTTGGATACGCAGGGTATCGCAAAACGTCGTCAGCGTCGTTCGTTGTATGGCGCGAAGCGGCCGAAATAAGGGGTATTTGGAATGAGTCGCCGTCATCGCGCTGTTAAGCGTGAGATCCTTCCCGATCCAAAATTCGGAGATGCCGTCATTACGCGCTTTATGAATGCGCTTATGTATGATGGTAAGAAATCTACTGCCGAGCGCATCGTTTATGGAGCACTTGAAGTGCTGCGTAAGCGTGGTGGGTCCAGCGCGGACCCGGTGGCTATGTTCCACTCGGCATTGGATAATGTAAAACCGGCCGTTGAGGTCCGCTCCCGTCGTGTCGGCGGTGCGACCTATCAGGTTCCGGTAGAGGTTCGTGCAGAACGCCGTCAAGCTCTGGCTATTCGCTGGTTGATTGATGCGTCCCGCAAGCGTGGTGAGAACACCATGCAGGACCGTCTTTCCAATGAGTTGATGGACGCGGTGAATAACCGCGGCGCAGCCGTCAAGAAACGGGAAGACACGCACCGCATGGCTGAAGCCAATAAGGCATTCAGTCATTATCGCTGGTAATTTTACCAGCTAAGGCTTCCGGTCACTATCTGCTTGCAGGGTGGCCAGCATGAAGTTTCAGTCATACCTTTGGCCCTTGCCGGGTCAAGGTTTTGGAGAGAGACGATGGCAAAGGCTAAATTTGAGCGTACTAAGCCGCATGTTAACATCGGCACGATTGGTCACGTTGACCATGGTAAAACCACGCTGACGGCTGCAATCACAAAGACACTGGCTGAGACCGGTGGTGCAACCTTCAGTGCTTATGATCAGATCGATAAGGCTCCTGAAGAGCGCGCTCGTGGTATTACGATTTCCACAGCGCACGTTGAGTATGAGACGGATAACCGTCACTACGCTCACGTGGACTGCCCCGGTCACGCTGACTATGTGAAGAACATGATCACTGGTGCGGCGCAGATGGATGGTGCCATTCTGGTTGTGTCCGCTGCTGACGGCCCAATGCCGCAGACACGTGAGCACATCCTTTTGGCTCGTCAGGTCGGTGTGCCGGCTCTGGTTGTCTTCTTGAACAAAGTTGACCAGGTTGACGATCCAGAGCTTCTGGAGCTGGTGGAGATGGAAGTTCGTGAGCTTCTGTCCTCCTACGACTTCCCTGGCGATGATATCCCCATCGTGAAGGGTTCCGCTTTGGCAACTCTGGAAGATGGTGATCCAGCCCAGGGTAAGGAAGCTATCCGTGAGCTGATGAAAGCTGTTGATGCTTACATCCCGCAGCCTGAGCGTCCGGTTGATCGTCCTTTCTTGATGCCGATTGAGGACGTGTTCTCCATCTCTGGTCGTGGTACCGTTGTGACGGGCCGTGTCGAGCGTGGTGAAGTCAATGTTGGTGACGAGGTCGAGATCGTTGGTCTTCGTCCGACCACAAAAACAACAGTTACGGGCGTTGAGATGTTCCGTAAGCTGCTGGATCGTGGTGAGGCTGGTGATAACATTGGTGCGCTGCTCCGTGGTACGAAGCGTGAAGATGTTGAGCGCGGTCAGGTTCTGGCTAAGCCGGGTACAATTACCCCGCACAGCAAGTTCAAGGCTGAGGCTTACATCCTGACGAAGGAAGAAGGTGGCCGTCATACGCCGTTCTTCACTAACTATCGTCCGCAGTTCTATTTCCGTACGACGGACGTGACAGGTGTTGTTACATTGCCGGAAGGCACCGAGATGGTGATGCCGGGTGATAATGCTACCATGGATGTCGAGCTGATTGCTCCGATTGCTATGGATGAAGGCCTCCGCTTCGCTATTCGCGAAGGTGGCCGTACAGTGGGTGCCGGCGTGGTGGCTTCCATCAGCGCCTAAGGTCCGACTGGTTTTGAATATGGAACCCCGGTCGAATTTTTTCGGCCGGGGTTCCATTTCTAAATAAAATGCAGTAGGACAGCATCCGGTTTAGTAAGGATGAAGTGAAATCATGGACGACCAGAACATCCGCATTCGCCTTAAAGCGTATGATCATCGCGTGTTGGATAACAGCACAAAGGAGATTGTGAATACGGCGAAGCGTACGGGTGCGCGGGTACGGGGGCCAATCCCTCTGCCGACGCATATTGCCCGGTTTACTGTGAATCGTTCACCGCATGTGGATAAGAAAAGTCGCGAACAGTTCGAAATGAGAACACATCGCCGCTTGCTCGACATTGTCGAGCCGACTCCGCAGACCGTGGACGCCCTCATGAAGCTCGACCTCGCCGCTGGCGTTGATGTCGAGATTAAACTCTAAGGTCCAGACGATGCGTACCGGATTGATTGCAAAAAAGCTGGGGATGACCCGGCTCTTTAAAGAAGACGGCACACATGTGCCGGTGACGGTGCTGCACCTTGATAATGTCGAGGTTGTGGATGCCCGCACAAAAGAGCGTGATGGCTATACGGCTGTTCAGCTTGGTATGGGTGCGGCAAAAACAAAGCACGTTACAAAAGCGAACCGTGGGCACTTTGCCCGTGTGAAGGTTGAACCCAAGAAAAAGCTGGTCGAGTTCCGCGTGGCAGAAGATGCCGTTCTGGAATCAGGGACGAAGCTTTCTGCTGCTCATTTTGTTGTGGGTCAGAAGGTGGATGTTACTGGCCGCAGTAAAGGTAAAGGTTTTGCTGGTGTTATGAAACGCCATAACTTTGCCGGGTTGGAAGCCACACATGGTGTGTCTATTAGTCACCGCTCTCACGGCTCTACAGGCCAACGCCAGGATCCTGGTAAGGTCTTTAAGGGCAAGAAGATGGCTGGTCACCTTGGTGATAAGCGGGTGACAACACAAAACCTCGAAATTGCTGCTGTGGATGAGGAGCGTAACCTGATTATGGTGCGCGGTGCTATCCCAGGTGCCAAGAACAGTGTTGTTCTGGTTCGCGATGCAATCAAGAAGGCCCGCAATGCGGACGCGCCCTATCCGGCTGCGACCGTAGGGGCCGCCGGGTGAGGGATATGGAATACGATATCAAAACCCTCGATAACGGGAGTGCAGGCAAAGTCGCACTGCCGGAAGAGATTTTCGGGATTGTCCCCCGCAAGGACATTATGGCCCGTGTTGTGAACTGGCAGCTCGCTAAGCGTCGTGCTGGGACGCATGCAACGCGCGGCATGGGTGCTGTTTCTGGTACGACAAAAAAGCCGTACCGCCAAAAGGGAACAGGCTCTGCTCGTCAAGGCTCTTTGAGAGCGCCGCAGTTCCGTACTGGTGGTGTGGTTCATGGGCCGGTTGTGCGCGATCATGGCTTTGATTTGCCTAAGAAAGTGCGCCGTCTTGGTTTGCGGTCTGCTGTTTCTCAGAAAGCGTCTGAAGGTAAGTTGATCATCCTTAAAGACCTCTCTGGTGTTGAGAAGACACGCGATGCAGCGGTTCGTCTAAAGGCTCTCGGTTGCTCTTCTGCTTTGATTGTTGATCAAGTAGCCGACCAGCCTTTCGCGCGCGCAATTTCCAACCTGCCGAAGATTGATCTTCTGCCTACGGTTGGGGCGAATGTTTATGATATTCTCAAGCATGATGTGTTGGTAATTACCCACGCTGCTCTTGAGGGTCTCAAGGAGCGTCTGGCATGACAACAAAAACTGTTTTGAATGCCCGTAAGGCCGCAGCAAATCTGTCTCAAGAGGCTCTGTTTGATGTTCTGCGTGCGCCGGTGATTACGGAGAAGGCAACATTGCTCTCCGAAAAGAATCAGGTTGTTTTCAAAGTTGCTTTGGAAGCTACTAAGCCGCAGATTAAGGTCGCTGTTGAGACACTCTTTAAGGTGAAGGTTGCTGGTGTCAGCACTTTGGTCCAAAAGGGTAAAGTGAAGCGAGTTAAGGGTCGTCCAGGTCGCCGTTCTGATGTCAAGAAGGCGTATGTTCAGCTTGCTGAGGGTCAATCGATCGACCTTACAGCGAAGCTTGGTTGACGCGCGGGGTAAAAAACTATGGCATTGAAGCACTTTAATCCCACGACACCAAGCACTCGTGGTACCGTGCTGATTGACCGGAGCGAGCTTTGGAAAGGCAAGCCCGTCAAGCAGTTGACGGAAGGTAAAAACAAGACTGGTGGTCGCAATAATTACGGGCGTACGACTGTGCGCTTCCGTGGTGGTGGGCATAAGCAGTCTTATCGTTATGTTGATTTCAAGCGGCGTAAGTTTGATGTTGCTGCGACGGTTGAGCGTCTGGAATATGACCCTAACCGCACAGCCTTCATCGCACTCATCCGTTATGAAGATGGTGAGCTGGCCTATATTCTGGCTCCTCAGCGTGTGAAGGCTGGTGATCGTGTGATTGCAGCTCATCATGCTGATGTGCGCCCAGGGAATGCTATGCCGCTGGCATCTATGCCGGTGGGGACCATCATTCATAATATCGAGCTAAAGCCGGGTGCTGGTGGTAAGCTTGCCCGCTCTGCTGGGAATTATGCTCAGCTGGTTGGTAAGGATGCTGGTTACGCGCAGATTAAGCTGCAATCTGGTGAGCTGCGTATTGTGCGCGGTGAGTGCATGGCAACGGTTGGTGCTGTGTCTAATCCGGACAACATGAACCAGCATTTCGGTAAGGCTGGTCGCCGTCGTTGGATGGGTCGCCGTCCGCATAACCGCGGTGTGGTTATGAACCCTGTTGACCATCCACATGGTGGTGGTGAGGGGCGTACGTCCGGTGGTCGTCATCCTGTGACACCTTGGGGTGTACCGACAAAGGGTTACAAGACGCGTACCAACAAGAAGACGGACAGCCTGATTATCCGTCGTCGTAAAACTGGTAAGTAAGAGAGGGGCATAGAAGATGGCACGTTCCGTCTGGAAAGGCCCGTTCGTCGACGGGTATCTGTTTGGTAAGGCTGAAAAGGCTCGTGCATCGGGCCGGAACGAGGTGATTAAGATTTGGTCACGTCGTTCTACCATCCTGCCGCAGTTTGTCGGGCTGACGTTCGGCGTCTATAATGGTCAGAAGTTCCTGCCTGTGCAGGTTACGGAGCATATGGTTGGTCATAAGTTTGGGGAGTTTTCTCCGACCCGTACTTATACCGGTCATGGTTCCGATAAGAAATCGAAGCGAGGCTGAGCATGAGTAAGCCTAAGCATATCCGTACCTTGGCTGATACAGAGGCGCAGGCAGTTGCCCGCAATATTCGTGTTAGCCCGCGTAAGTTGAACTTGGTTGCTGCGACGATTCGTAATCAGCCAGCTGATAAGGCTATTGCTGCGTTGACATTCTCACGCCGCCGCATTGCCCAGCAGGTGAAGAAGGCTCTTGAGAGTGCCGTCGCTAACGCAGAAAATAATCATCAGCTTGATGTCGATAAGCTGGTGGTGAAAACTGCCGAGGTTGGCAAGTCGATTGTGATGAAACGCTTCCATGCTCGTGGCCGTGGTCGGTCTGCACGTGTTGAGAAGTTTTTCAGCCACCTGAAGATTGTTGTTGCTGAGCGCGCAGAGGCTGTTGAAGCCCCCAAAGCTAGCAAGAACTCCAAAGAGCAGAAGGCAGCCTGATCTATGGGACATAAGGTTAATCCGATCGGGCTGCGGCTCGGTGTCAATCGTACATGGGATAGCCGCTGGTATGCAGGTGGGGATTATGCCCGCCTCCTCCATGAGGACTTGAAGCTACGCGCTTTCTTGCGTAAGAAGCTTTCTGGTGCTGGCGTTGCCCGTGTTGTTATTGAGCGTCCAGCGAAAAAACCGCGTGTGACGATTTATGCTGCGCGTCCTGGTGTGATTATCGGTAAGAAGGGGCAGGACATTGATGCCCTGCGTAAGACCCTTAGCCGCATGACCAAGGCCGATGTTGCTCTGAATATCGTTGAGATTCGCAAGCCAGAAATTGATGCCACTCTGGTAGCGGATAGCATTGCGCAACAGCTGGAGCGTCGTGTAGCGTTCCGTCGTGCGATGAAGCGGTCCATCCAGTCTGCTATGCGTCTGGGGGCTCAGGGTATTCGCATCACATGTAGTGGGCGTCTTGGCGGTGCTGAGATTGCTCGTGATGAGCAGTATCGTGAGGGTCGCGTTCCGTTGCATACATTGCGTGCGGACATCGATTATGGAACTTCTACAGCGCATACCACTTACGGTTCTTGTGGGGTGAAGGTCTGGATCTTTAAAGGTGAGATTCTGGCTCATGACCCAATGGCTCAGGACCGTCGTGCTGCGGAGCAGGCTCCCCAGCGTTAAGGGGCGGGGGTCTCCCCGTCTTTTAATCTGCGGTGCTTGATGTGAGGATAGAAAATTATGCTTTCTCCAAAGCGGACAAAGTTTCGTAAGGCCCATAAGGGCCGTATTCATGGTTTGGCTAAGGGCGGTACGCAGCTGAATTTTGGTGCGTATGGTCTAAAAGCCTTGGAGCCGGAGCGTATTACTGCGCGTCAAATTGAGGCATCTCGTCGTGCGATTACACGTGCGATGAAACGTGCTGGGCGTGTTTGGATTCGTATTTTTCCGGACACTCCGGTCTCGACAAAACCGGCAGAAGTGCGTATGGGTTCCGGTAAGGGTAACCCTGAGTACTGGGCAGCCCGTGTAAAGCCGGGACGTATCCTATTCGAGATCGAAGGGGTGCCACCGGAGGTTGCTCGCTTGGCTCTTAGCTTGGCAGCTGCGAAGTTGCCGATTAAGACCAAGTTCATTCAGCGTATCGGGGAGGCTTGAGAATGGCTGAAACGACCTATAAGGTTGCTGATCTGCGCGCCAAGAGCGAGGATGAGTTGAAGACTCTTCTTGTAGATTTGAAGCGTGAGCAGATTAACCAGCGTTTCGCTGCGGCCACAGGCCAGTCCGAAAATAGTAGCCGTGTTAAGATTGTGCGTCGTGCTGTCGCGCGTATCAAAACATTGCTGAACCAGTCGAAGAACCGCGCGGGCGCAAAAACGTCCGCCGCAAAGTCCTGAGAGGAGACGGACGATGCCAAGGCGCGTCCTGACAGGGCGGGTGACGAGTGATAAGATGGATAAGACGGTAACTGTTCTTGTCGATCGTCGCGTGATGCATCCGCTCTATAAAAAGTTTATCCGCCGTTCCAAAAAGTATGCAGCGCATGATGATGCTAACGCATGCAAGATTGGTGATGTGGTGCGTATTGTTGAGTGCGCACCGCTTTCCAAGCGCAAGACATGGACGGTCATTTCCCGCAATGGAGTCGATGTTGCTGAGGCTGCATCGTCTTCTGTCGGCGCATAAGGGGGTAGACAGATGATTCATCCCGAGACCAACCTAGACGTGGCTGATAATTCTGGTGCGCGTCGGGTGCAGTGCATCAAGGTGCTGGGTGGCTCCAAGCGGAAGACCGCCTCGGTCGGCGACATCATTGTCGTATCCGTTAAAGAGGCGATTCCGCGTGGTAAGGTGAAGAAAGGTGACGTCCATCAGGCCGTTATCGTGCGTACATCTTACCCGGTGCGCCGCGCTGATGGTTCTGCCATTCGCTTTGATCGGAATGCCGCTGTGTTGCTGAATAAGCAGCAGGAGCCGATTGGCACGCGTATCTTTGGCCCCGTTGTTCGTGAGCTGCGTGCACGTAAGTTCATGAAGATCATCTCCCTTGCTCCGGAGGTGTTGTAATGGCTGCACGTATTAAAAAAGGTGATAAGGTCCTCGTTTTGACAGGTCGCTCCCGTGGTGTGCAGGGGGAAGTTCTTTCTGTTCTGCCTAAGGCGGAGAAGGCTGTTGTGCGTGGGGTTGCTATCGCGAAGCGTCATACGAAGCCGAATCGTATGGGCGAAGGTGGCGGTATTGTTGAGCGTGAAATGCCTGTTCATCTCTCCAATCTAAAGCTGATCGACCCGAAAAGTGGTAAGCCAACACGTGTTGGTTTCCGTGTTCTGGAAGATGGTCGCAAAGTCCGTGTTGCTAAAGTAACCGGCGAAGTGATCGAAGGCTGAGGAGCGAACGATGAGCGATAAAAAAGGTACCGTTCTGCCTCGTTTGCAGCAGGATTATCAGGACAAGCTTCGCGCTAAATTGCGTGAGCAGTTCGGATATAAAAGCGACATGCAGATTCCCAAGCTTGAGAAAATTGTCTTGAACATGGGTGTCGGTGAAGCCGCTGCTGACCAAAAGAAGCTTGACGCTGCTGTTGAGGAAATGGCTCTGATTTCTGGTCAGAAGCCTGTAAAAACAGTGGCTCGTAAGGCTGTTGCGGGGTTCCGCATTCGTGAGGGGCTGCCGATTGGATGTAAGGTCACGTTGCGTAAGGCTCGTATGTACGAGTTCTTGGATCGTCTTGTGACGATTGCTATGCCGCGTATTCGTGACTTCCGTGGTCTTCCGGCGAATAAAGGCTTTGATGGCCGTGGTAATTTTGCCATGGGTCTGAAAGAGCAGATTGTATTCCCGGAAATTGATTATGACAAAGTTGATGACATCCGTGGGATGGACATTATCTTTGTGACGACGGCAAAAACGGATGAAGAAGCAAAAGCTCTTCTGAAGGCATTTGATCTGCCGTTTGTGTCCTAAGCGACATTTTTTCGTATCAATCGCGGAAAAGAGATTTTCCCCCTTCACATGAGGGGGGAGTTTCCGTTACAGTTCCGTTGATTGGAAAACCGTCGGGATGGGCCCGACAGGTTCCGGGAGAAGATTCGAGATGGCGAAAATCTCTGCGGTAAACCGTAATAATCGTCGTGCTGCTATGGCGCAGCGTGATCGTGAAAAGCGGACCGCTCTTAAAAATACAATTAAGGATCGCTCTCTTTCTATGGAAGAGCGTTTCGAAGCGACACTGAAATTAGCGAAGTTGCCGCGCAATGGCTCTCAGACCCGCGTGCGTTTGCGTTGCAAGCTTACTGGTCGTTCTCGTGGGAACTACCGTAAGTTTGAGCTGTGTCGTATTGCACTGCGCGACTTGGCGTCTACGGGGCAAATCCCCGGCATGGTTAAGTCCAGCTGGTAAAAGGGTAGTCTGAATGTCTATGTCTGATCCATTGGGTGATATGCTCACCCGGGTCCGTAACGCTCAGCGTGCCCGCCATGCTGCTTGCGTTGCTCCGGCCTCCAAATTGCGCGCTAGCGTGCTTGAGGCATTAAAGCGCGAAGGATATATTCGCGGTTATACGACTGAGGAGGTCCGTAAGGGTATCTCTCAGTTCCGTATTGAGTTGAAATATAGCGATGGCCAGCCTGTGATTCGTGAGATTCACCGTGTTTCTCGTCCGGGGCGTCGCGTATATTCCAAGATTAAAGAGTTGCCCCGCGTTTATGCTGGTTTGGGTGTTTCTATCCTTTCCACTCCGCGTGGCGTTCTTTCAGACGTTGAGGCTCGTGCTGCCAATGTTGGTGGCGAGGTCCTCTGCCGCGTCTTCTAAGGAGGGAATATGTCTCGCGTAGGTAAATATCCTATTGAGCTCCCCGCCGGGGTTGAGGCGGTTGTCAAGGACGGCATGTTTTGCGTCAAAGGCAAACGTGGTGAGCTGAGTGTGCCAGTATCTTCATTTGTTGATGTGAAGATTGCGGATGGTAAGATTACTGTCTCTCCTCTAGGGGGGCGTACGCCGCGTAGCTGGACGATGTGGGGGACATCTCGCGCTGTGTTTGCAAACATGGTGAAGGGTGTTTCTGAGGGTTTCCAGAAAGGGCTTGAGATTCAGGGGACGGGTTTTCGTGCTGCTGTTCAGGGTTCCAATCTGGTGATGAATCTTGGTTTCTCACATGATGTGGTCTATCCGATCCCATCTGATGTGAAGATTACGACACCGCGTCCGACAGCCATTTTGGTTGAGGGTAACGACAAGCAGCGCGTTGGTCAGGTAGCTTTGGATATCCGCAGCTTCCGTAAACCTGAGCCTTATAAGGGCAAGGGTGTTCGTTATGAGACCGAAGTTCTGCGTCAGAAAGAAGGTAAGAAGAAGTAATGGCATCGCTGCAAGGATTGCAGGAGCGTCGCCGCAAGCGGTTGCGTTTCCAGCTTCGTCGCAAGAGCGGCGGCCGGCCGCGTTTGTCGGTCTTCCGTTCTAGCAAGAATATCCACGTTCAAGTCATTGATGATGCGCGTGGGGTTACACTGGCCAGTGCGTCTACGCTTGAGAAAGCTGTTCGTGAAGCCGGTAAAACCGGTGCGAATATCGCAGCCGCTTCCGTCATTGGTAAGCTGGTTGCAGAGCGCGCTGTTAAGGCTGGGGTCAAAGAGGTTGTGTTCGACCGTGGCTCCTATCTCTATCATGGCCGGGTGAAAGCCCTGGCAGAGGCTGCCCGTGAGGGCGGGCTGTCTTTCTAAGGAGGATCACACATGGCACGTGAGCCAAGAGAAGGCGGCCGTGGTGGTCGTGAGCGTGAGCAGGGTGATGAGCTTGTTGATAAGCTTGTAACCATTAATCGCGTTGCAAAAGTTGTTAAAGGCGGTCGGCGTTTTGCCTTTGCTGCTCTGGTTGTTGTTGGCGACCAGAAAGGGCGCGTTGGGTATGGTGCAGGTAAAGCCCGTGAGGTGCCTGAGGCCATTCGTAAGGCGACAGAGCGTGCACGCCGTAACATGATTCGCGTTCCGATGAAGGAAGGCCGTACGCTGCATCATGATGCAGTGGGGCGTTTTGGGGCTGGTGAGGTTGTTGTACGTGCTGCTGAAGCGGGTACAGGGATCATTGCTGGTGGGCCAATTCGTGCTGTCTTCGAGAGCTTGGGTGTAAGCGATGTTGTCGCAAAAAGCCTAGGGACACGGAACCCGCACAATATGATTAAGGCTGCATTTGACGCCCTGGAGCGTGCAAGTAGCCCGCGTCAGGTTGCGGCACGTCGTGGTAAGAAGACATTCGAGCTGTTTGGCCGCCGTGAGCAGTCAGAGACGGAGGCTGCTAATGTCTAAGACAAAAGGTAAGACTATCCGGGTGACGCAGATCGCTTCTGTGATCGGCTCCAAGCCGGGTCAGGCGGAAACGGTCAAGGGGCTGGGCCTTCGTGGTATCGGTTCCAGCCGTGAGTTGGAGGATACGTCCTCCGTCCGCGGGATGATCCGCAAGGTGTCCCATCTGGTAAAGGTGGAGGCTTGATATGAACCTGAATGAATTGCGTGATAACGCTGGGGCTCGCTACCGCAAAAAGCGTCTTGGGCGTGGTATCGGCTCTGGTAAAGGCAAGACCTCTGGTAAGGGCCATAAGGGTCAGAAAGCACGTTCCGGCGTAGCGATTAATGGCTTTGAGGGTGGTCAGTTGCCGATTTATCGTCGTATGCCGAAGCGTGGCTTCGTCAATATTTTCCGTAAGGAATATGCGGCGGTTAATCTTGGTGCTGTCAGTAAGGCTCTGGAAGCTGGTAAGCTTTCTGCTGGTGCGCCTATTACCGAGGACGTGTTGCGTCAAGCTGGGCTTATTGGTAGCCGTAAGGTTGCTGGTGTGCGTCTTTTGGCCAAGGGCGAGCTGTCTCAGGGTGTGAACTTTGAGGTCTCCGGGGCGTCTGCAGCAGCGGTAGCTGCGGTAGAGAAAGCCGGTGGCTCTGTGAAGGTTCTTGCCGTTAAGAAGGAAGCTCAGGCTGAGGCTTGAGTTTGCTTACCCAGTAAGCTGGGGTGACAGTGAACAAGTGAGCAGCGTCCCGTACGATGTGCGGTGACGCTGTTTTCATGAAAGGACGGGGAGATGGCTTCAGCGGCAGAACAGTTGGCCGGCAACCTGAATATGAGTGCCTTTTCTAAGGCGACAGAGCTCAAAAAACGGATCTGGTTTACATTAGGGGCATTGATTGTTTATCGCCTTGGCACGTTTATCCCTGTGCCGGGGATTGATGCTTCTGTGTTGGGGCAGCTTGTTGGGGAAAATCAGGGTGGCATCTTGGGCATGTTTGACATGTTCACAGGTGGTGCTTTGGGGCGTATGACGCTTTTTGCCCTTAACATTATGCCCTATATTAGTGCTTCTATTATTATTCAGCTGCTTTCAACGGCGTTGCCTTCTATGGAAGCGTTGAAGAAAGAGGGTGAATCAGGGCGTAAAAAGCTTAACCAATATACGCGGTATCTCACGGTGCTTATTGCCGTGGTACAAGCTTATGGCTTCGCCATGGGGTTAAGTAGCATGCATACAAAAACAGGGTTGAGCGCGGTTATTTCCCCCGGTCCGACCTTCCTTGTTTCTTATGTTGTGATGCTTGTGACGGGGACGCTGTTCCTTATGTGGTTGGGGGAACAGATTACCTCACGTGGGATTGGGAATGGGATTTCCCTCATAATTTTCTCCGGTATTGTAGCGAATTTACCACATGCGCTTAATACGTTGTTCGAGCTAGGAAGAACGGGGGCTTTGTCGCCGCTCTTTGTGGTGGCCTTCCTCATTTTAGCTCTGCTGGTTATCGCTTTTATTGTGTTTATGGAGCAAGCGCAGCGGCGTATTGTTATTCAGTATCCTAAACGGCAGGTGGGTAACCGTATTTATGGCGGGGATTCCACACATATGCCGCTTAAGGTGAATACAGCAGGTGTAATTCCCCCCATTTTTGCGTCTTCTGTTTTGCTTGTGCCGGCGACTTTGTCGGGCTTTATGCATAATAATGGTGGCATTATGGGGCGTGTGGGGCAGTGGCTCTCCCAAGGGCAACCGCTTTACATGGCGTTTTATGCTTTCATGATTGTGTTTTTCTCTTATTTTTATGCAGCTGTGACATTTAATCCTGAGGAAACAGCTGATAATTTGAGGAAGCAAGGCGGGTTTGTGCCGGGTATTCGTCCGGGGGCTAATACGGCGCGTTATTTTGATCGTATTTTGTCACGCTTGACGAGCATTGGCGCGGCCTACATGGTGCTGGTTTGTCTCTTGCCGCAGTTCTTGATCAACAAATATAATGTACCGTTTTACTTTGGTGGGACGAGCTTGATTATTATCGTATCGGTCACGATTGATACGGTTACGCAGGTGCAATCTCATTTGGTGGCGCATCAATATCAAGGGCTTATCCGTAAGCAGCGGGAGCGGGGTAGCCGTGGGCGTAGTCGCGTTGGTCGGGAAAAACGGAGGTAAGGGTGAATATCATTCTTCTTGGTCCCCCCGGTGCGGGAAAGGGGACACAGGCGAAGCGTCTCGAGAAAAATCGTGGCATGAAGCAAATCTCTACAGGGGATATGCTGCGTGCTGAGGTCAAGGCGAAATCTCCGATTGGTTTGGAGGTTAAGGGTTTGATGGAGAAGGGGCATTTTGTGCCGGATCCCATCATTGTTCAAATGATTGAGAATCGTATTGAGCAGCCCGATTGTGCGAAGGGGGTCATTTTAGATGGTTTCCCTCGTACAGAGCCTCAGGCAGAGATTTTGGATTCTATGCTCAAAGAGCAGGGGCTCAAAATTGATGCGGTGATTTTGTTAGAGGTGAGTGAAGATGCTCTTGTAAAGCGTCTTTGCGAACGTCAGCATGATGATGGCTCCCGCCGTGCGGATGACCACCCAGAGGTGATTCATTCACGTCTGAAGGTCTATCGGGAGCAAACAGCCCCTATTCTGCCTTATTATGAGGAGAGAGGGTGCTTAAAGCGCGTTGATGGGATGCAAGATGTTGATACGGTTGGGGCGGCGATTGACGCTATTCTCGACCAATTAGCGTCTTGATATGTGAGTCGGTCACGAAAAAGTGATCTTTATTATTTGACTTGTCTGGCAGGGCAGTATATTCGCCCAGCATAAGGTGAACGTATCGAACCCCATGGCGGGGTTGGAATCGTTCTTTGGGGACTGATGCCGGTGAGCGGCCATGGTCCGTCAGACAAAGATTTTTGGCAACGCGGCTTTGGGCCGTGTGGATGGGAGAATTGGCGTGGCACGTATTGCCGGCGTAAACATTCCGACCAACAAACGGGTGGTCATCGGTCTGCGCTATGTTTATGGCATTGGTCCGTCGAGCGCACAGGCAATCTGTGCAAAGCTCGGCATTGATGATGCTAAGCGCGTGAATGAGCTTTCTGATGATGAGGTCACAAAGATTCGTGACCTGATTGACAGTGAGTACCGTGTAGAAGGTGATCTCCGTCGTGAGACGGCGATGAATATTAAGCGTCTGATGGACCTTGGCTGCTATCGTGGTCTGCGTCATCGCCGTGGTCTTCCGGTTCGTGGGCAGCGTACGCATACAAATGCGCGTACTCGTAAGGGTAAGGCTGTTGCCATTGCTGGTAAGAAGAAGGCAACGCGCTAATAAGCGCGTTCTCTTTGACGCTTTTGCAGATTTAGTAGGACAAGCATATTATGGCCAAGGCTGCCGCACCGCGTATTCGTAAGAAGGAGCGTAAAAACATCATCTCTGGTGTTGCTCATGTTCTTTCGACCTTTAACAACACGATGATCACGATTGCTGATGCTCAGGGCAATGCGATTGCATGGTCTTCCTCTGGGGCTCAGGGCTTCAAGGGGTCTCGTAAGTCCACACCTTATGCGGCACAGGTTGCTGCTGAGGATGCTGGCCGTAAAGCCCGTGAGCATGGCATGGAAACGTTGGAGATTGAGGTCTCTGGTCCTGGTTCAGGGCGTGAGAGTGCTTTGCGTGCTTTGCAGGCCGTTGGTTTTACAATCACGTCTATTCGGGATATGACGCCAGTACCCCATAATGGTTGCCGTCCCCGTAAGCGTCGTCGCGTTTAAGGCGGACAGTGTATTTGGCTGGGTTGGTTGTCACGATTGGATGGTGCAACCAATCTGAGCTTTGGTAAGTTCGTACCGCACGACATGTGCGGGCCTGGTACCGCCAGAATGGCGGGCTTCGTTGTTTGAAAGGCCATGATCTTGGTTCTCCAGAAAAATTGGCAGGCTCTCATCAAACCGGAGAAGCTTGAAGTCGAACCCGGCCCAGTTCCTTCCCGCATGGCGACCATTGTTGCTGAGCCGCTTGAGCGTGGCTTTGGGCTGACGGTGGGGAATGCTCTGCGTCGTATTCTTCTTTCATCTCTTCAGGGTGCTGCTGTTACGGCCATCCAGATTGATGGAGTCTTGCACGAGTTCTCCTCTGTAGCAGGTGTGCGTGAGGATGTGACCGACATCGTGTTGAATGTGAAGCAGCTTGCTTTGCGTATGCACGGTGAGGGGCCAAAGCGTATGGTTCTTGCTGCGACAGGGCCGGGGGAAGTTACAGCTGGGCAAATCCAAACAGGTCATGATATTGAAATCATGAACCCAGATTTGGTTATTTGTACGCTGGATGATGATGTCAAATTGGGCATGGAGTTTACGGTGAATATGGGCAAGGGCTATGTCCCGGCCTCTGCAAACCGTCCTGATGATGCTCCGATTGGCTTAATCCCCATTGATGCGATTTACTCTCCCGTGCAGCGTGTCTCCTATAAAGTGGAGCCGACTCGTGTGGGGCAGGTTACTGACTATGATAAATTGCTCCTGAGTGTTGAGACGAATGGGGTGGTTACGCCGGAAGATGCCTTGGCATTAGCCGCGCGCATCATGCAGGATCAGCTTCAGCTCTTCATCAATTTTGATGAGCCGCGCCCGGTTCAGAATGAAGAGCCACAAGATGACTTGCCCTTCAGCCGTCATCTGTTGCGTAAAGTGGATGAGCTTGAGCTTTCTGTGCGTAGTGCAAACTGCTTGAAGAACGACAATATTGTTTATATTGGCGATCTCGTGCAGAAGAGCGAGCAGGAAATGCTTCGGACTCCGAATTTCGGTCGTAAGTCGCTGAATGAGATCAAAGAGGTGCTAACAGGCATGGGCCTCTCGCTAGGGATGAATGTTCCTGCTTGGCCGCCGGAGAGCATCGAGGATCTGGCCCGGCGTCTCGATGAGACCTTCTAAAAAGCCCCGGCTGGGAAGTTCGGGCAAAGGATTAGGGAAAGAAAATGCGTCATAATCTGAGCGGACGTAAACTTGGCGTCACCTCCACTCATCGCGCGGCTATGTTCCGTAATATGGCTGTCGCACTCATCAAGCATGAGCAAATCTCCACAACGCTGCCAAAAGCGAAGGAGCTGCGTCCTGTTGTTGAGAAGCTGATCACCTTAGGCAAGCGCGGTACGCTTCATGCACGCCGTCAGGCTTTTGCTCAACTGCGTGACGATGCTATTGTGAGCAAGCTGTTCTCTGTTCTGGGGCAGCGTTATGCAAACCGTGCTGGCGGTTATAGCCGTGTGCTGAAGGCCGGTGTGCGTTATGGTGATAATGCCGATATGGCTGTGATTGAGCTGGTGGACCGTGAAGTTGCTGAAAAAGGCAAAGATAGCGGGCCAGTGCAGAAAGAAAATCAAGAAGCAGCTTGAGCTTTTTCTCCAATAGGAGAATAAAGGAAAGGTCGGTGCTTTTAGGCATCGGCCTTTTTTCGTGGGTTGAGCGTAACCCCTTAGAAAAGCAGGTGTAGCCATGAGTTCTGATCTGATAAATGCATGCCACTCTATTCTGGGGCTTGTAAGGGATGTGATGGAAGACCTCGTGATGGATCATCCATGGGGATGGACGGGGTTAGCCTTCATTGTGGGGTTGCTTTTCGGGCGGAAAAAGATGGCTAGCCGTGAGGAGGCTTCCTCCTAAAAAGGAGGCGGTTGTGTAAAAAAAGGGCGTCCCTGTAAGAGGAGACGCCTTTTTTTATGCGTAAGGTTTTAGTTTTTATCTTTTTGGATGAAGCTGGGGAGGAAGGGATTATCTGTTTGTAAGGAGGCCTTGCTGGGTAGTTTGCTCCTATTCCATCCCCCACCTAGGTCTGTGATGAGGCGTAGTGTGCTGATGACGCGTTGTTGTTGGATTTGCAGCCGCATTTCTTCATATTGTAGGGCCGTTTGTTGGGCCGTGATGACGGTGGTGTAGATTTGTGTCCCGGCAAGATATTCGTTCATAGAGACGGTGACGGCCTCTTGTGCGCTGCGTAAAGCTTGCTCTTGGAAAGTTATCTGGTCACCAAGATAATGTAGGTTCGAGAGTTGGTCCTCGGTATCTTGCAGAGCCTTTAGCACCACTTGGCGGTAATTGGCTACGGCACCGTCATAATCGGCTTCGGCTTCCCGCACAGCAGCGGAGCGCGCGCCGCCTTCAAACAGGGTCTCATTCGCTGCGGCCCCGAGGGACCATGTGCGTGTGGCAAGTTGGATGAGATGTTGGATGGGGTTACCGCTATAACCATAGCTGGCTGAGAGGCTAATTTGTGGGAAGAAGGCCCCAATCTCATAGCCGATTTCAGCATTATAGCTTTCCATTTCCCGCTCGGCTTGGGCGATGTCGGGCCGCCTTTGGAGGAGGTCAGAAGGTATGAAATGAGGAATTGTTGGTAAGGTAAAGGGGAGAGGGGCGTGTGGAATTGTCACATCGGCTGGGGGATGACCTGTTAAGACAGCAATAGCATGCTCATATTGCGCACGCGTTACACGGGCACCAGAGAGACTCGCTTGAGTTGATTCGTATTGATAGCGTGCCTGAAAAATGCTCGTAGGGTCTGCTACACCGGCTGCATATTGGTTATTGAGGATTTCGAGGTTATGCAGATAGAGGCGGACATTGCGGTCGTAAAGGTCAATTAAGCTATCCTGATAGCGGAGATTCATATAGTCGCTTGCTAATTCTAGCTCGTAAGAGAGGCGCATATTGGCGAGCAAAGCGGCATTGGCTTGCGTTGAAGCTACTTGTTGTTGGATTTGGCGACGAATCATGCCCCATACGTCAATGGTCCAGCTTGCACTTGGACCGGTGGCCCATGTGTTGGTGGTTGTGACGAAGGTATGGGGGCTCTCAGGGAGCCCGCTTGGGGTGCGTCTTCCGCTAGAATTACGATTAAAGCTGAACTTGCCGTTAAGGGTAGGAAAAAGGCTAGCGCGAACGGAATCAATCATCGCACGGGCTTTGCGATATTGCGCCTCATATTGCTTTAAGCTTTGGTTAGAGCGGCTAACCTCTTCTTCTAATTTATTTAGGGTTGGGTCGTTAAACACTCGCCACCAATCACCTTTGGGTAAGGTGCTGAGGTAAGGATTGGCTTTTTCCCATCCGGCAGGCGGGGGAGCTTCTTTAAAGCGGGGTGAAATAATGGCTTGAGGCATATCGTAATCCGGCCCGACCATACATCCGCTTAGAGTAAGGCTAAGTCCTGTTGTTAGGATGGCAATTGAAAGGGTACGAGAGGGAAGAGGCATGATAATCCGCAATAAGACGAAACAAGCAGCGATATAATGAGACATGCTATACCAGCAGAGGCTTGCATAAAGGTAGTCATTACTTTTTTAGATTTGTAAAATCTACAGCCATATCACTGCGTGTTAGTCGGCTTTGGGGGAATGGTGAGGCATCCAAGAGCGCATGTGTTGGCTTAGTCTGTCTAGGGAGAGATAAGCTACGGGGGTGGTGTATAGGGTCAGGAGTTGGCTTAGGCAGAGGCCACCGAGAATAGCGAGGCCGAGCGGTTTACGCATCTCGCTCCCATAATCCCCGCCGATGAGCAATGGGACAGCCCCTAAAGCCGCGGCGAAGGTTGTCATCAAAATAGGGCGGAAGCGTAACCGGCTTGCGGTCATGATGGCTTCTTGTGCGGATTTGCCATGCTGGCGGGCTTGGATGGCAAAGTCGATCAGCATAATGGCGTTCTTTTTCACAATGCCGATGAGCAAAATAACACCGATGAGGGTGAGGAGGGAGAAAGGCTGGCCAAAGAGGGTAACAGCCAATAAGGCTCCTACGCCGGCTGAAGGAAGGGTGGAGAGGATTGTTAGCGGGTGGACTAAGCTTTCATATAAAATACCGAGGACGACATAAACGGCTATTAACGCGGCGAGAATTAGGAGCGGCTCTCGGCTTACAGATTTTTGCAAACTGGCTGCATTGCCAGCGAAGCCACCTTGAATCTCGCGTGGGAGATGGAGTTGCACCATGGCTTGGTTAATTGCGGTAATGGCGTCCCCTAAAGCGGCACCGGGGGCGAGGTTGAAGGATAGAGTTGTCGCGACAAACTGGCCTTGATGATTAACAGCGAGGGGGTCATTGACCTGTTTTAAGGGGCCAAGCAGAGGAAGGGGGACCATAGTCTCACTGCGTGTTGTAACGGCAGAGCCATTAGAGGCGGACTTACCTCCTGCAAGGGCATTAGCAACAGAGTTTAGATAAGAGAGCTGCCCTTCGGAGAGTGATGCGCTGGAGGTGTCATGCGCACGGACACGGATATTATTGGTGGCATAAGCCCCGTTGGCTGTACCGCCTGTTACACTCACCCGCATTTGCGTGAGGAAGTGCGGGTCGGACCAGAAGATGGGTGCGGCCTCCATAATGACGCGATATTGATTTAATGGCTCATAAATCACAGAGGCTGCGCGTTGGCCAAAAGCGTCATAAAGCGCGTTGCTGGCGAGCTGCGGGGTAATGTTATAGCGGGCTTCTACATCGCGTGTGAGGGCGAGGGTGATGCCACGGCCGCCTTGCTCCATATCAGAGGTTACATCAGTGAGCATAGGCAAGTGTGAGAGGGCTTCAACCACGCGTGGGGTCCATTGGTAAAGCTCCTCGGCAGAGTTGCCCTGTAAGCTATATTGATACGCCCCATCAGTTGAGCGCGCGCCCCCGCCGATGAGGCTCGGTAGGCGGAGGCGGAGGGATAGCCCGGCTTGGTGAGAAAAAAGATGGTTCAAGCGATTAATCGTGACAGAGATATCATCCTTGCGTTCTCCCTTCGGCTTGAGGGTGATGAACATATTGACCGAATTAGAGGAGCGTTTGCCTAACCCCCCAATCGCACTGATGACATCAGGGTCTTGGGCGAGGCGTTTTTCGGCCCTAATGGTGAGGGCCTGCAACGCATGGAAGGAAATATCCTGGTCTGCCACAAGCCGCCCCATAATCATACTCTGGTCCTGCTGGGGGAAGAGCTCCTTGGGCAGGGAGGTAAAGAGCCAACCGGCGAGGAGGAGGCTGAGCGGTAGGGAGAGGAGGACGAGTTTTGGATGGGCCATCACAGCGTAGAGCGAGCGCATATAGCCTACGGTGAGGCGTTGGAAGCCATAATCCAGCTTATGGCTACACCATTTTAGGCTGGTGCGGATTATCCCTGTGGAGGTGCGCGCCTGTTTATGCTCTTGCAGAGCGAGAAGCTGAGCACTGAGCATGGGGGCTAAGGTTAGGGATAACACCATCGAGACACAAAGTGCGATGATGATTGTCATGGCAAATTCATGAAAGAAAAGGCCAGAAACCCCTTCCATCAGCAAGATGGGGAGAAAAACGACAATCAGCGATAAAGTGATGGACATGACGGTAAAGACGACCTCCCCCGTGCCGTCTATGGCCGCTTTATAGGCAGATTTTCCCATTTCCTGATGGCGTGTGATGTTCTCCAACACCACAATGGCATCATCCACAACAAAGCCTGTGACGATGGTGAGAGCCATTAGCGACATCACATCAAGCTGATAGCCTAGCAGCTTCATAAAGGCGAATGTGGTGATGATGGAAGCGGGGACGACAAGCGCAGGGATGAGGACAGCTACCCCATCGCGTAGGAAGAAAAGAACGACCAGAACCACTAACCCCACAGCGAGGATGAGGGTCCGTTGTGTATCAGCCAGTGAGGCGCGAATGGTGACGGAGCGGTCAAGCTGGAGGTCCAAACGTGTATTACCCGGCAAAGCTGTGCGGAGGAGCGGCAAACGTGCTTTTAGCCCGTCGGTCGTTTGGATGATGTTAGCCCCACTTTGGGGATAAACGGTGCAGATAATATCTGGCTGACCATTTACATAACCTGCTTGGCGGAGGTCTTCCGCACTATCAACGACATCAGCGACATCGGAGAGGCGGACAGGTTGGTTATTGCGATAGGCGATGATGAGGGAGCGATAGGCACTTGCTTGTGTGGCTTGGTCATTCGTAGCGAGGATGAAACGCTGATTATGGCTCTCGATAAAACCTTTGGGCGTATGGGCGTTAGCAGAGGTTAGAGCGGCGCGAATATCCTCAAACCCAATCCCATAGCGGAAGAGCCGTAACGGATTAACCTCCACACGGACAGCGGGTAAGGCACTGCCGCGAATATCGACATTGCCAACACCCTCTACTTGGCTAAGGCCGGGGAGGACGATGTTATTGGCGAAATCATAAAGCTGCTGAGGGGTACGGGTTGAGGAGGTGAGCGTAAGGACCATGATAGGCGGCCCATTCGCATTGGCCTTCATATAGCTAGGGTCGCTGCGGAGGGTTGTAGGCAAGTCTTGCCGTGCAGCGCGGAGGGCTGATTGGACATCGCGCGCGGCCCCATTAATATCGCGTGAGAGGTCAAATTGGAGGAGGATGCGGGTTTGATTAACGGTGGATTGGGAGGTCATTTCCCGCACCCCCGCAATGGCCCCCAAATGACGCTCTAAAGGCTCGGCGATGGTGCTAGCAATTTCAGACGGGGAGCCGCCGGGCTGGTTGGCAATCACCATCACCACAGGGTAATCGACATCGGGTAAGTCCGAGATGGGAAGATAATGATAGCCAAGGCAGCCTGCAAGAATCATCGCCAGCGTCATGAGGAGCGTGCCGACGGGGCGACTGACAAAGAGGCGAATTAACCTCACGGGGTTTGCGCAGGATGTTCAGATTTATGGAGGTATTTTTGGACAACCCCTCGCACCTTCAAGCTACAAGTGTTCATAAAGAGATAAATCACCGGCGTGGTAAAGAGCGTCAGCAGTTGGGAGAGCATCAATCCAAAGACAATTGCCACGCCCAGCGGGCGGCGTAATTCCGTCCCTGTGCCGCTGCTGAGGAGGAGGGGGAGTGCCCCAAAAAGGGCGGCGAGTGTTGTCATCAAAATCGGGCGGAAGCGGAGCAAAGCGGCTTGGCGTATGGCCTCAATGGGGGGGAGGTTATCTTGTCGCTCCGCTTGGAGGGCGAAGTCGATCATCATAATCGCGTTTTTCTTGACGATGCCGATGAGCAGCACAATGCCGATAATGCCCATAATATCCAAGGGCATCCCAAAGCCATAAAGCCCTAGGAACGCCCCAATCGCAGCGGAGGGGAGGGTAGAGAGAATGGTGATAGGGTGAATGAAGCTCTCATACAGCACGCCTAGCACGATATAGACCGCTACAATCGCAGCAATGACGAGGCCGAGCTCATTGCCCAGTGCATTTTTAAAAGCAGCAGCCGTGCCTTGGAAAGCGGTTTGGAAGGTGCCGGGGAGGCCAATCTTCTGGCGGATATGCTCAATGGCGGTTGTGGCCTCTCCCAGCGCATGATGTGGCGCGAGATTGAAAGAAATTGTCGTGGCGGGGAATTGCCCATAATGCGTGATGAGCAAAGGCGAGGTCAGCCGGCTTAGGCTGGTGACTTGCAAGAGCGGTACTAACCCAGAGGTCGGCTGGCGTGTTGGTCCGCTCGTGCTGCCTCCTGCCTCGGAGGCGATACCCGGTAGATAAAGCTGGGAGAGAGAGCGTTGGCTCTGTTGGAAGCGCGGGTCAGCCTCCAAAATGACACGATATTGGTTGGATTGTGTGTAGATGGTGGAAACCTGCCGTTGGCCAAAACTATCATAAAGCAAATTATCGACCGTCTGTGGGGTGATGGAATAACGCGCCCCATTGGTACGGTCCAGCGTAAGCATAGCCGTTAGACCATCCGCTTGGAGGTCGGAGGTCACATCATTGAGGGAAGGCTCATGCTTGAGGGCGTCAAGAAAACGCGGCACCCAGAGGGAGAAATCGTCATAATCGGGTGTTTCAAGCATGAATTGATATTGCATGGCTGAGACGGATGTCTCCAGCGAGAGGTCTTGGACGGGCTGGGTGTAAAGATGCGTGCCGGGGAGGGCGCGTGCTGCGGCATTAAGCCGGGCTTGTATGGCATCAAGGGAGCTTTCTCGTTTTTCTTTGGGCTTTAGATTAATGAGAAACCGGCCGGAATTGAGGGTCATATTTTGCCCATCAATCCCGATAAAGGAGGAGAGGCTCACCACATCAGGGTCTTGGAGGATGAGCCGTCCGAGTTCAGCTTGCCGTGTTTTCATGCCCTCAAAAGATATATTAGCCGGCATGACGGAAATCCCCTGTATGACACCGCTATCTTGGGAGGGGAAAAAGCCTTTCGGTATGCCCCATGCGAGCAGACCGGTCATGAGAATACTCGCTACGGCGACAATGAGGGTTAATGGTTGGTGGCGAAAGACAATCTCTAAGCCGCGATCATATTGGGTGATGAGCCAGTCCATCATCTCTTGCATGAAGTCGGCAAAGCGTGTGAGCCAATGTACTCTCTCCTGTGGCGTGCTGTTGGGTTTGTGGCGTTCACTTAGCATACGCGCGCACATCATCGGCACGAGGGTGATGGAGATAAGAGCCGAGAGGGAGATAGTGATGGCCAAGGTCATCGCGAATTCATGGAAGAGACGCCCCACCACATCGCTCATAAAAAGCAGCGGGATAAGCACAGCAATTAGTGAGACTGTGAGTGAGATGATGGTAAAGCCAATCTCTTTGGCCCCTTTAAGGGCGGCTGTATAACGGTCCTCGCCTGCTTCTACAAAGCGGGAGATATTTTCAATCACCACAATGGCATCATCCACCACAAAGCCGGAGGCAATGGTAAGGGACATAAGGGAGAGATTATCCAGCGAGAAGCCCAGCAAATACATTGCCGAGAGTGTCCCAATTAGCGAGAGAGGGACAGAAAGGCCGGGGATGATGGTCGCAGGGATATTGCAAAGAAAGACAAAAATCACCCCCACAACGAGTAGCATCGCCAAGATAAGCTCTAGCCCAACATCATGAACAGAGGCGCGGATGGTGGTGGTACGGTCTGTTAAGGGGACAATATCAATCCCCGGTGGGAGGTCTTGTTGTAAGCGGGGGAGAATGGCGCGTACATTATCAGCCACGGCAATCACATTCGCGCCGGGTTGGCGTTGAATATTGAGGATAAGAGCCGGGGTTTTATTAGCCCATGCCGCAAGCTGGTTATTTTCGGCCCCCTCCACAACGCGCCCAACATCTCGTAAGCGGATAGGCCCGTTATTTTGATACGCAATGACCTGATTCATAAGTTGTTCAACGGATTGTATTTGCCCATCAATGCGGAGCGAGGTCGCATGATGGGGGCCATCGAACGTCCCTGTAGGGGAGTTGACATTCACCGTGCCGATGATGGTGCGGACAGTATCTAGCGCGATGCCGTATGAGGTAAGCTTAGGGATGTTGATTTGTATGCGATAAGCCTTGCGGTTCCCCCCGGAGAGGGTCACCAACCCCACACCGGAGATTTGGCTTATCTTTTGCTCTAAGCGTGTGTTGACGTAATCTTCCACCTCCGGTAGCGGCAAGGTGCGGGAGGTGATGCCGAGCGTCATGATGGGTGTATCAGCGGGGTTGACCTTGGCGTAAATCGGCGGGGCGGGGAGGTCATTAGGCAGGAGAGAGCCAGCATTATTGATGGCGGCTTGCACTTCTTGCTCGGCAATATCCATCTTCATGTCTAAGCCGAAGCGCAATGTGATGACAGAGGCCCCCCCAGAGGATTGGGAGGTCATTTGGTCTAACCCAGCCATCTGCCCTAATTGTGTCTCTAGCGGGGCTGTGACAGAGGTACTCATCACATCAGGGCTGGCACCGGGGTAGAAGGTCGAAACGGTGATGGTAGGGTATTCGACCTCTGGCAAAGCGGAGAGGGGGAGGAAATGATACCCTAATAACCCAGCCAGCATAATGCCCAGCATAAGCAAGCTGGTCGCAACGGGGCGTTCGATAAAGAGACGAGAAGGATTCACAGGCTCACAAGCTCAAACGGAGTATTAAGGGTGTGTGGTTGTTGCGTCAGCAGGGCCAGCGGCGATGGTAACTTTACTGCCGGGGCGGAGGTGATTAATCCCATCAGTGACGATGCGGTCTCCCTCTGCCACGCCAGAGAGGATGACGCTGTTATTATCATCACTCTGGCCTAGTTTTACAGGGTGGACAGCGGCCGTCATATCTTTCTCAATGACATAAACAAATTGTCCATCCGGCCCGGTTTGGACGGCATTGCTTGGCACAAGTAATGCGTTTTGGATGGTCTGCACTAAGAGATGTGCATTGACGAACTCATTAGGAAAGAGGCGTTCATCCTCATTGGGGAAGATACCACGTAACCGCACCGTCCCTGTTGAGGTATCAATTTGGCTATCCAGCGCGTTAACCGTCCCTGTGGCAAGCTTATGGGTGTTATCGCTACTCCATGCCTCCACAGTGAGGGAGGGATGGCTATTAAGCTGTTCTTGGACCTCAGGTAAGTTATTTTGTGGTAATGTAAAAATGACGGAAATAGGTTGCATCTGGGTAAGGGTCGTCAGACCACCAGATTGGCCTACTGTGACATAATTGCCAATGTCTAAGGCACGAATACCCACGCGCCCATCCACAGGGGCCGTAATGTGGCAATACATCAGATTAAGCTCTGCATTACGGACATTTGCTTCATCAAAAGCGACCTGACCTTCTAGCTGCTCGACAGTAAACTCTTGGTCGCGCGCTAACATAGCGGAGGTGGAGTTCTGTTTAATCAAACGCTGATAACGGCCACTATCGACACGCGCTTTAGCAAGCTGGGCGCGGTCAGCCGCAAGGGTACCCTGATATTGATGCAATGTTGCTTCATAAGGGCGTGGGTCGATGAGTTCTAGCACATCACCACGGTGAACATGCTGCCCTTCTTGATAATATACGGCCAAGATATGGCCACTAACGCGTGGGGTAATGGTAACATTTGCAACAGGGACGACTGTCCCTAAAAGTTGTAAAACGATGGGCATATTAGCCCGGTGTGCCGCTGCAACAGCTACAGCGGGGGGAGTATCACCATGACGATGCGCGCCATTATGGCTTGCGCTATGTAGTCGCCAAGCGATGATGAGGATAGCAAGGAGAGATGCCCCGGCGATCCACCATTTTTTCCCTTTTGGGGTGGGGGGAGTATGGGAGGAAGGGGCGGGGCTCATAATCAGGAAACTCTCTTGATGGTGAGGGTTATTAGCGGCGCGTTGTTATGCCAGAAAATATGGCATGAGATAGACAAATAATAGCGGTTTTATCAACAAAGTGCACCTTAACATTCTGTATTTAATTTATAAAAATACAGCCTCTACCCTTTAAGGGTAGAGCATTCCCCCTCTTGAAGAATGGGCGAGGGAACCGCATATCAGCAAGCGTAGCGGCTTTCATGTGCGTATGGGCTTGCTACAGATTTATTGATTCACAGCGCATTGCGTTGATGGGAGAGACGGACATGGTTGATACTACCGCTATGAAGGGTGAGGGCTTCGTACAAGAGGCTAAAGGGCGTGTCAAAGATGCGTTTGGTGCAGTCTCTGGTGATGCAGCAATGCAGGCTGGTGGCAAGATTGACCAGTTGAGTGGCCGTGCAAAGCATGAATTTGCTGATTTGTACGATGCTAATGAGAGCCGGATTGAGGCCGCAACAAGCTTCATTCAAGAGCGTCCCTTTGTCGCTTTGGGGATTATCACGCTTGTTGGGTTGGTTTTGGGCCGTCTTCTGTTTAAAAAGCGCGGTTAAGTAAAGTAACGGAGGGTCAGAGAGGGTTATGCAGTGGTATTATGAGCGTGATGGTCAGCAGGCTGGGCCGGTGTCACAGGCCGAACTCATCCGGTTGATGATTCAGCGCGTTATCACCCCGCAAACCCTCGTCTGGCACCCGGCTTTTGGCAATGAGTGGCGGCCTGCAAGTAAGGCAGGGTTGCCTGTGTCTAGTGGGGATGTAAAGATATTTACTCTCGCTTTAGGTGGGCCGAAGCCTGCTACCACTATAGCTGCTGGTACGGGAGGGAAGCTGGGCAAGGTGCCTTTTTTATGGGCGTGGATGTTGCTTCTACCAGAAGTTGTGAATGTGACTCTGCTGTTTGCAGGGCAAATATTGCATTGGGCGGTTGATTTGGGGAGTGCCCTAACAGGGGTATCCATAAGTGCTATTTTGTTCCTCGCCCTCATACAGGATAGAAAGACCCTTATCTTGGCTGGGGTTACGCCGCCTTCCTTTTGGTGGGGGCTCTTCTTTGTGCCCGGCTATTTTTGGTGCCGTTGGAAGTCTGTTCGGCGTGGGCTTATTTTGCTCATCCTTTCTGGGCTGTTGACGGCGGGGGAAGTGGCTATTCTGGCCACTAACCCGCCGCCGGGCTTCCCTCATCTTTCTTTTCAGGTGCAGAGCGTAAAACCCTCAGCAGAGCATAGCACCATGGGGCAAAAATCTGCTTCCTCTAACCCGGATAATACCAGCCCCGCTCAGGCCGCCCCGCAAGAAGGAGATGTGCAGCTTTAGGCGGTATTGCCTTATAAAAAGGCATTATTTTCTCTCTTGACTCATTTTTTTTAAAAAGGGGCTTTCTTTCCGACTCGGAGTGATTCAAAATCGGCACGGATGAATGACGTGTCGAATGAAGCGAGTGGAAAGGGCCTTCATGCCAGATTACAGCCTAGAAGACCAATATGAAGGGCTTGTCGCAGGCGTGGATGAAGTCGGGCGTGGTCCGCTGGCAGGGCCTGTGGTCGCTGCTGCGGTTGTGTTTCTCACGCGGCCTTCTGCACCATTGGCGGGTCTGTTGGATGATTCCAAAAAACTGACAATAGCACGGCGGGAGAAGGCTTATGCCGCTTTGGTGGCGGAGCCAAGCGTTTGTGCGGCTGTTAGTGCGGCCTCGGTGCAGGAGATTGACCGGCTCAATATTGGTCAGGCGTGTCATTTAGCGATGCAGCGCGCGATGAGCCGCCTTGCCGTAAAGCTGGGCCAATGGCCTGCTATGGCCTTGATAGACGGCAACCGCGCGCCTGCCTTACCTTGTCGGGTAGAGACGGTTGTTAAAGGTGATAGTAAGAGCCTCTCCATTGCTGCGGCGTCTATTGTGGCCAAAGTGGTGCGAGACCGGCTTATGGCCCGTTTAGCCACACGTCATACAGCCTATGGATGGGAGCGTAATGCCGGGTATGGCACGGCTCTCCACCTTGCAGGATTGCACGAGGATGGGGTGACCCTCCACCATAGGCGTAGTTTTGCCCCCATAAAACATATGATTGCAGCAAAGGTTCACGCAGCATGAAAGCGGATATGCCCCTTAACCGGATTTTACGTGGGGAATGTGTGGAGGTGATGAAAACCCTCCCTGATGCGAGTGTGAATTGTGTCTTTGCAGACCCACCCTATAACCTCCAATTACGTGGGGAGTTGCGCCGCCCAGATGAAAGTGTGGTGGATGGCGTTGATGATGATTGGGATAAGTTTACAGGGTATGAAGCCTATGATGACTTTACCCGCGCATGGTTAAGCGAGGCGCGCCGTCTGCTCCATAAGGATGGCACCATTTGGGTGATTGGCTCTTATCACAATATTTTTCGCCTTGGGGCGATTATGCAGGATTTGGGGTTCTGGATCCTCAATGACATTATCTGGCGTAAGTCGAACCCCATGCCTAATTTTCGGGGGCGGCGTTTTACTAATGCGCATGAGACCTTAATTTGGGCAGCACGCGGGCCGGAGAGCAAATATCGCTTTAATTATCAAGCCATGAAGGCTCTGAATGAGGACCTTCAAATGCGCTCGGATTGGTATCTTCCCTTATGTACTGGTAATGAGCGGCTTAAAAATGAGCATGGGTTAAAGCTTCACCCCACGCAAAAGCCGGAGAGCTTGCTGCATCGGACACTCCTTGCAGCAACAATGGCTAAAGATGTTGTGTTGGACCCTTTTTGTGGGACGGGGACAACCCCAGCTGTGGCTAAGAAGTTAGGGCGGCGTTATGTCGCGATTGAGCGTCATCCCGACTATATTAAAGCCGCAGAAGCACGCTTGGCGGAGATTGAAGCGTTGCCAGCCGAGCAATTGGAGATTACCCCCGCTAAGCGGGAATTGCCGCGTATTCCCTTTGGGTCTTTTGTGGAGAATGGAAGCCTCCCACCGGGTACGGTGGTGTATGACCGCCAAAAACGGCTTAAAGCACGCGTCTCCCCCGATGGGACGTTAGTGTCGGGGCAGCATCGTGGCTCCATTCATAAATTAGGTGCGCTTCTAACGAATGCAGCGTCCTGTAATGGTTGGACCTTTTGGTATTTTGAGCGTGATGGTCAGCTAGTGCCGATTGATGTTTTACGGCAGGAAACGCATGAATTACGCCGCACTGCGTAATTCTGTATATTATGGGGGAGAGCTGAGATGCGTATAATACATGACCCTATGGCCCTTATGATCGCAGCCATAGCTTTGGTGTTTGCTGTGTTATTTCATTTTATAATTATGCGGCCACAAAAGCAGCGTTCTGGCTTTTCTGCCTTTTGCTGGGACGTGGTGATTTTTCTGATTTGTTGGGTGGGTATCGCGCTTATTTATTATAGTGCAATACCCTTGTTGGAGGCATCTGGAGGTTAGCGTTTGGCGCACCTCTCTTCCCCCTTAAAAGAGTTTTTTAGGGGGAAGAAGATGAGGACGCAGCAGCAGATTTATGGGGATGGACTACGTGCCGTACGCGCCGGGCTGTAGCAGGGCGCACGACATGCCGTACGGGTAGAGGGCGCAGGGCAGGGTGTGCCGGCTCGGGGAGAGAGGGGCCATTAAAACCGAGGAAGCCAATCGCGGGGATAGGTTGACCACGATCCTCTATAATACGGGGCGGAGCTTTGGCTGTAATGCCTGCTTGGCCATTAATGGTGATATGCTCACCATTGCTCTCATGGCTAGAGCTGGTGATGAGCTTCCCATCGGGGTTGTAAGTCCGCAAAGAGAGAAGTTGGAACATAATATCATTACGGCCAAGGTCGATTGCGAGATCGAGCGGGGTTTGGTCGAGGACATTACGCGCGTTAATATCAGCTCCACGGCTAAGAGCTTCTTTCGCCCCAATTAAAGAGCCGCGATTAACAGCATCAAAAAGGGCCGCGGTGGGGTTTACATCCATACGGGCGTGGCTGTCATCCCCATCTTCGGCCTCTGCACCGGGGAGAGCAGAAGGTGGGGCGGCGTGGCGTGCTGCTTTACGCGCTTCAGCCTGTTTTTGGGCATTCATGGCATCTTGCTCGGCCTCTGCTTCATCAGCCGATTGGGCATGAGCTGTGTAGGGCACCATAGCCAGTGAGGCAGCAGAAAAACCGAGGGCACAAATGATATGGGGTAGCCAAGAACTCAATGGGCGCATGTTAGGGAATAAAGCCTTCTCTTATACCAGCTACAGGGACGCTGGGCTTATCATGCCAAGCCCTACCGCGCCTTGTCAATTTCATAGATGATGGGCATATCATAGAGGGTGCGTTTTTTCTACCGTCCTTCACGCCACCAGCTTATTCCTACCAAGGTAAGAATGGCTACAAGGAGGAGCCAAGAGGGTAGGTAGGGGGTTGTTGTTGTCTCGGTAGAGAGCTGGATTTGATGTAGCGGCAGCCCTACCCAGCCTGAACCATGAAATGGCCCTGTCTCAGCGACTTGACGGAGTGTTGGTACCCCCTCACGCCCTAGCCAGATAATCCCCCCACCAGATTGACGAACAAGAGGGGTAAGTAAGGTCGCGGTACTGCGGAGGTCTTGGTCCTCTAGCGGGTTGGGCTCTGTTAGGGCCACGGTGGTGTTGAGCGCCCCTTGATGGATGGTCCAGATTTGTCCTGTTTGTTTGGCCGTAGGAGGGATAGCGATGGAGCCAGCCCATAAGCCGCTCTGCTCTGCTGTTGGGGTGAGTGTGATAAGGCTATGACTGCCATCGGGGCTAATAATCTCGGCTTGGGCATTATGGAGTACATCTAGACTGGTACGTTGGATGAAGATCCGACCTTGGCTTATATGGGCTTCAAGCTGGTTTTCTTCCAATTCTGGCTCTTTCATCAGCCAATGGGAGAGGCGGCGGAGGAGCTCTGCTTGCGGGCCGCCGCCTTTTTCCCCACGGGACCAGAGCCATATTTGGTCCGAAAGCAGCATCGCCACGCGGCCTTTATCGCTCTGGTCCAAGACGAGCAAAGGCGCACCGCTTGGTGTGGCTAAGAGCGTGCGGCCTTGTGTTTGGTCAGTGCGTAAAGCGCGGTACCACGGGCCCCATGCGTCCCCCCAGGGGCCGTGTGTGGGTAAGGCCCTTGTGACGGGGTGAGACAGGCCAAGAGCAGTCCGTTTAGGGGAGAAAGGTTGGAGGATAAGGCCATTTTCTGAAGGGATATGGGCAGGCAGGACAGCCCCTACTGGGGTATCTTGCAATGTGCCGGCCTGCGTCATTTCAGGCCCACCGACAACGAGTAGCCCTCCCCCTTGGCGAACATAATGGGCGATATTCTCAAGATAGCTCTCGGGTAGGATATTTTGATTGCTAAAGCCATCTAAGATGATGAGGTCAAAACTGTTGATCTTTTGGGAAAACAGCTCATGGGTGGGAAAGGGGATTAAGGCAAGGTCAGAGAGGGGGGTATCATCGGCTGTATCGGGGGAGCGGAGAATGGTAAAATGGACCAAATCCACCGAAGGGTCGGCTTTTAGCAAGCTCCGCCATACCCGTGCGCCTTGGTTAGGCACGCCTGATACAAGCAGAACACGCAGCCGGTCCCGCACGCCCTGCAAGCGTAGCACGGTGCTGTTATTGCGTAGGGAGGCTTCCCCCGCCAATGGGGAGGCTGTGAGTTCTTTTAAAGTCAGGCCCGCATGGGTGATGGGGATAGCAATATCCACCGCTTGGCCGCTTTGTGTATGCGCGAGGACGGTGGTTCGCCCGTCATCACCATGCTCCAAAATATCAACCGCTTGCCCAGCCATTGTTCCAAGGTCATCGACCTGCACACTGATATGCGCTGTCTGACCAATGATGACATAAGGCGGTGCGCTCAAGATACGTAGGCGGCGGTCTGTTTCCTCCCCCTTTGCAGCAAGGAGGAGATGGAGCGGGATGGTTTGGCCTGTAATGGTTTTGAGCGATGAAGGCAGTTGAGCGGGGACATCATGATCCATCCCATCGGTAAGGAGGAGGATACCAGCAGGGTTGTTGAGGGTCAGGGTGGCACGGTCTATGGCCTCAAATAAGCGTGTGCCTTGCCCATTGCCGCCTGCAACATCAATTTGATGGAGTGTTAACCCATGGAGGGCCTGCCCTTGTGCGAGCAGCTGGCTGCGGGCGCGCTCAATGAGGGCACGGCGCGTCCCAACCTCCATAGAGGGGGAGAGGTCCACCACAAGGAGGGCATCTTGGGGTTGGATTTGTTTATGTGGGTGCGTTTGCTGTGGGTTAGCCAACCATAAAAGGCCGATGATGATAGCCCCAGCGCGCCATAATAGACCACGAGCATGGCGGATGAGGCCATAAAGCCCCATGATGATGCTGAGTCCTGCTACGGTAAGAAGGAGCCAAAGGGGAAGGACAGGCATCCAGATGAGAGATGGTAGAGGGAACATCATGGGGCCTCGCCTTCATCTGTTGGGCCTTCCATTGTGTCATCAGCACTATTTTTGAGGCGTTTGAGCATTTCGGGATAGTGGCGTTGGTCGTTTTTATAATTGCCTGTTAGCGCGTAGATGATGGTGTTGAAGCCAAAGCGATAGGCCAAGGTGCGTTGTGTTTCACTATCGGGAATGACGGCAAAAGGATGTTCGCCATGGCTATCCACCGCCCAAGCATGAGCCCAATCGCCATTACCGATAATAACGGGGCTGACGCTCTCACTCTCATCATTTTCCTCTTGGCGGGCGACATAAACAGTTTGGCCTGCAATCCGTCCGGGGAAGTCATGCAAAAGATAGAATGTGTGGGAGAGTGTATGTTGCTCCCCCAAAGGCATGAGGGGGGGGATAGGCAAACCAGATGTTGCGGCTTTGAGGGCCGAACGGGTGGCGTGGCCATCGCTCCCATCAAGGGGGCTTCCTGCACCCATTTCATCAATTAGAATCATACCATCATGTTGAATATAGTTGCTGAGGGCCTGACGGCCCGCCTCATCAAGTTGCGTGCTGGGGAGGATGGGCCAGTAAAGCAATGGGTAAAAGGCGAGGTCATCACGCCCCGGCACCACCCCGACAGGGCTATCCAAATGGGTGGTGCTGCGTTGGTTGAGAAAGCGCGTTAAGCCTTCTAACCCTTGCTGGACGGCGTCATCTGTTGCGGCATCGCCTGTTTGGATATGCGCAAGGCGAATGGCAAGGGCGGCCGGGGGGACGTTTTGCTCTGTTGGGGGGGCGGCATGGCTTATGGGGGAGAGGCTAGCAATGAGCAGGCTAAGCCCTATGGTAAGAATCGTGCCTCCCCGGCGAGGAAGGCGGAGGATACCGGCGCGGGCGAGGGATAAAAACATATCGAGGAGGAGGAAGCCTATGGCAAGGAGCATCAAACCCGGCCAGAAGGGGCGTTCAACCACGGCACGACCTGCTTGTTGGAGGGAGCCAAGGGCGGGTTCTTCCGCTAGAGGGGGCTGATGGTCTGCTAGATTTAGGGGGTGCCGTTGCGCCGCCCCACCATAGAAGCCAACAGGATGAAGGGCATCGGCGGTTTGTTCTGCCGTAGTGAGGAGAGGGCGGACGGTTGTGGGCGGTGTTATGAGGGTTTTCTCTGCATCTAAAAGCCGCCATGGGGCCAGAGTATCGGCCGAACTATGCGCTGTTGTATCATGATGTTGTATGAAAGGCGTACGCGTGATGAGGCGTTCCATCATCTGCGGGAATAGGCCAGAGAGGGGAAGGCTGGACCAATCCGCTGTCGCGGTGATGTGGAAGAGGATGAGCAGCCCGTTGCCCTCTTGCCGGGCAGTGACGAGGGGGGTGCCGTCTGTCAGCGTGGCCCATACATGGCGGGAGAGGTCATCTGTCGGTTGGGCCAGTAATTGGCGGGATATTGTGGCATCATGCGGGATGGTAAGCCCTGCAAATGGCGTATTGGGGGGAAAAGGTGCCAGTGGTTGAGGGTTCCCCCACGACATGGGGCCGCCGAGTTGACGCATCCCAGAGAGGAGCGGCACAGGTAGGAGGGCCGCCGCATCGCCCTGTATCCCTTGTTGGTTTTGATGAGCGAGGTCTGGCCCTGCAAAGCGGATGAGGATACCGCCCTCCCGCACCCAATGGAGCATATCGTTGAGGGAAGCTTCTGGAAGGCTCCCATCCGTAGCGATGATGATGGTGGGATGTTGGGGGAGGAGGCTATCGACTGTCCCTTCTTGGTACGGGGTGATGTCGTGGAGGGCATGTTCTAGGTAAAAGCTGCCCCCTGTTAAGGGGCGGTCATCCCCATTGAGATGCAATAAGCCGACCCGTCTTTGGGCGGCTGTGCCGGGGAGCAGAACCATCCCCGCCGGGCCTGCAATAGCCGGGAGAGAGAGCGCATCATAGGCTATATTATGTGGTAGTTGTGTGTTGAAGGGCCGAGGCGTGTTGGTGGGGATAAGCGTACTGGCTTGGAGGGCAAAATGCCCGTTGGGGGTGAGCTTCATGCCCATTAAATGGAGCATTTGTGGCGGGCAGCTGGGTAAAGTTTCGGCGAGGATTGTGGTGGGGGTGCCATGTTGGAGGGAGAGGCGTGTTAGCGCACAACGGGGCCAGCGTATATCATGACGGGACGCCGCATCTTGTAAGGCTGTGCGTAAGGCGTCATCGCCCGGTTGGGCTAAGCCATCGGAGAGAAGCATAACGCTTGCTGTACGCAGGATGTCGTGCATCGCTGGGTTTTGTAACTGCCGAGCCAGAGCGAGCCGGTCACTAGGCCATAGCTGTGGCTTTAGGGTGGCTAAGCTTTGTTTAAGGGAGGCTGGGCTACTAGGATGGAGCGGGCTTGGCATATGCCCATCAGCCTCCGGTGCACTGAGGAAGAGCGTAATCCTCCCCCCAGCGCGTAATGTTGCTTCCCCTAAAGCGAGGGCTTGCTCTGTACGCTCTGCCCAATGTGTTGTAGCGGCCCAGCCATTATCAAGAATGAGTATGAGGTTATGGGGCACATGGCTGGAGCGCGGCGGAATATAAAGCGGGCGGCTAAAGGCAAGGATGAGTAGTGCCAAAGCTGCCAAGCGGAGCAAGAGCAGCCAGAGCGGCGTATGAGCGGCATTCTGCCGGGTTGTGGTTAATTGACGCAGCAGAATCAGGGAGGGGAAGCGTTGCTCACGCGGTTGGGGAGGGATAGCCCGGACGAGCCACCATACCCCCGGTAGAATGAGCAAAAAGAGCAGAAGATAGGGGGAGAGAAGGGTCATGCGCGCCCCCGGAGGAAGTGATGACATTCAGCCAAGACCGGGCGGGCAGGCTGGCTTGTGATATGGAAGCGGAAGAAGGACCGTGCCCCCCCAAAGCCTTGTTGAAGCTGCGCGAAATGCGCCTTCAAGCGTGTCTGATACGCATCATGAAGGCTCTCAGTGGCGGGGAGGGTGAGGTTAGGCTCTGCCTCGCAGCTGGTAAAGCGGATGGAGCCGTGGAAGGGGATTCGTTCCTCTTGTGGGTCTAAGATGGCCAGTAGGGCAGTTGGGCCGGGATGGGTAGCTAAAGCGGTGAGGCATTGGTCCATCATGGCATTATCCCATAAAAAATCACTCACCAAGAGCAGTGGTGCATGGGGGGGCAGGCCCGCAAAGGAGGGGAATGTCTGCATGGTATCGGCAGGATTATGCGGTGCATGATTTATGAGGTTATGGGCCAGTCTTGGTAAAGCTTGCCGCCCGTTAAAGTGGGATTTTAAGCCGAGGATACCAACATCCTCCCCCCCTAAGAGGGCCGCTTGGCCGAGGGCGAGGGCATCGGTAAGGGCTGTGTTATATTTGCTGGGGAGTGTTTTGGTTGATTGCCAGCGCATGGAGGCTGAAGAATCCACCCATAGGAAAAGCGGGCGCGGGGCATGTTGCTCTTGCTCGCGAACCCATAGGAGGTCTGGCGAAGGGGAGCGGGCAGATTGCTTCCAGTCGATGAGGGAAGCAGGCTCGTTGGGTTGATGGGGGCGGAACTGCCAAAACTCATGCCCATCTCCTGCGCGGCGGTTGCCATGTGGGCCACTACGCAGGCTTTGTGCGAGGGCTTGTGCGGCGATTATCAGCTCCGGCAAGGCCGGCGGTTGAGCCGGTGCGTCTTGCGCCTGAGCGGGCTTAAATAAACGCTGGAAGAATGATGAGGCCATATCCGTACCCAAAACCGCCAAATGATGGCCTAGCGGAGGCGTTTTAGCTGGTCGGCAATCAGGCTTTCAGCCGTTATGCCCTGCGTTTGGGCGGTAAAGCTTATGCCAAGACGATGGGCGAGGCTTGGCTCTGCCACATGGTGGAGGTCCTCCATAGAGGGGGCTAAGCGACCATGCAGCATAGCCCGGGCGCGTGTTGCAATCATCAAAGCCTGTGCGGCACGGGGGCCGGGGCCGTAATCAAGCGCATGGCGGACCTCCTTACTGGCGGTCTCATCTTGGGGGCGGAGGCTGCGCACAAGGGTGAGGATGGCGTCTAGGATGGTCTCTCCAACAGGGAGGGTACGGACCAATTTTTGAGCGGTGATGAGCTCTGAGGCAGAGAAAAGACTCTCGGCAGTTTTATGTGTTGCGCCAGTTGTTTGGAGGAGCATATGACGCTCAGCTTCCCGCGTGGGGAAGGTGAGGGGGATACGCATCATAAACCGGTCGAGCTGCGCTTCTGGCAGGGGGTAGGTGCCTTCTTGCTCAATGGGATTTTGTGTAGCAAGCACATGGAAAGGCTTTGGTAAGGCCCATGTCTTGCCCCCTTGGGTGACGTGCCCTTCTGCCATAGCTTGGAGGAGGGCAGATTGTGTGCGTGGGCTGGCGCGGTTAATCTCATCAGCAAGGACTAATTGGCCAAATAGCGGGCCGGGGAGGAAGCGGAAATGCCGTTGCCCATTTTCATCTTGCTCAAGAATCTCAGCCCCGGTGATGTCTGAGGGCATGAGGTCTGGCGTAAATTGGATGCGGCTATCACCAAGGCCCATAACCCGCGCACAAGTGGTGACAAGCAGTGTTTTCCCAAGGCCCGGTGCCCCCAATAACAAGGCATGACCTGCCCCTAAAAGGGTTGTGAGGACATGGTCGATGACGGTCTCCTGCCCGAGGACGATTCGGCCAATTTCTTGCTGTAGGGCTTTTAGCCGGGGGGAGAGAGCATCAAAATGGCGCATAGTGTCTTCATGATGGGAGAGGTCTTCTTGAGAGGCAGGCTGGGGTGCCGAGGAGGAATGTTGAGTCATGATTCTGTTTTAGAAACGCAGGCTAGGGGGTTTTAACAGGCCAAGTTCATCCCCAACTTTGGGGTGGATAGCCCAAGCTATCATGTAAATGGTTCCTTTAAAACGGACCATCGCAGGAAAGTAGCGAGGATGTTATGAGCATCGAGCCTTATGAGACCTTAGCCCCCTCTCCCATAGGGCTAGATGACGTTGCATTATGTGATGACGAGGCTGCTCTGCCGCATTTGCCCTTTCATATTCAGCGCGATGGAACGTGGTTATATCGGGGGACGCCTATTCGCCGTAAGGCTATGTTATGCTTGTTTGCTTCTTGTTTGGATCGTGACCAGCAAGGTCGCTATTGGCTCCAAACACCAACTGAAGCCGGAATCATTGGGGTGGAGGATGTTCCCTTCCTCGCGGTGGAGTTGGATTTTAAGGGCTGCTCCCAACGTGACCAAACGCTTTGCTTACGGACAAATTTGGATGAGGTCTTTTGTATAGGAGAGGATCATCCTTTGCTGTGTGAGTGGGACCGCCCCGCAGATGTAGCGACCGTTCCCTATATTCATATGCGTGCAGGGACAGGCGGGCAGCCTATCATGGCGCGTATTAGCCGGGCTGTGTTGTTCGAGCTTGCTGCACTTGCCGTACCTGGTTGTGTAGCGGGGGAGCCGTGCTTAGGGGTGTGGAGCCGGGGCATGTTCTTCCCCCTCTCACGCTTGCCGGAGGAAGGATGTGCCGAGGCTGAGGGGGTATGTGGGTGAGTACGTCCCTAAAAGAGGCTGTTGAAAAACTTCCCGGTTATGAGGGGTTAGAGCGTATTTGGGCGGCTATACCACAAACACGGCTTGTGGGGGGCTGTGTGCGGGATGTGCTGTGCGGTCATAATGTGCATGACCTCGACCTCGCCAGCCCTTTACCGCCAGAGGAGGCGCAACAGAGGCTAGAGGCGGCTGGGGCGAAGGTCATTCCCACAGGGTTGGAGCATGGGACCATCACAGCGGTGATAAATCACCGGCCTTATGAGGTGACCACCTTGCGGCGGGATGTCAGCACGGATGGCCGTCATGCTGTTGTGGCATGGACGGATGATTGGCAAGAGGATGCCCAACGGCGTGACTTTACCATCAATGCGTTATCGTTGGACCAAGAAGGCAGGCTTTACGATTATTTCGGCGGGGAAGAGGATTTACGCGCGGGGCGGGTGCGTTTTGTAGGGCGGGCAGCACAACGTATTGAGGAAGATGCTCTACGGTGCTTACGCTTCTTCCGCTTTTTTGCGCGTTATGGGCAAGGCACGCCAGATGAGGAAGCCTGCCAGGCCATCACGCAGCTTAGGGAGAGGATGACCCGTCTTTCTATCGAGCGTGTGG
Organism: Bombella pollinis; assembly: GCF_026385485.1. Lineage (NCBI taxonomy): Bacteria > Pseudomonadati > Pseudomonadota > Alphaproteobacteria > Acetobacterales > Acetobacteraceae > Bombella > Bombella pollinis. The sequence goes on from NZ_JANIDX010000006.1 coordinate 120,617, forward strand.
CGATGGAATTATTGAAGATTCTTGCAGGGCCACAGCTCTTGCGCACGATGAAGTTAATGGAACAAACAGGCAGCCTTGCTGTTTTATTGCCTCATCATGCGCCGCTTTCGGCTTTAGAGCGGTTATTAGCGTGCAAGGACCCGGCCGAGCCATTGCACCGCTTAGCTGTGTTGTATCCCCCCGGTGGGGGTGATGGGCAGGGTTTTGATGATATTGGGGCGCATTTAAAGCTCTCTAATGATAATCGCGCCCTTTTAGCCGCTTTTGCACGGCCAGAGCCGTCTTTAGCGGTCACAATGGATGATGATGCGCTAAGGCGGGTGCGGTTTGTACAAGAGTTGCCTATTTTGTTAGGGCGCAGCTGGCTGATACAGGCCCGCCAATTAGGCCGCCCTGATGCTGAATGGAGCATGTTGCGCCATCGTCTGGCAGAGATGGCCCAACCGGTTTTCCCCCTCGCAGGGCGGGATATGATGGCTCTAGGTGTAAAGCCGGGGCCGGAGATGGGGCGGTGGTTAAAGCGCGTGCAACAATGGTGGTTGGAGCAAGGCTGCCGAGCAGATGGGGCGGCTTGTCGGGCGTGGCTTTTGGCGCAACTTCCCCCTTGTTAAAGAGCCTGCTAAGACGGGGGAATGACACATCCCACCGCCAAACAGCCTGACCCTAAAGCACGCGAGGCCAGCCTCTCTCTCATGCGGCGATTATGGCGGGAGGATATTGCTCATAATAAACTCCAGCTTTTAGCGGTGTTGGTGTTGACCCTTGCTATGGCCTTGCTGACAGCGGCTTATCCGCTCGTCATCAAAAAGGCGATTGACATGTTCACCGCGCATGATCGCCGTATTCTCTACCAAATCCCTCTTTTGGTGGTTGTGGTTACGGGGGCGAAGGCTCTTGCCCAATATGGGCAGAATGTATGTGTGCAAACATTAGTGTTGCAGATTGTGCGGCGGTTGCAGGAGCGGATGTTTACCCATGTTCTGGGGGCCGATATTGCACAGATAGAGCAAGACGCCCCCGCCCGTTGGGCAGCACGTTTTACAACAGATGCTTTGGCCATGCGGGAAGCCTTAACACGCTCGGTCAACGCGTTGGGGGATGTGGTGACCATCATCGGGCTTGTTGCCTCGATGATTTGGACGGATTGGGAGTTGAGCGTTATCGCTGTTATCCTCTATCCGCTGGCGATTATCCCGGTGCAGAAATTAGGCCGGCGCGTGCGGCGTGCCTCTGGGGGGATGCAAGAGCAAGTGGGGGATGCTGCTGCCCTTTTGACAGAGAGCCTCTCTCTGGCGCGGCAAATCCGTATTTATCGGATGGAGGGGCATGAGCATCGCCGTATCGGCAAAGCCTTGGACCGGCTGCATGATACATTCCTGCATATTGCGTGTTATCGGGCGCGTCTGGACCCGATGTTGGAGGTTATTGGCGGGGTAGCGATTGCCTTCGTGCTGGGTTTTGCGGGCTGGCGTGCGGCTATGGGTGGGGCCAGTTTGGGCGATTTTACAGCCTTTATCGCGGCGTTATTCGCTGCGTCTCGCCCTTTGCGGGCATTAGGGTCGCTCAATACCTCCATGCAGGAGGGACTAGCGGGGTTAGGGCGTATTTTTGCCGTGTTAGATGAGCCTATCAAGATAAGCGATGCCCCCCATGCGCGTATGTTACCAGAGGGGCCGGGGCATCTCATTTTTAAAGATGTAGCCTATCGTTATGCTGATGGTCATTACGGGGTGCAGCATATCACGTTAGAGATTCAACCGGGTCAAAGCGTAGCTCTTGTAGGGCCAAGCGGGGGGGGGAAGTCCACCATGTTGGCCCTTATCCCGCGGTTATTTGATGTCACAGAAGGGGCTATCACCCTAGAGGGTGTGGATATACGCGGCTTAACTTTGGCTAGCTTGCGGGACCATGTGGGCTATGTCAGCCAAGAGACATCCTTATTTGATATGAGTGTGCGGGAGAACATCCATATCGGCCGCCCGTCTGCCACAAAAGCGGAGCTTGATGCGCTTTGCCAAATAGACGCGTTGGATTTTGTGCACCAGCTTCCCCAAGGGTTAGAGACGGTCATCGGCCCCGGTGGGTTGAGGCTCTCTGGTGGGCAGCGGCAACGTATCATGCTGGCACGGGCTTTGCTGCGTAATCCGCGCTTGCTTTTGCTGGATGAAGCCACAAGCGCGCTGGATTCCGAGAATGAGGCCCGCGTGCAACACGCTTTAGCTCAGCTTCGGCAGGGGCGCACAACGGTGATGGTGGCTCATCGTCTCTCTACCGTGCAAACGGCGGATCTTATCGTGGTGATGGACCAAGGCCGCATCATAGAGCAAGGAACACATACCCAGCTTATGGCTAAAGCCGGACTTTATGCCCGGCTTGTGAAGGCTCAAATGTTAGAAGATGCCTGATAAAGGGCAAGTACATCGGGTAAGAGACGCTCATAAACCTCTTTTTTAAAGCCCAAATTATACTGGCCGCTTAGAATATCCTGCGGGGGCACCCATCGCCATGTGGTGAACTCGACCTCATCAAATGTATCAAGCTTGATGTCGCTGTCTTGCCCGGTAAAGCGGAATAGGAACCATTGCTGCTTTTGCCCTCGATATTGCCCGCCAAGGGCTTTACCGATGAGATGGTCGGGAAGGTCGTAGAGGAGCCAACCATCCCGTTTGCCAAGCATAACGGCCTTATTCGTGCCGATTTCCTCTTTCATTTCGCGCCAAACGGCTGTCTCGGGGCTTTCCCCTTCATCAATCCCCCCTTGGGGGAATTGCCAAATCCCCTCCGCAAGGTCAGCGCGACGGCCCATAAAAATCTCGCCCTTATCGTTAAAAAGGACAATGCCGACATTAGGCCGATAAGCGAGGGCGTCTCTGTTAATCATGATGCTCTTTCCCCGGTTTGGCAGCGTCATTTTTAGCCGTTGGTGTGGCCTCATGCGCTTGAGCAGGCACTTGCGGGTGGGCTAGCAAGCTAGCCTCATGGGCGGCATCGGCCCCGCCAGCCATCGCATTGAGGAGATGTAGGGCTTGCTGAAGCTGGAAGTCCGTCTCTGGTTTTGTGGGGTCAAAACTCGGCCATTTTGCGGGGGGCAGTCGTTCGACTGTCTTCGCAAGGGCGGGGAGGTCCGTACGGGGGGTCTCTTTGGGTAATTTGCCATCTGTGTTGGTGATGGTATGGGCGAGGTCTGCCTCATGGAAGGTGAATAGCGTATCATCATCCCGGCTGGCTAAAACGGGGATATCTGGCGTAATGCCCAACCCCTGAATCGAGCGGCCAGAGGGTGTGTAATAACGCGCTGTTGTCAGGCGGATGGCCCCTTGGTCGGCAATAGGGATGATGGTTTGGACGGAGCCCTTCCCAAAGGTGCGCTCCCCCATGATCATCCCACGATGATGGTCTTTTAACGCCCCAGAGACAATCTCACTGGCTGAGGCCGAGCCTGCATTGGTGAGGACGATAATCGGCAAGCCGTGGGTAATATCTTTACCCACACCATCCCAATGCTGGTTCCCCTCTGGATGGCGGCCACGGATGGAGACAATCTCCCCATCTTTCACAAAATCGCGGGAGACGGCAATGGCTTGGTCGAGCTTCCCACCAGGGTCGGAGCGGAGGTCTAAAATCAGCCCGCTTAGTGTTTTACCGGGTGTTTTAGCAACGGATTGTACGAGCTTTACATAGGCTTTATGGAGCTCTTTTTCCGCATCATCATCAAACTCACTCAAGCGGATATAGCCCACGCGCCCATAAAGAGCAGAGCGGACAATCTGGACATGAATAATCTCTCGCTTAAGGGTGATGGTCTGCACTTTGCCCGTTTTGGGGCGCAAGATGGTGAGGATAATTTGCGTCCCTGGTTTACCGCGCATCTTGCGGACGGCTTGGTCTAAAGTGAGGTCGGCAATGCTTTTATTATCCACCATGGTGATAACATCGCCTGATTGAATCCCCGCCCGTGCTGCAGGTGTATCATCAATGGGGGAGACAACGCGTACATGCCCCGCATCCCCTTGGACTTGCAAGCCGAGGCCGCCAAATTGACCGGACATCTCATCCTGCATGTCTTTAAGCTGCTGTGCATCCATGTAGGAGGAGTGAGGGTCGAGGTTGCTAATCATCCCATCAATGGCATTGCGGATGAGCTTCTTATTCGGCAAAGGGGTGACATATTCGGAATGAGCAATATCCATCACCGTGCCGAGTAAGGTCAGCATACGGACTGTCTCAGCATTGTTGGAATCGCTGTTACTCGCGGCGTTGGAGGCGTCTTTATGGGCACTATCTTCCGCCCATGCAGGGGGAAGTAGGGCTGGACGGCTGGCAAGAAACACGCCAGAGGCAACACCTATTGTCGAACAGGCAAGACCTAGCATAAGGCCAGCACGGAAGTTCATGGTCGGTCTATTCCTTTTAAGTCGTAACGTAACCATCATGTTGGGACGTCGCAGTGTAAGGGTGCTACGCCCGAAGAGAGTGTTAATAACCTTACAGTGTTTTGCGTTATGGTGAAACTCCCAAGAGGGGCTTCCGTTACAGGAGGGTTACCGTCTTTAGAAAAACGCTGCTGGGTTGATGAGCTTCGTCCCATGGCGGAGTTGGACAAATAACAAAGGATGTTGTGTAGGCATATGCCCAATAAGCGCACCTTGCTGTACGGCCTGCCCTGTATGGAGGGCGATTGTCCCTAACCCTGCGAGGACAAGCCGTTGTTTTTGCCCACAATCTAAAATCACCATTGGCCCAAAGGAGCGGAACGCCCCTGTAAAGAGCATCTGCCCTGTGCAGGGGGCTATAACTGGGGCAGAGGGGGCAGTTTGATAGGTTAAGCCTGTTGCAGGGCCAGCCTCGGTTGGTTGGGCCCATTGGGTGACGATGCGGCCTTGAACAGGGGCATGAGCGGCCCCGTGCTGCAAGCCTTTACCGGGGTTGGATAGGGTGCGGGTTTGTTCATCCACCATTTGTTCTTTATGATGTTGATGCAGCTTATGGAAATGCTGTTTCTCCGCTTTTAAACGGCGGCGTGTGTTGGCCTCTTGTTGGGCTAATTTTGTGATGATGGCTGTAAGGGCCTCCGTACTTTGGCGTGCTTGTGTGAGGAGGGCTTGTTGGCGCAGGAGAGCTTGTTGGGCTTGCTCTGAAAGTTTTTCAGCATGTTGGGTGCGATTTTCTGCCAGAGTTTGGCGGGTTTGGAGGCGGCCTTCCTGCACGGCCATGGTGCGGCTTTGGGTGGTTAATGTTTTTTGTTGGTCATGAAGTTGCGCTTCTTGTTGGAGGGCATGGGTCATGGCCTCTTGGTTTTGCTGTTGACGCAGCGTGAGAAGCGCGAAAGGGAGGGCGGGGTTATCTGCTGGGCCATCTGTAGGCATAAGCAAAGCGAGTTCGGGCGTTGTATCAAGCTGCCGTAATGCGGGCAGGCGTGTGGCTTCATCGGCTAAAATGGCATGTTCTTGGGCTTGGATATGCGTCTCTCCCGATGTGAGTTGAGCCAGCTGTTGCGAGAGGGCTGCTAAACGAGCCTCCACACGGGCATGTTGATGGGCTAGGAGAGCTTGTTTTTGGCGGAGTTGGGCCAGTTGACGGGCTGTTAAATGCGCTTGGGTTTCGGCTTTGCGGGTATTGTCCTCCTCTTGTTGGAGGAGGCGTGCCTTACGGGCAAGAAGCTGCTGCAAAGCTTGGCGTTTAGTTTGTATCGCGCTGGTGGAGGCCCGCACTGCCTTGGAGGCGGCTGCATGGAAGGGACAGCACATTATGATTGCCGCGAAGCCAACCAGCCAGAAACGGGAGATGTATTTTAAAAGCATAGCTCTGCGGAGTTTATCATAGGGCTTGTAAAAGTAAGAATGCGTTATGACATCATGCCGGTGATTATGGAGCAGGTAGCTCTAATCTGGTGGAGGCGGGTTGGTCTGTCCAGAGTATGGGGGAATGAGATTATGAAAGAGCATAACAAGACTTCGGCTCATCATTGTGGTTGTGGCCCGTTAAGTGAGGCGCAGAAGCATATTTTGCATGAGCGCGGCACCGAGCCTCCCGGCTCCAGCCCGTTGAATGATGAAAAACGCCCCGGACATTATGAATGTGCCGCCTGTGGGGCTCGGCTATTTAACGCGAACACAAAATATGAGAGCGGCTCTGGTTGGCCCTCCTTCTTCCACGCAGAACCTGGTGCCGTGGGGGAACGAAGCGATTTTAGCCTAGGGATGCAGCGGGTCGAGATTTATTGCACGGGCTGTCATGGTCATCTCGGCCATGTTTTTCCCGATGGCCCCCAACCAACGGGATTACGTTATTGCACAAACGGCTTAGCCCTACATTTTGTGCCAGAAGCGCAATAAGGAATCCCGTGTTATAAAATGCGTGTGGGGAAGGGGTTAATCCCGCTCCACATGATAATGGCGGGAGAGTTCACGCTCAATCTCGAGAGCATGTTCTGTATCCCGGGCTTCAATCATCACAACGAGTTCCGCTGTCTGCACAGAAGGGGCAGCAAAGAGGCGATGGTGGGAGACCTCAATGATGTTGCCGCCATAGCTGCCAATCTTCTCGGAGATAGCGGCAAGGAGGCCGGGGCGGTCGGGAATTTGGAAGATAAGCCGCAGGATGCGCCCTTCCCGCAGGAGGGAGCGGAGGATGACATGGGCAAGAATACGGGCATTGATGTTCCCACCAGAGATGGGGAAGCCGACCCGCTTGCCTTTAAAGAGGTCATGATGGGCTAAAATCGCAGCGAGGGGAGCCGCGCCAGCCCCTTCGCCCACTTGGCGGGCTTTTTCGGCAAGGGTGGTGATGGCCCCTTCTACTTGGAGCTCATTAACAACAAATACGCCATCAATATGTTTGCCGATGACATCCAAACAATGGTTGCCTGGCTGCACAACAGCGATCCCTTCTGCAATGGTCGGGCCACCGGGAACAGAGCGTAGTGGGGCAGGGTAGGCCCCAAGGGGGGAATATCCCTCTACCTGTACGCCATAAAGCTTGGTGTTGGGGCTGAGTTGCTTGAGTACGGTGACAAAGCCTGCCATGAGGCCACCACCACCAATAGGCACGACAATAGCATCAAGCGGAGGGGCGTCCTCAATCATCTCCAAAGCGCAGGTGCCTTGCCCTGCGATGACGGCAGGGTCATTGAAGGGATGGACGAGCGTTTGGCCTTCTTCGTGGCGAATTTTTTCTGCCGTTTGTACGGCTTCATCAAAATTATCACCGGCTAATACAACGCGTGCGCCCCAACTTTTTGTGGCGGCGACTTTTGTGGCAGGGGTGAAGCGCGGCATCACAATGGTCGCTTGGATGCCAAGCAAGCTGGCTTGCCGCCCCACACCCTGAGCATGATTACCCGCCGAGACGGTGATAACCCCGTGCTTGCGCTCTTCCTGGGTGAGGAGGGCCATGCGGTTTGCGGCCCCGCGCTCTTTAAAGGAGCCAATGGCTTGGAGGTTCTCTAGCTTGATAATAATCTCTGCTTCTGTCAGCCGGGAGAGTGCCACATTGCTAATGGTGGGGGTACGAGCAATGGTGCTGGCAATGCGCTTTTGGGCGTCTTGGACGTCAGTAAAGCTGAGGCTGGGATGAGAAGCAGAGTCCGGCATTATTTATACGTCACTTTCAAAACTTCGTAAGTGCGGTCACCCCCCGGTGCGGGGACGGAGACGCTCTCCCCAACTTCCTTCCCAATGAGGGCTTTGGCAAGGGGGGAGGAGATAGAAATACGGTTCTGCTTAATGTCAGCTTCGTGAGCACCGACAATTTGATAGGTTTTTTCTTGGTCGGTTTCCTCATCCACAAGCTCTACTGTGGCACCGAACTGGATGCGGTCACCAGAGAGGGTGGATGGGTCGATCACTTCTGCGGTGGAGATGAGGCTCTCTAGCTCCAACACCCGGCCTTCGATAAAGGATTGACGCTCGCGCGCGGCATGATACTCGGCATTTTCGGAGAGGTCGCCATGAGAGCGAGCCTCAGCAATGGCACGAATGACAGCGGGGCGTTCTTCAGATTTTAATTGGCGTAATTCATCCTCAAGGCGTTTTAATCCTTGGGCGGTCATAGGGCTTTTCTGCACGGAGGGTATCCTCACATTAGGGTCAATTTACAATGAATGGCACACCGCCCCTTCCATCACGCGGGAGGAAAGGGGCGGTGTACGCTGTAAGAGGTAGGATAAACAGCAGGGCGGGCGTGCTGCAAGCCTTCTCTTGCGATTAAAAGCTGCTATGGAAGTAAGATTGCAGCGGGGCTACATCAGCTTCCTTCTGTTTTAGGACGGAAATAGCATAGGTTGCTGCTCGCGCCCCCGCGATGGTGGTGTAGTGGGGGATGTTCATCGTCAAAGCCGAGCGGCGGATGTCGAAGCTATCGCGCACGGATTGCCCACCTTGTGCGGTATTGATGACCATCTGCACCTCGTTAGAGTGGATGGCATCCACACAATGAGGGCGGCCCTCCAACACTTTATTAACCTGTGTAACGGGGATACCAGCCTCTTTTAAGCGGTCTGCCGTGCCGCGTGTGGCAAGGATGGTAAAGCCCATCTCCACCAATTTACGCGCAAGCGGCTGCACATGGGCTTTATCACTCTCCCGTACGGAGAGGAACACCGCCCCCTCCCGTGGGAGATTTACCCCAGCGGCAAGCTGTGCTTTAGCAAAGGCCATCTCGAAGTTAGCATCCAGCCCCATGACCTCCCCCGTAGAGCGCATCTCTGGCCCAAGGATGGTATCAACCCCAGAGAAGCGGCTGAAGGGGAACACAGCTTCTTTCACCGCAACATGCGGGGCGACGGAGCGGCCCTCAAGCGGGAAGTCGGCTAATTTTGCCCCAGCCATGATGCGCGCACCAATCTTAGCGACAGGCACACCTGTGGCCTTAGCCACGAAGGGCACAGTACGGGAGGCGCGCGGATTGACCTCTAGCACAAAGACTTCATCATCCTTGATGGCGAATTGCACATTCATCAGCCCACGGATGCCGAGCTCGCGCGCCATGGCTTCAGTTTGTTCCCGCAACTCGGTGACGAGAGCGGGGGAGAGGGTATAGGGCGGCAATGAGCAGGCAGAATCACCGGAATGAATCCCGGCTTCCTCAATATGCTCCATCACCCCGGCGACATAAACATCTTGCCCATCGGCAATGCAGTCCACATCAGCTTCGATGGCGTCATTGAGGTAATGGTCTAACAGGACGGGCCCCGTAGCGACCTCCTCGCCCGCAGCGCGTAGCACGGTGTTGAGATAATGGGAGAGGCCTGCCTTGTCATAAACAATCTCCATCGCACGGCCACCTAATACATAAGATGGACGCGCCACGACGGGATAGCCGACCTCCTCAGCAATCTTCAAAGCTTCATCAGGATTGCGGGCGATGCCGTTGCGCGGCTGGCGTAGGCCCAGCTTGCGGAGCATAGCTTGGAAGCGTTCCCGGTCCTCGGCCCGGTCAATCGCATCTGCGGGAGTACCGAGGAGGGTGATGCCGGCTTTCTCCAACGCGCGGGAGAGTTTAAGGGGGGTCTGCCCCCCATATTGCACGATGCAGCCCAGAACGGTGCCGTTCGTCATTTCCGTTTTTACAAGGCTGATGACATCTTCAGCCGTCAGCGGCTCGAAATAGAGGCGGTCGGACGTATCGTAATCGGTGGAGACAGTCTCCGGGTTGCAGTTGACCATGATGGTCTCAAAGCCAGCTTCCCGCAGGGCGTAAGCGGCATGGACGCAGCAATAGTCGAACTCAATACCCTGCCCAATACGGTTGGGGCCACCACCGAGGATGACAATCTTCGTTTTGTCAGTCGGGCGGCTTTCGCATTCTGGCGTGCCGAAGCCGCCTTCATAGGTGGAGTATAGATAAGGCGTATCGGAGGAGAACTCCGCTGCGCAGGTGTCAATCCGCCGATAAACGGGCAACACGCCGAGCTTGCTGCGCAGGGCGGTAACATCCTCTACGCTTTTGCCGCTGAGGCGTGCAAGTTGCCGGTCGGAGAAGCCTTGCGCTTTGACCTGCCGTAGGGCGATGGCCTCTTGTGGCAAGCCGTTTGCTTCGATGTCACGTTCCGTTGCGATGATGGCTTCTAGCTGGCGGAGGAACCATGGCTCAAAATGGCATGCCTTTTGAATATCCTCTAATGAAAGCCCAGCCCGGAAGGCCTGCGCTGCCATGAGGATGCGCTCCGGCCGCGGCTCGGAGAGAGCAGCGCGGTAAGCATCTGGAGAGCCATCACCGGGGGCTTCCACAGGGTCGAGACCTGTTAGGCCTGTCTCCATAGAGCGCAGACCTTTTTGGAGGGATTCTGCAAAGCTACGGCCCACAGCCATGGCTTCCCCAACGGACTTCATAGAGGTGGAGAGTAGGGCTGGCGTGCTGGGGAACTTCTCGAAGGTGAAGCGCGGAATCTTCGTGACGACATAATCGATGGTCGGCTCGAAGCTGGCGGGGATGGTGCCGGTGATGTCGTTTGTTAACTCATCAAGCGTATAGCCAACGGCAAGTTTGGCTGCGATTTTAGCAATCGGGAAGCCGGTGGCTTTAGAAGCCAGAGCAGAGGAGCGCGATACACGGGGGTTCATCTCAATGACGACCATGCGGCCATCTTTTGGGTTCACGCCGAACTGCACATTAGAGCCACCCGTCTCCACCCCAATGGCCCGCAAGCAGGCGATGGAGACATCACGCATGCGTTGATATTCTTTATCCGTCAGCGTCATAGCTGGGGCAACGGTGATGGAATCCCCCGTATGGACGCCCATCGGGTCGATATTCTCGATGGAGCAGACGATGATGCAGTTATCGGCTACGTCACGGACGACCTCCATCTCATATTCTTTCCACCCGATGACGGATTCTTCAATCAGCACCTCAGTGGTAGGGGAGGCGTCCAAACCGCTCGCGACAATTTGGGAGAATTCCTCACGATTATAGGCAATCCCGCCGCCAGAGCCGCCCATGGTGAAGGAGGGGCGAATGATGGCCGGTAAGCCGATATGCTCCAGAGCCGTACGAGCCTCATCCAGCGTGTGGGCAATGGCACTGCGGGGGCTTTCCACCCCGATAGCATCCATGGCCTCACGGAACTTTAGGCGATCCTCAGCACGGTCAATCACATCAGCCCGCGCACCAATCAGCTCCACCTTATGCTTGGTAAGGAAGCCGGATTTATCCAACGCCATCGCCGCATTGAGGGCCGTTTGGCCGCCCATAGTGGGGAGGATGGCATCGGGCTTTTCTTTGAGGATGATGCGCTCAACAAACTCTGGCGTGATAGGCTCGATGTAAGTCGCATCGGCCAAGCCGGGGTCGGTCATGATGGTGGCGGGGTTGGAGTTTAGCAGGATGACGCGATAGCCTTCCTCCTTGAGGGCCTTACAGGCCTGCGCGCCGGAATAGTCGAACTCACAAGCCTGCCCGATGACAATCGGACCAGCACCAATGATGAGGATGGAGCGGATATCTGTGCGTTTGGGCATGGTTCAGGCTCCTGCCTTGCTGGTTGTGCGGGCTGCGGCGCGGCGGTCCATCACAGCGACAAACCGCTCAAAGAGGTAAAAACTATCAGTCGGGCCGGGGCTGGCCTCTGGGTGATATTGGACGGAGAAGGCTTCCTTCACAGTGGAGGCTAGCCCTTCATTAGAGCCATCAAACAAGCTGACATGCGTCACCTTCACTGTATCGGGTAGGGATTTCTCATCCACAGCGAAGCCGTGATTCTGGCTGGTGATTTCTACCCGGCCCGTTGTGAGGTCCTTAACTGGTTGATTAGCCCCACGATGGCCACGCTCTAGCTTATAAGTCGTCCCGCCCAAAGCGCGGGCGAGGAGCTGATGGCCTAAGCAAATCCCAAAGACAGGAATATCAGCTTCCATCACCGCTTGGATGGCCGGGACAGCATAAACAGCCGTAGCGGCGGGGTCTGCCGGACCATTGGAGAGAAAGACGCCTTCAGGTTTTAAGGCCAGGATTTCCTCACCCGTGGCCGTGCCGGGGAGGACATGCACCTCACAGCCAGCGGCTACGAGGCTGCGGAGGATGTTATCCTTCGCGCCGTAATCCAGAGCCACGACACGGCGTTTTACGGCGCGTTCTGGCCGGGTATTGTGCCATGTGGTTTTCGTCCAGCTGCGTGCGGGTTGGGCGACTTCCTTTACAAGGTCCATCCCCTCCAAGCCGGGCCATTCTGCGGCTTTTTTGCGGAGAGAGGCGAGGTCAAATTGGCCATCTTTTGGGTAAAAGAGCAGGGCATTTTGTGGCCCCTTATCCCGCAATAGCCGTGTAATACCGCGTGTATCGACCCCACTAATGCCAGCGCGCTTATGGGCTTTTAACCACTCTTGTAACGCTTGAGTGGACCGCCAATTTGCCGGAGCGGTAACATCTTCCTTTACCACAAGGCCGAGGGCTGCCATGGTAGGAGCTTCATCATCATCCCCATTCGTGCCGACATTACCAATATGAGGGAAGGTGAAGGTGATGATTTGACCGGCAAAGGAGGGGTCCGTCAATGTTTCTTGATACCCCGTCATCCCGGTGGAGAAGCAGAGTTCCCCCACGGCACCCTCATTAAAAGCCCCAAAGCCACGGCCCCAGAAATGGGAGCCATCTGCTAGTACGAGGACGGCTGTTGCCCCTTTTGGAGGTGTATCATCAGTCGGATGGGTCATGGCGGATGTCTCCTCGGAGGTCTCATTTAGGTCGGCTAGGGTGATCCCCGGCACATGGAGCAGGGCAGGCCAATGCTTGGTGGGTACCATACCAGCTTGCCGCCATTTGCGCACGGCCTCGGTCGTGACACCTGTAAGCTGGGCAATTTCAGCCGCACCGCCCGCTTTTGTGATGAGTGAATCGATGTTCATGCGTTGATACTCCGGCACATGCCTTGCGCGTTATGACATTATCATAAGCGAGTTGGAGCGTAATGGGAAGTTTTTTCCCATTACGGAGATGAGGAGGTGGCGACTGTGATATTGGGAAGTTTTTTCCCATATGTGGCTCTAAGCCTTTCAAAATGGCTCTTATCGACAGGAGAGAGCGAGACTGATACCAGTTAACACCCCTTTTGGGTGATTAGAAACTCATAATTAAGAGAGGACCATCATGACACTTCGTACCCGTATCATGGATGATCTCAAAGCCGCGATGAAGGCTGGCCAGTCTGAGCGTGTGGCGCAGATTCGGGCCATTTCTGCCAAGATTAAGGACCTCGATGTTGCTGCTCGTGCCAAAAGCGGCGAGGTGAGCGAGGATGATATTCTTCTGGCGTTGCGCTCTATGATTAAGACACGCACGGAGTCCGCAGCGATGTATCATCAGGGCAACCGCCCAGAACTTGCCGCAAAGGAGGAAGCCGAAATTGAGACGATTCGCTCTTACCTCCCTGCTGAATTGTCAGAAGATGCCCTCAAAGCTGCGATTGTTGAGGCCGTGAAGGCAACAGATGCTCAAAGCATGAAGGATATGGGCAAGGTTATGGGCGTGTTGAAAAGCCGTTTCGGCGCGGCTTTGGATGCGGGCCGGGCCAGCGGCCTTGTTAAGGCCCATTTAGGCTGAGAACTTTGCCCTTTATAGGCATTTTTACATCCCCGTCCGTTCATAGCGGGCGGGGGTGTGTTTATCAGTGGTAGGAGTGGGACGCTTCGTTGTTTTTATGGGCCCGGACGCATGCCAGAACCCCGCTGACAGAGAGTAGGAAGGCCGCCGCCTCCCACAGGGTGGGCAGGCGTTGCTCCCATAAGAAGCCATAGATGAGCGAGAATAATGTCTCAAAAAGAATCATCTGCCCTACCATGGTGAGGGGGAGCAGATGGGTCATGCGGTTCCAGAACGCATTGGCAATGGTGGAGGAGAACAACCCTACACCGCAGGAAATGAGGAAGAAGCGCACCCAACCTGTTGTCGGTAAATGAGCAGGCCAGAAGAAGGCCGCAGGCAGAAGGATGAGGAGCGAGAGTGCCCCAGCGACCACGCCGGTCAGTAAGTTCCATTCATCACTCGTAATATGCTCAAGTTTTTTCAGCCAGTCGGAATTAATGACATTAAACAGCGTCCAACCTAGCAGGGAGCCAATAGCCATGAGCAAGCCGACAGCTTGAAGGAGGGGGCCGGTATGATGCAAGGCGGAGCCGATGAAGAAGTTCTGCCATGAGATGCAGAGGATGCCCGCCGTGCTGAGCAGGATGGAGGGGATAAGCTGGCGGAGTGTGACTACAGCATTATGGCGGCAGATACCGGCTAATGTTACCGTTACAGGGATAAAGCCGATGATGAGAGAGGGCATTGCCACGCCACTAAGCTGAATGGCGACACCCATCATGCTGTAATAGCCTACGCTGCCGAGTATCGCGAGCAGCACAAGAGCCCGAAATGCCGCCCCGTTAATGTGAGGGAGCAGCTTACCCAGCCGTGGGAGCAGGATGAGCAGGGAGACGATCCCGAAGGTTAGATAACGTAATGTTGCCAGTTGGAAGGGCGTGAAGGGAGCGACAAGCTCCGGGGCAAGGAAGGTAATACCCCAGAAGGCTCCTGCCATGGCACCATAGGCGGTGCCAATGAGAATGGACCGTGTCATGCAGGCTCGTTGTTATGTTGTTAATATGTGAGTTGGGCCTGTGTTGTCGTAACGGGTCTTCTGCGTCAAGAGGGGTGGTGTGATTTACCCATGTTTAGCAGGGCCATGGGCACGCACGCAGGAGATGACCCCACTAATGGCCAGAATAATGGCACAGCCCTCCAACAAGGTGGGGAAACGCTGCTCCCAGAGGAAGCCGTAAAAGAGGGAAAAGAGTGTCTCAAAAAGGATCATCTGCCCTACCATGGTGAGGGGCAGCAAGCGTGTCATATTGTTCCAAAACGCATTGGCGACAATGGAGGCCAATAAGCCCATCCCACACGCAATGAGGAAGAAACGCCCCCAGCCTGCCACTGGCAGATGATGGGGCAGAAGGAAGGCAAGTGGGAGCATCAGCAACGCTAGCCCGCCAGTGACGAGACCGGTGAGGAGGTTCCAATCATTATGGGAGAGCGGGGCAATGCGTTTGAGCCAATTAGCGTTTTTAACAACAAAGCCTGTCCAGCTTAGCAATGCCGCTGTTGCCATAAGCAACCCGCCAAGCTGAAGCCATAAACTATTATGATGCTGAGGAGAGGCGTTATGGAAGTTCTGCCACGCAATGCAGATAATCCCCCCCGCACTGAGCAGCATAGAGGGGATAAGCTGGCGAATATGCAAGGCGGAATCCGCTCGCAAGGCCCCTACGACTGTAACTGTTACAGGGATGAAGCCGACAATAAGGGACGGCATCGCCACCCCGCAAAGCTGCACGGCTGTGCTGAGCAGGCTATAATAAATGATATTGCCCATCAGGCTAAGGCCCAGCAGCCCGAGCCACTCCGCTTTGCCAAGATGGGGGAGGAGCGTCTTTAAGCGTGGGGCCAGCAAGAACAGGGCAATCACCCCATATGTGACAAACCGCACCGAGGCGAGTTGGAGCGGAGCAAAGGGGCCAATAAGTTCTGGCGCGAGAAGGGAGAGGCCCCATAAGGCCCCCGCTGCTGCACCGCATGCAATACCGCTGATTGTGGAACGTGTCATAAAAGGCCCGCTCTTTGCTTTGGAAGAACTGAAAAGATGCCTTTGTGTGTTGAGGCTCTGGCGGCTTTCGTCAAGGGGGAATCGGGAGGTATCTTCCCTTTTAAGGGGGGGGATGTCAGAGTAGTGCTATGGCTTTAGATACTGCATTTTTGGATGAGCTGCGCCAGCGTACATCCCTTACGTCACTTTTTAGCCGGCGGAATAAGCTTGTCCGCTCTGGGCGGAACTGGAAGGCATGCTGCCCTTTTCATGGTGAGAAAACGCCATCCCTATATATTTATGACGACCATTATCATTGCTTTGGCTGTGGCGCACATGGCGATGCGATAACTTATGTCATGCAAAGTGAGGGGGCTAATTTTCGTGAGGCGGTAGAACGTCTTGCAGGGGAGGCGGGGATGGACATCCCCGCTGATGACCCCCAACAGGTGGAAAAAGCCCGCGTCAGGCAAACGCTTTATGATGTGATGGAGGCTGTACAAGCCATTTATCGCCGCAGGCTCTACCAGCCAGAAGGGCGCGCTGGGCTTGATTATCTACAAAAACGGGGGTTAAGCGCGGAGACGCTGGAGCGTTTTGGCCTTGGCTGGTCTGGTGATGGGCGGTCCCTTCTCAATGCGTTAGCCGCGCAGAATATCACAGCGGAGACGCTGGTGCAGGTCGGGCTTATGCGGGTGGATGAGGCAGGGCGTCCTAAGGGAGAATTATTCTTTAACCGTGTGATGTTCCCCATTCGGGACCGGAAGGGGCGCATCATCTCCTTTGGGGGGCGTGTGCTGGGGGATGGGCAACCTAAATATCTGAATGGGCCGGAGACGGATATTTTCTCCAAAAGGCGGACGCTTTTTAACATCGACCAAGCCCGCCAAGCCATTCATAAAGGGGCTAAGGCCGTTGTGGTGGAAGGCTATATGGATGTCATCGCGATGGCACAGGCTGGCTTTGGGGGGGCCGTAGCTCCCTTAGGCACAGCCTTGGGAGAGGAGCAGATGGAACTCCTCTGGCGGATGACCGATGGGCCTATCATCTGTTTTGATGGTGATGGTGCAGGCCAACGTGCCGCCTTGCGTTCTTGCGAGGTGGCCTTACCGTTGCTCAAAATAGGGCGAACAGTGCGCTTTTGCCGCTTAGATGGGGGGGATGACCCGGACTCCCTCATCCAGCGCGAGGGCGCAAAGGGGATGGAAGCGCGTCTCGCCCAAGCCCGCCCTATGGAGGAGGAATTGTTCAGCCTGCTTACGGCGCAGGAGAGCAACCCCACGCCAGAACGCCGCGCCGCTTTGCGGGAGAAGCTATATGCACTCGCGCGGATGATCCCTGATAAATTGCTCGCTGGTGAATATCGTAGCACCTTTAGCGAGATGTTTTTTGCACGCTATCGCCGCGTTAGAGGCGGGCGTGGCGGGTATGGGCAGCGTAGTACGGAGTATACATCTGTCGTCCCCATAGCAGGGGAGCGGCAGGTCGAGGAAGGCAGTAAAGAGCGGTTAAACCTGCTAACACTCCTTCTTTTACGCTATCCAGAGATATTACCGGGGGTTGATAAAGATTATAATACCCTTTCCCTCCCCGCGCCTTTGGCAGATATCCGCACAGCCTTGCTTAGTTGGATGGATGAATGGACAGGCCCTCTTACAGCGGAGGCGTGTCAGCAATGGATGGATGAGCATGGGTTAAAAGAGACTATTACGCAGTTGCAAAACAGCCCTATGCCCCGGCAGATTAAGGTAGAGGAGGGTGAAGACCATTTGCAAATGGCCATGACGCTATGGTGGCATTTTTATGCTTTGGAGACTCTGAAATCCTTACAAGAGAATGTAGAGGAGGAGGTCCGCAAAACCGTGGAGTTTTTGTTGAGCGCACCTGCCGACTCGGACGAAGCGACCCAACGGGCCCGTTTTGCGGCTATGAAAGCCCGGCAGGCTGTCCTTTTTGCTTTGCGCCGAGGGGAAAAACCTGTCTTAGAGGGTGATACCTAGTGCAGTTTATATGGTAGAAGACCCAAAAATGGCTGAATAGAACAAGGAATTGTAAGTTTCTCGTGTTCAGTCCTTGACTTGGGGAGCAGGATTAACCAATTCCATGCTGCCCCATTACTGGCTTTACGAGTAAAGTTGACGGAGAGACGCATGGCCATCAAATCAGCCTCTGGATCAGACCGGAATGCACCAGAGCAAGATAGCTCTCCGCTTGATGTGCAGTCTGTCGCTGTTAAGAAGCTGATTGCTAAAGGGCGCGCTGGCGGGCACATCACATTTGATGAACTTAATGCTGTCCTCCCACAGGATAAGATGTCCTCTGAGCAGATTGAGGACATTATGGCCGCATTCTCCGAGATGGGGATTCAGGTCGTTGAGAGTGCGGATAAGGATGAAGATGGCAATAGCGAGGAAGGCGACAGCTCTGCCTCTGAAGATTCGGCAGAAGATGACAATGCGGGCGGTAATATTGATGCCGTAGCAGCAAGCCGTACCGATGACCCCGTGCGGATGTATCTGCGCGAGATGGGAGCTGTGGAGCTGCTTTCCCGCGAGGGGGAAATTGCCATTGCCAAGCGCATTGAGGCTGGGCGTGGGGAAATGATAGGCGGTTTATGCCGCAGCCCGCTGACCTTCCAATCTATTTTAGGGTGGTATGAACAGCTAAAGAATGAAACGCTGCCTCTGCGTGAGGTGATTGACCTTGAGGCCAGCCAAAGCGACCCCGAATCTCCCGAAGATATGGAGGATCTCGCCTCTGAGGAGGACGATGATGATTCCGAGGATGACGCTGAGGATGGCGAAGGCGAGGGTAATGGCGGTGAGGGCAGCGGCCTCTCTCTCTCTGCGCTAGAGGAGAAGCTGCGCCCAGATATTATGTTGATGTTTGAGGCTTTTGAGCCGCTATATCAAAAGCTGGTCAAGATGCAGAGCCAACGTCTCGCTGCTCTGATGGAGGGGCGTGAGGCTTCGGCTACGGATGAGAAGAAATATAACAAGCTACGGACAGAGCTTGTCGCCCTTGTGGAGCGGATGCATCTGCATAATAACCGTATTGAGGAGCTAGTTCAGTCCCTTAAAGCTCATGTGCAGAAGCTGAACACTGTTGAGGGGCGGATGCTGCGTTTAGCAGAGAGTTGTAAAATCCCGCGTGAGGATTTTATGAATCATTATCGTCATCATGAGTTGGCCCCGGATTGGATAGAGAGCATCTGCCAGCTGACCGGTAAGGGATGGAAGACTCTGACCGGCAAGCATCTCTCAACACTTGAGAAAATGCGTGGAGAGGTCGCTGCTCTCTCTAAAGAAACAGGGTTGCCTGTTGGTGAGTTCCGCCTTGTGTATCAGACCATTTCGCGTGGGGAGCGTGATTCCACCCGCGCGAAGAAGGAGATGATTGAGGCTAATCTGCGTTTGGTGATTTCGATTGCCAAGAAATATACAAATCGCGGGTTGCAGTTCTTGGATTTGATTCAGGAAGGCAATATCGGGCTGATGAAGGCGGTTGATAAGTTTGAATATCGCCGTGGTTATAAGTTCTCCACCTATGCCACATGGTGGATTCGGCAGGCGATTACACGCTCTATTGCTGACCAAGCCAAGACCATCCGCATCCCTGTCCATATGATTGAGACGATCAACAAGTTGGTGCGGACATCACGGCAGATGCTCCATGAGATTGGCCGTGAGCCTGCCCCGGAGGAGTTAGCCGAGAAGCTTGGCATGCCGCTGGAGAAGGTGCGGAAGGTCCTCAAGATCGCTAAAGAGCCGATTTCTCTTGAGACCCCCATTGGGGATGAGGAAGATAGCCATCTCGGTGATTTTATTGAGGATAAAACAGCCGTTATCCCGCTAGATGCAGCGATTCAAACAAACTTGCGGGAGGCCACAACGCGCGTTCTGGCATCTTTGACCCCGCGTGAGGAACGAGTGCTGCGTATGCGCTTCGGTATTGGTATGAACACCGACCATACGTTGGAGGAAGTCGGCCAGCAGTTCAACGTGACGCGCGAGCGTATCCGCCAAATTGAGGCGAAAGCTCTGCGTAAGTTGAAGCACCCAAGCCGTAGCCGTAAGCTACGTTCCTTCTTGGATGATTAAGTCGTCACTTGCTTTTAAGCGGTTTTTATGGTCTAAGGCCGCTTTCCCTGCCGTGCGCTATGGCGGCGCAACGGCTATACCCGGCATTGCCCTATAGGGGTGGTGTGTTCAGGCCAGCACTGGGTTGGTCCGGGTTGACCTTATCCGAAGGGAGTTTTCATGCCACTTTATGAGACCGTGTTGATTGCACGTAATGATGTCTCTCAGGCTCAGGTTGAAGCCTTGGTCGAGACCATCTCAACACTTCTTGGCGAGCATGGCGGCACAATCCGCAAGCGCGAGTTCTGGGGCCTGCGGACCCTGGCTTATCGTATCAAGAAGAACCGTAAGGGCCATTACGTCCTGCTGGGGATTGAAGCCCCGGTCGAGGCGATGAATGAGCTGACACGTCAAATGGGCCTGAACGAGGATGTTCTCCGCCTGATGACGCTGCGTGTGGATGAGATTGACGAGACGCCGTCTCCGATTCTGTCCCGCAAGGATGATCGCGGTGGTGAGCGTGGGGCCCGTGGGGGTTCCCGCAGCGGTGGCCGTTATGAGAGTGGCCGTGGCGGCCGCCGTCAGAACGAGTCTTCCGAGGCGCGTGATCACGTGGATGAAGCGGAGTAAGAGAGCATGTCAGAAACAAACACGACACAGGCCGTTAACCCTGCGACACGCCGTTTGGCTGTGGGGGCACGCCGTCCTTTCTATCGCCGCCGTAAATCCTGCCCGTTCTCCGGGGCGAATGCACCGAAGATCGATTATAAGGATGTACGCTTGCTGAGCCGCTTCCTTTCCGAGCGTGGCAAGATTGTCCCCAGCCGCATCACGGCAGTGTCGGCTAAAAAGCAGCGTGAACTGGCGCAGGCGATTAAGCGCGCCCGCTTCCTCGCTCTGCTCCCCTATGTTGTAAACTGAGGAGCGCGACATGTCCCAGACATCATTGATTCTGCTTCAACGTGTGGAAAATCTTGGCCAGATGGGCGATGTCGTCCATGTGAAGCCGGGTTATGCGCGTAACTTCCTGTTGCCTAAGGGTAAGGCTCTGCGTGCAACAGAGGCTAACCGTGCGCGTTTTGAGACAGAGCGCGCTCAGCTGGAAGCTCAGAACATCCGTAAGCGTGAGGAGGCCGAGCGTCTTTCCGAGCGTATGCACGGCTTGAGCGTGACGTTGATCCGTCAGGCAGGTGATAGTGGCAGCCTTTATGGCTCTGTTACCCCGCGTGATATTGCAGCCGCTGCTACAGCAGCTGGTTTGACGGTGTCCCGTCAGCAAGTTGTGTTGGATGAGCCCATTAAGGTGCTTGGCCTGGTAGAGGCACGCATTATCCTTCACCCAGAAGTGTCCATTCAGGTGACTGTTAATGTGGCACGCTCTGAGGAGGAAGCTGAGCGTCAGGCACGCGGTGAGGTTATCGGTCAGGAAGAAGAAGAGGATAACATCCTTGGTGAGCTTCATGCCGAGCAAGCCGCTGAAGAAGCTGCCGCTGAGGCCGCCGAAGCTGCTGCTAAAGCCGCTCAGGGTGAAGTGGCAGAGGGCACAGGTCACGAGGGCTAATAGGCTTTCGGCTCTTTTAAGAGACCTTATAGAAACCCGGCAGAGTTCATTCTGCCGGGTTTTTTAGTGCGCGGGGATGGTAAGGGGGGCTTGTTATCTCCCCATATTGTGCAAATATTAACATCTAGAGGTGGCCATTAGGTCCCTACAAAATAAACCTATTTTGAGCCATGTTGGGATGGAATAGCGCGATGAAGTCGGTTCTTGATGCCTTACTAAAGCGGTTCATCTATTTTGGGAGCTTAACCGTCACTTACAGTGATGGAACACAACGCTATTATCCCGGTGAAAAGCCCGGGCGTAAGTCGGCTATTCGCATCCTCTCATCAGCGGCGGAGCGCGCTCTTGCTTTAAAACCGGCCCTAGCCTTTGGGGAAGAATATATGAATGGGACGGTTGTCCCTGATGGTTGTTCCCTAGAGGATGTGATGTGGACGCTCATGCCGAATATTGAGCGTGGCGGGCTATTGAGTGAGGATATTAGTGGTAAATTGCGGTATGTTAGCCGCGTTTTGCGCCCTCTTAATTCGCTAAAACGCTCTCGTACAAATGTGGCGCATCATTATGATTTGAATGGCAGCTTATATGAGCTGTTTTTGGATAAAGACCGGCAATATTCCTGCGCTTATTTTGAGCATGATGATATGTCGCTAGATGACGCACAAATTGCTAAGAAGCGTCATATCGCCGCAAAATTGAAGCTCGATCATGCCGGGCTGGAGGTCTTAGATATTGGCTGCGGTTGGGGTGGGATGGCCCTCACGCTTGCGCGTGATTACGGTGTGAAGGTAACGGGCATTACCCTCTCAGTTGAGCAACTGCAAGTAGCGCGGCAACGGGCGAAAGAGGAAGGGCTAGAGGGCTTGGTCTCTTTCGAGCTGCTGGATTATCGGACGCTGAATAGGCAGTTTGATCGTATCGTCTCCGTGGGGATGTTCGAGCATGTGGGGGTACGGCAGTACGAGAGCTTCTTCAACCATATCAAGCGGTTATTACGACCAGAAGGTGTTGCGGTTATTCATTCCATCGGGCGGATGGATGGGCCGGGTATGACCAATCCGTGGATTACGAAATATATCTTCCCCGGTGGTTATTCTCCCGCTTTAAGCGAGACGCTTGCCGCGTTGGAGCAGACAGGCTTGTGGCTGACAGATTGTGAGGTCTGGCGGTTGCATTATGCGAAAACACTCGCTCATTGGCGTGTGCGCTTCGAGACGAATAAGGACAAGGTGCGAGCCTTATATGATGAGCGTTTTGTGCGGATGTTCGAGCTTTATTTGCTCGCCAGTGAGCTTGCTTTCCGCATTCAAGGCCATATGAACTTTCAACTTCAAATCACACGGGATATTGAAGCCGTGCCTCTTACGCGGGATTATATGTTTGTAGCCGAGCAAGCCCAGCGAGCAAAGGACGAGGCTTAAGCGCGTGCCCTCCGGTTTAGGAGGGGCCTTGTTGCTGGCGTAAATGGCAGCGGGCGAGTGTGTCAAACTCGGCAATGGTGAGGGTTTCGGCCCGGCGTGTTGGGTCGATGCCTGCTTCTTCTAGCAAGATGCTCCCTTTGATGGGTTTGAGAGCCGCCCGTAGCATTTTGCGCCGTTGGCCGAAGGCAGCAGCCGTTACTTGCTCCATGGCTTTAAAGAGGGCGGGTGCGGGCTGCTCAGCATGGGGGATGATGAGGGCCACAGCAGAATGAACCTTTGGCGGAGGGGAGAAGGCCCCCGGCGGCAATGTCAGCGCGATGGAACATTCTGCGCACCATTGGGCGAGTACGGCTAACCGCCCATAAGCGGCACTGCCCGGCGCGGCGCAAATGCGCTCTGCGACCTCTTTTTGGAACATCAAGACCATGCGTGACCATTGCGCGGCTTGGCGTAGCCAATTTACTAAAAGGGGTGTGGCGACATTATAGGGTAAGTTAGCGATAATTTGCCGTGGTGCGGGGGTAAGCTGGGTAGCATCTAGCCTTAGGGCATCTTGCCGGACAATATGTAGCTGCTCAGGATAATGGGCCTGTAGCTCCTCAAGGAGAGGCCAAGCGCGGCGGTCAATCTCTACAGCATGAACACTTTGTGCGTTGGAGTCTAGCAACGCACGGGTCAGCCCACCGGGGCCGGGGCCTACCTCTATAACATGCGTTTTGGCGAGGTTACCCCCCAAAGCCGCAATACGCATACAAAGGGTCGGGTCGAGCAAAAAATGTTGCCCTAGCGATTTAAGAGCATCCAACCCATGATGGCGGATGCTCTCGCGTAAGGAAGGGAGCGCGGTTGGTACTGCCATCAAGGAGCGAGGACAGTTTTAGCCGCCGGGCGGATTTTGATGATAGCTGTCCGGCGTAATGCGCGTTGGAGCTGCTGGGAGGCTTGCTCAACACGCTCATTCATCAACTGGTCCGCAATTTGACCAGGAGTTTGCTGGGCAAGGTTGCGTTGCTCGCGAGAGCAGACCATGAGCAAAGCAATGCCATCTGGGGCGACAAGAGGGTGGGATGAATGGCCCGTGGCGATTTTATCAACAACAGCCTTCATTTGGGGGGCGAGACGCTCCTCAACTTGTAAACCCGGATTGCTAGGGCGGCTATTGCCCAATGAGGTGTTGAGAGCCTCCATCTCCTCGCATGTTTTGATGGTCTGTGATTCATGAATCGCTTTCTGCAAAGCGAGTTTTTGTTGGTCCGTGGGGTTGGAGGGGTCTAGCTGAGTGCTGAAGGGGAAGAAGGCCTGCCGCATATTGAGGATTGTGCCCATTTGCTTACCAATCGTCCGGCGGTCCAGAACAGTCACAATCTCATAGCCCCCCGGTACTTTAATAGGGTTAGAGATAGCATTCTCCGGCATTTTTTGAACGATAGGGAGGACTTCTGGCTCGATATTATCTTCCTGCATCCAACCGCGAGAGCCGCCTTGTAGGGCGGATTGGTCTTGGGAGAACTGCGCCGCTACAATCGCAAACGGAGCCCCATTACGCAGTTGATTGATGATAGTTTGGGTAAAGGCCAGCTCTGTAGCGTCATGGCGAGGGTCATTCACAGGGACGAAGATCTCGCTGATGAGATATTGCGGACGTCCAGCCTCGCGTTGCAGAGCTTCTTCACGCTGGGTGATTTGCAGTGGTGTAACGCGGCTGCGTGTCCCGAGCTCCTCACGCAGTACTTGCATCCAGCCAATTTGGACGCGGATTTGGTCGATTAAGGTTGTAAGAGATACGCCATCAGCTTTAAGCCGGTTGCGAAGGGCGTTTTCTGGCATGCCATTGCGCGTCTCGATGGTGCGGATGGCTTCGGCAATTTGCTCTGGTTCGACATTGATATGTCGGCGGAGGATTTCCTGCATTTTCAGCCGCTCGTTAATGAGCTGCTGGATGAGCTGCCCACGTAGACGCTCCATAACTTCTGCATTAGGGGTCAGACCGGTGGAGATGACAAAAAGCCGAGCGCGGTCTTCAACATCGCGTTGGGTGAGGATTTGCCCATTCACGATGATAATAATCTGGTCTTCCGTAGCGGGGGTATTTGCTGCTTTTCCATGTTCATGAGGGGTGGCGGCTGGGATATGCGATTTCGCCATTGCCTGCCCTCCGACCATAAGGGCGGTGCATGTTGTTAGGGAAAATAGTGCAATGCGCGAGAGACGAGAGTAAAAAGCCATAACCAGATTAGTTTCCGAAGGTACCAAGAGAATTGAACGTGACGCTGAAGCCAACCGTTACGTTAGGCCGCCGACCGCCGATATAGGTGTTCTGACGTGAGGCGTAAACATTGAGGGTGAAACATTCATTAGAATACCCAACTGTGCCCCCATTTGCCACAAATTGCTTACGGGCAATGCTACGGCGCGTGTAATAAGCGAAGGAATATTCTTTCCACCGCCCAGTCACTCCGCCGGTAAGCTCGCTGACTTTACCAAGGAAGGGGTTGTTGACGCGAGACTGGTCCATGCGGTTTGTATGAGGGGTATAGTAATAGTAATAAGGGGTTCTAGGCTCATACACATAGCCTGCCATGACACGGAAGATGGGTATCCCCGCCGAGACGAGCCCCTCACCATAGTCAAAATGTTTACTATAAGGGTTAAAGCGTCCGCGCGCCGTGACATCAACAAAGCGAGAGGGCGTCATCTGAATGCGGCCGACAGGGTCGGAGAATGTATGATTAACGCCGGAATAGCGCATATAAGCCGGCCCCCCACGGTTGGGATGCTGGATGAAGCTTTCCCCAATGAGAACATCTACCGAGCGGCCATTCCAGCTCCAATTTTGATGCAGGCCTACATTGGCGCGTAAGCCACCATCAAGCCTGTCCGTCCCCATATAACGATTGAGGGAGAAAAGTGTCGCATCAGTAAACTCGTAAGCGAAGCTATCCTCATTAGGGAGTTGTCGATGCAGAGCACTGCCTGTGTTGGGGGCAGCAATCAGCTGAATGATGGGCTCAAAAATCTGCGTGGCATGGCCTTTGGCAAAGCTGCGGAGGAAAGGCCAGTTCATCTTTAATGCAAGGGTTGGTTGGACTTGCCCACTTACATGCGATCCAGATTCCTCATAGAGAGGTTGCTCATGCATACGTGTGGCATGATACACCATAGAATCAACACGGGCGGTTAAAACCCATTGTTGGCCCCAATTATTGGTCCAAGGGCGATCCCATTGGAAGGCAAGTTCCCCGCGTTGGTCATTCGCACCGCGATCGCGCAGAATGACAAAATCGGTCGTATGGACTGTGAGACGCCCGCCTAAAGCATCTGGCTCACCTTGGAAGTCATATGTAAAACGAGGGAGGGAGTAGGGGAGGTCCTTATTGTTAATAATACCTTGGTTAAGACCCTGATAAATCTGGGTATCTAAGCGTAGGTAGGAGCCAACACCAAAGCCCTCTAAATAGGCATTGGTATTGAGCGCATCACTACCATATCCCGGCACACTATAGTCACGCATATAGTTTGCTGCTGTTGTACGGTTAGCATTAAACCCAACGCGCCAATGAGGTGAGAGGTTAAATTCGCCTCGGCCTGCAATATAGGCTTGGGCACCATGCTCCTTCCCACCATAGCTGGGCTCACCAAAGGCATTATAGAAAGGTTGGTTACGTAGTGAGTCGTAAGCGACAGCACCGGTGAGGTTTAAATAACCGTTATTGAAGCGATTGCGGTAATTAACTGTTAATTGAGGTCCGGATTTTGTCCCTACGAGGGGCGTAAAAGTAGCGTCTTGATGGCCATCAATTACCCAAAAATAAGGGATGCTAAAGACCGTACCAAGATAATGGTCATGGGGTTTCGCATAGAAATTAAGAAACCCACTATGACGTTTTGAGCTGGGGTCAGTAATCGGCAAGTAGGGGAAATAGGCGACAGGCACCCCTAAGATACGTAACCACGCATGATTAAACTCAAGATTTTGATTATCTTTATCTTGTGTCGCATTACGCGCCGTTATGGACCAAAAAGGTGCTCGCTCGGGATGCTGTGCGCAAACAGGGCAGGCTGTATAAACAGCGTTGGAGAAATCTGTCACGCGGCCATTGTTACGCCGCGTCCCGCTGCTGGATATTTTGACATTATTTTTCATACGGGCATAAGAGGCCGTGCTAACATCATCCTTCATTCCGTGGGAGAACTCGGCCCGCTCTGTATAAGCAATTGTGCCATCTGGTTGGGTGAGCGCGACATGATGAAGTGCTGTGATTGTACCAGCAGCGCGGTCGTAAATAACCTTATCAGCCCGCATAGCTTGGCCACCCTGCCAAATACGGACATTGCCTTCTAAGACAAGAAGGCCTGTTTTATCATAGCTCTCATGGTTGGCGAGGTAAGTAACAGGCTCAGAGTCTGACACGCCGCCATTGGAGGATAGGTTGGGCGGTGTACCTGCGGGGAGAGGGCGAGCATTAGCAGGTGGTTTTGGCGCGTTAGAGGGAGTCTTTTGTGTATCTTGTGGGGGCTGCTGCGCGGGGATGGTTGTAGGAGCGGCTGTGGCGGGAACAATTTGCAAAAAGGCCCCTAGCGCACTCCCGGCGAGGGCTTGGCTTAGCAGCGACCAGGGCTTTCCAACACGGTGTGGCTTAGCCTGTAATGGCCCAGCGCGTAACGGAAAGTCAGCAGACAGTGGCATTAGCCATCCTCCAAATGCAACAACAAGGCCGCCGCGAGACATAACCCGATACCTGCTGGTGCCCAAGCAGCAGGCAACGGGGGTAAAGCACCAGATTTTCCCAGTTGCTCAGCGATTTTAGAGACCGCGAACAAAGTAAAGCCTGCTGTTACACCAATGCCGAGCATCCGCGCAATGCCACCACGCCCTGCCGGACGAATGGAAAAACCGGCCGCAACGAGCACCATAGTAACCGCAAGCATGGGAAGGGCTAAAAGCCCTTGAAAGTGGAGTTGATAGGGTATCGTAGAAAAACCGGAATGATGCAACAATTTAATGATATGAGGCAGGGCCCAAAGTGAGAGTGTATCGGCAGGGATAGCCCGCCGATTGAGGATTTTTGGTGTAAAATCAGACGGTAAAGTAAGGTCATGTGGTGTATGAGGCATGCGCGTATTAGAGAGGGTAAGCGCGTTATGGATGTTCCAATACCCATGGGAGAGAGTGCCTTCTGGGGCTTCAATCCGTTCTAAAAGATTCATAGCGCGGTCTAGTCGGAAGATGGTCAACTGTTGCGCTATCAACACAGTATTTTGTTGGTGGAGTGTCCCGATATGGAAGATAATATCCCCCCCAAGGCCGGGAATATTATCGCTACTGCGAAGCCATAAATCGGTAAAGAGCGTGCGTGGCTGGGGGGTAGGGCCTTGTAGCCACTGGGCCTCTAATGCGACAGCATGGCGGTAGCTTGCGGAGGATAGGGGCGACAAAGCAGCACTCATAAAGGCCCCTAAAAGGGCTGCACACAAGCTCGGGCTGAGGAGAAGTTGCCATACGGAGAGGCCAGCGGCACGGGTTACCACAAGCTCGGAGGAGCGCGCCAGGCGAGAGAAGCAGATCATCCCGCCCAATAAAACGGCAAAGGGAAGGATGTAGAGGCTGTAATAAGGGATGTGAAGTGCGGCGATGTGTAGAACAGGTTGTATGCCCGCCTCTGGGTGGGCCGCGGCGCGGCGGAGGAGGTCGATAAAATCAAAGAGGGAAATGAGTCCGGTGAGGGCGCATAGGGTCAGTATTGTGGTGAGGGTAAATGCCCGCCCTACATAACGGGCTAATGTGGTGGAAAAGCCAGTATGAACCATAAAATGCCCTACCTAGCCATGGAGGTGGATGGGGTTTTATGGCGCATACTCGCCCATAAGAGGCTTCCCCCGCCCATGAGGCTAGGGAGTAGAACCTCAGCCCATAAAAGAGGCACAAAAGCAGGATTTCCCTCTGCAAGATGTTTTAGGATGAGGGAGAGAATCATCAATAACATCACAATGAGGACAGCGAGCGTGGGACGAAGGAATGTCGCATGACGGCTGAAGCGGCTTTGTAAGACGCAGAGGAGGGCTATCATAGCATAAGAGAGGCAAGCGAGCGGGTTTGTCAGGCGCGTCCAACCCTCAATGAGCAATTTATTACGGCTATGGCGGGAGAGATTACCTTGTGGGAAAAAGAGAGCCGAGAGGGGAAGCTCTGCGACATCAGGGGCAAAGGTTTGATGATGAGCAGACCCAATATCGACTGTTTCGAGCTGGAAATAAAGTGTGCTGATCTGGCCTGTATGGCGGTTTAGCGTATGGCGAGACCCATTATGAAGGACTAAGCGTAAAAGGTCGCCTTGTGGTGTGGTCAGGCCATCTTCAGCGAGAATAGTGACGGGATAAGCGGGGTTACGGTCATCCTCAATCATAATGCCGTCAAAGCTATCATCGCTGCGGCGTTCATGGATATATACGGTCATCCCCTTACTTACGGGGGTAAAGACGCCTTCCTCCAGCAAGAAAGCTGCTGCGCGATTGCGGATTTCTAGCTCATAGCGGTGGAAGTGATGATAAGCGATCGGTGCGGCCCAAAGGCTAAGCCCGTACCCGGTGAGGCAGGCCAGCCCCGCCCCAATTAGTCCCGGCCGGGCGAGGCGGAGGGGGGAGAGGCCCATAGCCTGCAAGACGGTGAGTTCCCGGTCTCCTGCGAGCCGATGGTAGAACCATAAGGTGATAAGAAATGTCGTGACGGGGAGAATGACACTGATGAAGGAAGGCACCATTAGGAGGGTGAGATGCAAAAAGGCGAGTAGGGAAAGCCCATGTTGCACCACCATACCGATAAAATGGAGCGATTGTGTTAGCCAGATTAAAGCTGTGGCCCCGCCCGTGAGGGCAATAAGCCCCATGAGGAGATGATGGAGGATGTAGCGGTCCAATAACGCTAAGGATGTAACATGGCGAAATAGGGGGGGTGGAGTGTGCTGTAGGGCCATGTTTTAGGCAGGGCGCGGGGCCGCAGCACGTTTAAGCCTATCCTGCAAAGCACGGCCTAACCCATCATGCGGCAGGGGAGCTACAGCGATGGCCGTGAGGTTATGGCGTGCAGCAGAACGATCTATCTGCCGTAAGGCTGCAAAGAGACGGTGAGCGGCTTCTTCCACATTACCTTCTAGGCTGAGATTGACGTTAAGAGCTGGGGCGGCTCCCTCGGCTATATAGTCGCCAAAGGTAAGAAAGGCCTCACCCGGGGAGAGATGCGTTGCATTTAGGCGGACTGGTAAAGAGGGGGCATAATGGGACGCTGCTTGCCCCGGCGCGTTGGGCTGGCTGTGTGCGCTCATATGGTCCGCTACGTTAATTGGGCCACAAAGGCCCTCTAAAGCTTCTAAGGTGATGCCACCGGGGCGGCGGAGGATGGGTTGTGTGCCGGTAAGGTCTAGCACGGTGCTTTCTATCCCCACAGCGCAAGGGCCAGTATCCAAAACAGCATCAATCCGGCCATCCAGCTCTTCCAAAACATGCGATGCTTGGGAAGGGCTCACTCTACCAGAGCGATTGGCAGAGGGTGCAGCGATAGGCTGCCCAACATGTTGGAGTAGCTCCTCCACCGCACGGCCTTTAGGAACACGAATGGCCAGAGTCTTTAAGCCCGCTGTGGCAGCAGGGCAGATGCGGCTTTCTGCATGGCGGGGGAGGATGAGGGTTAGCGGGCCGGGCCAGAAGGCTTTGGCGAGTGAGCGAGCCATTTCATAAAGAGGGGCTGTCTCATCAATCTCTGCAAATGCGGCATCAGCAGTGGCAAAATGGCAGATAAGCGGGTTAGAGCTTGGCCTGCCCTTGGCTTGGAAGATGCGCTCTACCGTATGAGGGGAGGTCGCAAGCCCACCCAGCCCATAGACGGTCTCCGTCCCGAAGGCGACAAGCCCCCCTTGTTGTAACAAGCGGGCAGCACGGCGGATGCCGTCATAATCATGGTCGAGCCGTTCTGTCGTGTGGGAGGGGGCGTGAGGCATAGGCATAATATGTGGTACCAAGATGTAAGAAAGGGCGGGGATTAATGTGGGGTATAGCCTGTACAGAAGAAGGGTGGGTTCAACCATCCTTTCTTCCCATAACGGAGGGGTTGGCCTGTTTCATCCAATAAATGACCGCCCGCAGCTTCTAAAATCGCGTGCGGGGCAGCGGTGTCCCATTCCATCGTAGGGCCAAACCGGGGATAGAAATCCGCTTTCCCCTCGGCAATATGGATGATTTTTGCCGCAGAGCCTAACCGTGTGATGCAATGAATGTGACGGCCATCTGACCATTTACGCAATAGGTCTTCTGATGTATGGTGGGAGGAGGCCATAACGCGTAAGCCTTCTTTCCCCACTGGGGCCGTTTTAATGGGGTGGCGTTGCTCCCCAATAAGTTGAAAAGCCCCTAAGCCTCTGCCCCCACCGTAAATCCCATATTGAGCAGGCAGGGCAACCGCCCCAAGAACGGGCTGATGGTCGCGAATCAACCCGATATTGATGGTAAAATTATGGCCCCCAGCGGCAAATCCGCGCGTGCCATCTAGCGGGTCTATCAACCAATAGCTGTTGCCCGGCTGGATATGCGTGCCTGCGGCATGTTCTTCTTCAGCAATAGCGGGGATGGTGGGGCAGGCATCCCGCAACCGTTTGAGAATATGCGCCTCGGAGGCTTTATCAGCCTCTGTTACAGGGGAGGAATCCTCTTTTATATCGGTCTGAAACCCACGCGCGCGGACATCACGCACAATCGCGGCGGCTTCATCAATGACCTCTAGGGCGAGGTTTAAGAGGTCATAATCTTGCGGGACAGGGGCGGAGGAAGCGTTCATGTGGGTGATAGTAGCGTATTATTGCTCATTCGTCACTTCTCCTCTTCTCTGATATAAGAGGGGAATAAGGGTCTTCGTCCTAGTCTCATAGGGGGCAGGCGGGCCAGTTTTGAGAGATAATGATTTAGGTAGGGGCATGATGTTTACTATTTCTTTCACCACAAAGCGACAAGGGCAGGATAAAGCCGGTCTTTCTGCGTTGTTATTGTGCCATGGGGCAGAGTTTACCAAGGGCGCGTTATTTCAGCATTATGATAAGATGTTAGGCGGGGCTTTAGCGCGAGCGGCCTCTTTGCGGGCATTTGCGGGGAAGGTGGGGGAGAGTGTTAGCCTCATCGCCCCAGAAGACTCGATAGCGCAATTCCATCTCATCGGTTGTGCCCCGTGTGATGATGAGCCTCAAACAACAGCGCAGGCGATGCAGTTGGCAGGAGGCAATGCGCTGCGTCTTTTAGCCCATAGTAAAATTAAAGCGGATAAGGCCAGCTTGTTGGTCGAGGCAGAGCAAGCCTCTCTTGCTGCGGAGCTTGCTTTAGGTGCTCGTTTGGGGGGGTATCGGTTTGACCGTTACAAAACAGTGAGCCAAAAACCGCAAAGCCTTAAGGTACTTCACATCGTTGTGCCCTCCACAGGGGCGATAAAGGAGCTTGAGGCACGTTGGGCCGAGCTGGAAGGCTTAGGGGAAAGTGTGTTCCTTACGCGTGACCTCGTTAATGAGCCTGCAAATCGTTTAACGCCGGCCGTGTTTAAGGACCGGATTCAGGAGCTCTCCGCCCTTGGTTTGGAGATTGAAGTGCTGGACCGCGCACAGATGGAAGCCCTCGGCTTTGGGGCTTTGTTGGGTGTAGCACAAGGCAGTGAGCAACCGCCCTTTACGGTGATTATGCGCTATCAGGGGGCCGCTAAAGCAGAGACGGCACCGCTGGCTTTTATCGGTAAGGGCGTGACATTTGATTCTGGCGGTATTTCCATCAAGCCTGCAGCGGGGATGGATGAGATGAAGATGGATATGGGCGGGGCTGCTGCCGTTGTGGGTGTGATGAGCGCATTAGCCCGCCGTAAGGCCGCAGTGAATGCCATTGGGGTTGTTGGGCTGGTGGAGAATATGCTCTCCGGTGCGGCGCAACGTCCGGGTGATATTGTTAAAAGCCATAGTGGCCAGACCATTGAGGTGCTGAATACGGATGCAGAAGGCCGCCTTGTTTTAGCAGACCTCCTCTCTTATACGCGCCAAACTTATAAGCCTGCGCTGATGGTGAATCTCGCGACCCTAACCGGGGCCATCGTTGTAGCGTTGGGGAATGATATTGCCGGCTTATTTAGCAATAATGACCAGCTTGCTCAGGCTTTAACGAAAGCAGGGGATGAAACAGGAGAGGCTTTATGGCGTATGCCGATGGGGCCTGCTTATAACCGGCGTATTGATTCCGACATTGCCGATATGAAGAATATCGGTGGCCGGCCGGGTAGCTCTAGCTTGGCAGCGGAGTTCCTCAAACGCTTTGTCGGTGAGACTCCTTGGGCGCATCTGGATATTGCCGGTACGGCATGGGCTGAAAAAGCAACAGCCTTAACCCCTAAGGGGGCGAGCGGCTTTGGGGTGCGTCTGTTGGACCGCTTTGTTCAGCTTTACAGCGATACAGCGTCATAAGGTAAGGGACGCGTTATGGAGCATCAGGCGGAGGGGATGGGTGAGAGCGCACCGTCAGAGCGTGCGATGGTCGGGTTCTACCACCTTACCCGCACCACTTTGGAGGAAGCCTTACCTGCTTTGTTGGAACGCACCTTAGAGAGCGGGGCGCGGGCGGTTGTGCGCTGTGAGGATGCCGCTCAGGTTAAGGCCTTGGATGAAGTGTTGTGGAAAGTCCCTCCCTTGATGTGGCTCCCGCATGGTTATGCAAAAACAGGCCAGGCACATCGCCAACCCATCTGGCTTACAGAGTCTGACGAGCGACCGAATGAAGGGACGTTCCTCTTTCGGCTCAACGGGGCGTGGGATGGCGATTTGGTAGGTTTTCAACGTGTGTTCGACCTCTTTGATGGTCGTGATGAGCAAGCGGTTCAGCAAGCACGCCAGCGGTGGAAAAGCCTGAAACAAGCCGGTTACGGCATGACCTATTGGCAGCAGCAGGCCAAAGGTTGGGCGAAGAAGGGGTAGAATAGTCTATGCCGTTTCATGATCCCTTTTTGCTCTGCTTGCTGGCATTATTAGCCCTATTGCTTTGTGGTGATGGGGCTGTGCGCGTGTTTGTCCGTGGGTTATGGCGGTCTGTTCCTGTTGTTACATGGCGGCAAGGGGGCTGCCATATGGCGGGGTTCCTCATGGCCTTTGCCGCTTTGGGGGTGGTTGGGCATGCGGGGGCTGCGGCGTGTTTGGTGGCTCTAGCCCTGCTCTTTTTTGGCGGCGGGGCGGCTTTTCGCCCTATATGGGGGGTACCTGCGTTATTAGGGTATGGTCTCTCTCCAACCGGGCTAGGCGGACTGGGGTTGATGGCCTTGTGCCTTTGGGCGGCAGGCCAAGCGCAGATGAGCCGGGTAGGGCAGGTTGTAGCGATAGTGCTGCTTATAGGGTTGGGTCATGGGGGCGCATCAGCTCATCCATTATTATGGCTGGGTGGGAGTGTTGCCCTCGTAGCGATAGGCCTTTTAGTAGAATTAGGGCGCGATTGGGAGGTTTTGTTACGCTCTTGCCGTTTGCTGCGGCCGTTAATGCTTTTAGGTCTTATGGAAATCTCCCGCCAGCAAGGCCTATCAATAGGGGTAGAAACAGCATTTTGCGCCTTGCTGTTGGATGTAACTTGCCAAACTATCGCGGCTATTTGGCCATTTGCTGTGTGTTTGAGCATCCCCGCTCCACCCTTGCCGGGCTTTGTTGTTGGGTGGATGGGGTTGCATACCGCATTGGGTTTGAGCGGAGGAACCGAAGGCTGGGCAGTGATAGGGTGTATTCTAGCCATTATGGTGATGGGCTTATCATTAGGGGATGGTATGGTTAGCCTCCGTGAGGCTGCCTCTATTCAACCATGTAAGCGGGTGGAATGGGGGATAGGCCTTATCATAGCGGCTCTTTTACCATCCCTATGTGGGTTTGTGACGCAATGGATGCCCGGTGCAGCAGGTCATAGAGGGGCGTGGTTTTATCGCCTCCCCGGTGGGGATGGGAGCATGATAGCCCTCCCTCTTTTCTGGCTGGCATTATTTGTGGTGTGGCGGGGCCTCTCACGCGGGCATGTTAAGACGTGGCAGTCGCGTATTAGGATGGACGTATTAGCGGTAGGTATGCAGGCTCCCCCGCTGCGTTTATGGCCTATAAAACGCTTGGTCGTGCGAGGGCAGCAGCATATAGGCGTGGTGCAATCATCTGGCCGCGCACTTTTATCATCTCTCCCGTTGCGGGATTCTAGTGCTGTCTTTTGGCTGGTCTTTTTGGGTGGCGTTTTGGTTATGTTGGGGCTTGCCCAGTGAAGAACGCTATTATGCCATACTTTATAGATGGCGTGCGCCTAGGGTTAGAGCTTGTGTGCCAAAGTGTAGCATTGCTTGCAGTAGTGCCACTTATGGTTTGGGTGATGGAGGATGTTCCAGCCTTTTTGGTAGGGCGCGCAGTAGCCCCATTGGGTAGTCGTTATCGGCGTTTCGGGCATTTTGGGCGGGAGATTTTACGGCACGGTATTGATGTAGAAAGCGGGTTGATGCTGACGCTTGCCCTGTTAGCCCTTCTTATTTTGGCGGGGATGTCTTTTATAATGCCCTCCTGCTTAGGGCTGGTAGGGGCATGGCTTGCAGACCCGCTTTTGGTGGGGAGCCTTATTTTAACGGGGGCTTTATGGGCTGCGCCTTCTTATTTTGGGCAAGTGGTGCGGTGTTGGTTTGTTCTGTGCTTGATGGAATCTTTCCTCGTCCTTGCTGCACCGGGCGTGACGGGTTTTTTGGGGGTGCATCATCTCCTTATTGCCGCCCCTGGCTCTAGTTTGGCAGGGACAGCTTTATGCTGTGCTGTGGCATTGGCGTTCCTCACCCCTGTGCCGCGCCGTGAGGTTCTGGTTGCTGAGATGATAGAGCAGGCTTGGCCGCCTAGCCGTGCAGAGCGTGACCAAAAACAGAGGATTTTAGAGCTTTATCGTCTAGGGTGGGTGCTGCTTGTGGGGGATAGTCTTTTACCGGTGCTATTCGGGCTAGAAGGGCTGGGAAGTGTGGCCGGTTTCATTGGGCGGTTTATGGGCGGGGCAGCCCTTATCATCATAGGGCGGGCTACGGGGCTGAGCCGATACCGTCATTTTGTTGCGTTATTACTTGGCCTAGCAGGCTTAATGGCTTTGGCGGGACGATTTGCCGTATGATGGCGGGATTTGCATGCGCTTTGGTCTTGTTATTGATGTCGCTAGGGCGGGATGGTCGCTGGTTGCCGCTTTATGGCGTTGTATGTGCGGCGATTGCTGGAACATCAGGGACG
Organism: Bombella pollinis; assembly: GCF_026385485.1. Lineage (NCBI taxonomy): Bacteria > Pseudomonadati > Pseudomonadota > Alphaproteobacteria > Acetobacterales > Acetobacteraceae > Bombella > Bombella pollinis. The sequence continues at coordinate 156,511 of NZ_JANIDX010000006.1, forward strand.
GGATGGATCGCTGGGTTAGCTGTTATAGTTTTACCTGTCGCGAACCTATTGCTATGGGGCGTGATATGGCATTTTACTGTTGGGCAGCGGCGTGTTTCTAACGGTGGGCGTGAGATTTTGCCTGTGGTGCTGACGCTATTATTGCAATTTGTATTGGCTTTTTTTGGAGCAGGATTGGGTTTGGTCCCCACATTTGGCATCGGGCTGGTCCTAGCGGGGTTATGTGCAGCGGTATGTGGAGAAGCTCTGTCCCAATTTTGCGGGCTTGCTATGGCGGTGGATGGGCTGTTGGTTATGGCGAGTCTTTTGTCGTCTTGGGGCGTATTTGTAACGGGGTTAGCCCTGTGGGGTGTATTGGTGTTTTTGGCTCTGGTCCTGCTGCCGCGTTTAGCGTGGTGGCGTGTGGGGGATGATTAATGGCCTTCGCCGCTGCGGCCTTTGCGCCGGGCTTATTCGCCTCACCTATTTTATTAGGGTTATTTTGTTGGCCTTTTCTGGTGGTGTGGGTGCTTTGGGCCGCAAAACGACCAGAGGAAGCTGGGGCCATGGCGTGGCTTGGCGCGGGGTTGAGTACGCTAGCTTTGCTAGGGTGCTCCTCCCATATAAGCTGGGGGCAAGCGGTTTGTTTGGGGCTGGAAGCCTGCATAGCTGTCATTATTTTGGCTGGGCGTAAGGGCGAGGCGCACTCTCTAAATGATCAACATAGCGCGTCTTTTCGTGCGGGGATGGAGCAGTATGTCCCCCTCTTGGTGACGGGTTGTATTTTTATGGCGTTATTATTGCGCCCGCCTTTAGCTGCGCTGTTTTTTGATGCTGCCGGGACGGTCTTACTTGCATGGTGGGATGGGCGTGCCACGCGGCGCGCTATGCCTGCATGGGAGGTGGTGCGCTTACGGCTAAGTGGTGTGGTGCTTGCCAGTGTGGGGCTGATGGTTATGCGCGGGGGGAGCGTTTTTGCCACGGCGGACACGGCTTTGCAGGTCGGGCAGGTGTTCGCTTTAACCGGGTTGTGCATGATGGCAGGCTTGGGCCATAGGGCTTCTAGCCGGGCAGAGTTAGCATTGTTGGATGTCGGGTTGCGATTTGTCCCGCTTTTTTTGCTGCCTTTGGTGATGGTGACCCCACTGGCACGGTCTTTGATGGTACTTGCTGGGCTTTTAGCCCTCGGGAGTGTGGTTTTAGGAAAGCAAGGGCGCGTACCGTCATTAACATGGGTGCTTGGCTTTGCTGTACTTGCGGCGGGGACGGGGCAAAGGCTGGTGCTTTTATGGCTCTATAGCGCAGTTTTACTCGCCGCATCGTTGCGTGTGGTGTGCGAGAGGGAGGCGGTTATAAGAGGCGAGGCGGGTTATACCAGACTACCCCCCGGAGGGTTAACGGTTTTACCCATGCAGATGATGCTCCCTCTCCTTATGATGGTGTCTATTGTGCTAGCGGCATCATTAGGGAGGGCAGCTTGCGTGGGGCTGTTTATCTGCCTTTGTATGGGGCTGCGCGGGTTGGAGCTGGAGAGCTTGCCGCAAACATTCTTAGCGGTGTGGCGATGGCATGATACCCTTATAAGGCTGTTATTGGTGCTGTTAGGGGCCTTAACATTGTTGGGGATTGCTCTGTTCGCTATGGGGCTTATGCCAGAGCCAGCCATTCAAATGGTGAGAGGGGTTGGACGATGATGGAGGACCCTATTTTAGAGGGAGGGGAACGGGTAGGGCTGTTCCATTATCGTGTATCCTCGGCAGGTTGGCTGCATTTCCTCCAACAAAATGAGCGCAGAGTGGCTTTATTGGCCTTTTGGGCCGATGAGTCTTGGGCAACAGCTTTGTTCCTATGTGCGGGGGAGCAACCTTTGCTGGTGAGTACGGCTATAGAGCAGGGACATTATCAAGCTGTGTCGCCTTATTTTCCCGCAGCACAATGGGGCGAGCGCATGGCGCGGGATTTATGGGGGGTAGAAGCATGGTCCGCTCGGGATGATAGTCCTGCGCTTGATGATGGGAGTTGGTCCCTAATAACACCATTAGCGGCTCATCCGTTGCCTGTAGCTGATGGTATGGGGCAGCCGTTGCCTGCCTGCCGGATGGAGCCATCACAGACGCAAGTGCCGGGTTTGCTGGGGATTGATTATGCCCTCTCTGAAGGTGCGATGCAGCAAATAGAGGTGCAGATTGCCGCTGGGCATCGCGGTGTGCTTTCCCGTTTGATGGGGTTGTCCCCCCAAGAGGCATTGCCGCTGATAAGCCGCATCACAGCGAGCGGATTTGTAGCGCATCCTTTGGCATTTATACGGGCCATAGAGCAAGCTGAAGGCCGCCGCCCTAACCCATATGAGCGGGATAGGCGGCTCCTTCTATTGGAGGTAGAGCGCATCGGGGTGCATCTTTTTGACCTCAGCCAAACAGCGCAACACGTGGGTGCGGGTTTGCTTGGAAGCATATGTGAGCATGCGCGGGAAGCTCTAGCGGCTCTATGCGCGGATTATGGCTTCTCTCGGCGTTTGACCAATAGCATCACACTAGAAGGGCAGAGTGAGGGGGGAGAGATTTTGCCTTTCATGCAGGCTTTATCATCAATGTTGCGGCCACGTCTTATACAGATAAAACAGCTTATGGGACTGTTTAATAATAGGCTGAAAAATATTGCTATTATTCCGACAGCTTTGGCGTGGGATTACGCTTTAGGGGGTGCGGTTGGTCGAGCTAGCGGGCGATATGTGGATTTTCGCTTCATGGATGAAGGCATGCGTGTGCAGGCTTTAGGCGGTGCGGTACGGCATGAGGGTGATGCTTGGGCGCGCCATCGTCAACGCATGACAGAATGTGAGGAATCGTTGCGTATTATAGGGCAGATTATGGCGTCCTTTGGGCAGGAGCGGGACGGGAATGTCATCCCGCGGACGGATGAAGGGCTTGGGGTCGCAGAGGGCGCGCGCGGGGATGTTTGGTATCATCTTCAGCTTGAAGCGGGGCGTATTACAAAGATACAGATACGCGACCCGGCTTTGCCACTTTTGGCTATTTTGGGCCTCGTGTTGGAGGGGCAATCGCCAGAGCAGCTAGGGATGATGTTAGCATCCCTAGGTTTATCGCCTGCCGCTATTGCGCTTTGAGAGGGAAGGCTCCCGTGGTTGGGGGGGAGCGATAATCTTTAAAAGGGTTGGTGCGCTAGTAATTTGGAGTGGCGTGGTGCCGCGGAAGTCCCCATCACTTTGGGCGGGGATAGGGCTGGTATGGTCGCAGGTGATTTTCTCCCCTGTGAGGATGGTAAAAGCAGTGTTGGAATATGTTTTCCGTCTGAGGCGCATCATGATGAGCTGCCAGATGATGAGCAACGGGTTAAGCCGGTGGAGCAGTAGGACGGAAAAAGCAGGCTGCCGATGGAGCTTGTGAGGAAAAAGCGCAAAAGGCCCCCCATATAGCCGCCCTTTGGAGATAATGCTTAAAACGGTGCGGTAAGAGACGCCATCTACACGCGTTTTGAAGGGGGGAAGCCGTTTGGAGATAGCAAGCTGTAAGGCTGTAAGAACATAGGCTGTGCGCCCTATGCGTTTTTTAAGTACGGGTGAAAGATTCTGGACAATCCATCCATCAAGGCCGACCCCTGCCATTTGGAGGAACAGGGTCGGGGTTGTGTTGTCCGCTGTTGTTATTTGCCCCGGCCAGACGCTACAGCGCGTGCCACGGGCGAGGAGGGTTACATTCTCGGCATCATCAAAGGGGATATTAAGCTCGCGTGCTAGGACATTAGCCGAGCCGATAGGCCAAAGGGCAAGGGTGCAAGAGGCCTTCATCATCGCTTGAGCAATTTCAGCAATGGTGCCATCGCCGCCACCAGCGATGATGATATCTGGTACGTTTTGTTCATCTCGTTCTAAATAAGCTCGCACAATATCCGCCGCATGGCCTTGGGCACGGGTGAGTTCCACCTGTACATCACAGCCTGTTTGCTCCAACTGCTCGACAAAATGTGTGAGTCGCTCTTTTGTGTAATGGCCAGCAATAGGGTTGGCGATAAGCAAAATATGGCGGCGAGATGAGGGGTTCATAAGGCTAGAGAGTTCCTTTTGGGAGAGATGGCCTTTCGGTGTATAGGATAATCTTATACGCTGTTTTGAAGGAGTACGACTAGATCATGCAACCAGCACCATTGACAATGCTCCTTGCTTTTCTGGATGTACAAAAATGGCGGCCCCACTCTAAGCGGCGTGGCGGACGAGATATTCGTCTTTTTACGTTAGAGACAGGCAGTTGTGAAGGCTGCGCGATGGAGCTGATCACTCTGGGGGGGAGTGCTTATCCGCTGGAGGGGAGTGGCTTTGAGCGCGTACAACATCCTCAAGATGCTGATTGGTTGCTCGTAACAGGGGCAGTGACGCGCTCTAGCGCGGGGGGATTAGCTAGCGTATGGGAGGCTATGCCCCCCGGGCGCAGCCTGATTGCTATAGGGGATTGCGCTTATAATGGCGGGCTGTGGGGAAGTAACTACACAACGCTAGGTGGGATTGCTGCCCTTAGCCGTGTATATAGCACTATCCCCGGTTGCCCGCCTTCACCAGAGGCTATTCTTCACGCCTTGGTGGAATTAGCAGAGGGCGGGTCATCCTCTACAGTCTCCCAAGAATCCTCTGCCTCGCGGCGTAGCCGCCAATAAGAACGGCGTGAGAGAGGGATCATAATAAGGTAAATTATGCCCGCAGCGGCTAAGGCCCCCCAAGGCTCTGCAATCAGAATAGCCGCATAAGCACCCGTGCCGACCAGCATAGGTAGAATATAGCGGGAGGGGACCTTAAAGTTCTTAAACGACCAAATAGGCAAGGTCGAGACAAGGAGGAACGCCGTTACAATCAAGCAGGTAGCGGCCAACCACGGGGAGTGAGCAAAACGAGCAACCCCCTCTAAGTGATTGCGATGGGCTTCTAACCCTAAAAAGACGGGGAAAAGTGCAAGCCCCGCCCCGGCAGGAGCCGGCACACCGGAGAAGAAGTTAGCGGCATATTCCGGCGCGGTATCATCATCCAAAGCAGAATTAAACCGTGCAAGGCGTAAGGCCATGCACACGGTGAATAAAATGAAAGGGATGAAGGAGAGCCGCTCTGTCGCAGGTAAGGCCCATAGCATGAGGATAAAGGGCGGGACGACACCAAAACACACAAAGTCCGAAAGGCTATCAAACTCCGCCCCAAAACGGGATGTTCCTTTTAAGAGGCGGGCAATGCGGCCATCTAGCCCATCCATACAAGCGGCGATGAGCAAAGCCGCTGCTGCGTGGGTGAAGTGCCCCGTCATGGAGAATTTAATCGCGCTTAGCCCCGCGCAGAGGCCGAGCATGGTAAGGATGTTCGGCACTAGGCGATTGAAGGAACGGCCATGAACACGGCGGCGTTTGCGCCGGTAACGGCGGACCATGACTTTACCAGATGTAGGTTTTTGCATGGCGATGGCTCAGAGCCGTGCGATGATGGTTTCACCACCAATCATCGTCTGTCCTTCCAAGACTTCAGGGGTGATGCCGGGGGGAAGGTAGATATCCGTGCGGGAGCCAAAGCGGATGAGACCGAAAAGCTCGCCCGCTTTTACACGTTCACCTTCTTGCACATCACAGAGGATACGCCGTGCGATGAGGCCAGCAATTTGGACAACGGCAAGCTGACGGCCATCATCAAGTGTAATACGCAGCTCGTTCCGCTCATTATGCTCGGAGGCTTTATCTAAGCTGGCATTGAGGAACCGGCCTGCATGATAGGCAATTTTAGAGACAGTCCCGCTAACGGGCATACGATTTACATGGACATCTAAGACAGAGAGGAAGGTAGAAACCCGCCATACGGGGGTATTGCCCATCTCCAAAGCAGCTGGAGGCGCAACAAGAGAAACGCCCGTTACGCGACCATCAGCACTAGAGAGGACGAGATTATCCCCCTGTGGGGATGTTCGGCGTGGGTTGCGGAAGAAATAGAGGCAGAATCCCGTAAAGGCGAATCCGACCGTGCCTACCGCGCGGGTGAGACGCCACGGTGTCAGCCGCCCGAGAATGGCTGTCAGCAGGCCCGCTGTCAGGAATGGAGTAGCCGCACGGTGGGGCGGCGCAAGAACGAGTTTGAATGATTTGATAAGTGACATATCATTACTCATACGTCACCTATCGGGTGGGTCAAGTCTTTCTATGAGGTACGCTGCATAAAACAATGGTGGAGCGGGTGTTGCCACCTAGGGAGGCGACATCCATTTTAAGGGCTGATGGTTTTGGAGAGGTAAGGGCCTTATGACGGTAGAGATTAAGCCGCTTTGCGCGTTTAAAGATAATTATGTGTGGTGTGTGCGTCAGAGTGCGATCATGCCTTGGGTGGTGATTGACCCCGGCGAGGCAGCCCCTGTGATGACCTTGTTGGGAGAGCAGCCTCCCGCTGCCATTTTATTAACGCATCATCATAATGATCATATCGGTGGGGTGGCGGTATTGCGGGAGCGTTATCATGCGCCCATTTATGGTCCCGCTGATATTGCCGAGATTGATCATCCCTTAAAGGGTGGGGAGAAGCTCTCATTAGCGGGGCTGAGCTTCCATGTTTTTGCAACGCCGGGGCATACGCTGGATCATCTTTGTTATGAGCTAGAAGGGGAGCGTCCTGCCCTTTTTAGTGGGGATACGCTCTTTAGCGGGGGGAGTGGTCGCCTCTTTGAGGGCACAGCCGAGCAGCTTTTTAAAAGCTTTCGGCAGTTTGATGCCCTCCCTGATGAGACCATGCTATGCCCCGGTCATGAATATACGCAGGGTAATTTAAAGTTCATCGCCTCTCTTGGGCAGGATAGCCCTGCCTTTCAGGCGCGTGTGGCGGAGGTTGCCCGTCTGCGCGAGGCTGGGCGGCCATCTGTCCCAGTAACGTTAGGGGTAGAGCGGCAGACAAACCCTTTCCTTACCGCTCCATCGGTAGAGGCCTTAGCGCAGTTACGACAGCAGAAGGACCAATTCTAACAAAAGGGGTTAGGCGGTGGTGATGTCGAGCCCAATATCAAGGGCGGTGACGCTATGGGTCAACCAGCCGAGGGAGAGACAATCCACCCCGCTTTCTGCCATGCTACGGGCTGTAGCTGGTGTAATCCCGCCGGAAGCCTCGGTAATAGCGCGGCCTTGGACCATACGCACAGCCTCGCGCAGCATGTCCGGTGTCATATTATCCAGCAAATACGCATCCGGCCCATAAGGGCATGCAAGGGCCTCGGCCAGTTGAGCGAGGGAGTCGACCTCTAATTCAATCTTCATGAGATGCCCAGCCCGTTGGCGTGCTGCTTTTAGGGCTGCGGGAATGGTGCTGCCAAAAAGGGCAAGGTGATTATCTTTGAGCATAATCGCATCATCAAGCCTATGGCGGTGATTGCTCCCCCCACCAGCGCGGACGGCATATTTTTGCAAAGCGCGTAAGCCGGGGAGTGTTTTGCGTGTGCAGCATACCCGCACGCCTGTACCCTCAACGGCTTCGACAATCTGCCCTGTCATGGTTGCAATGCCACTAAGGTGAGAGAGGAGGTTAAGGGCGACGCGCTCACCCCCTAGCACGGCACTAGCAGGGCCTTCTACCTCGGCAAGGACATCGCCTTTTGCAATGTGGTCACCGTCTTGCTTGAGCGGGGTGAAGCGTGTGTCCTTATCTAGCAAGGAGAAGGCCAAGCGGGCACCGGGGAGACCGGCTAATCGTCCTGCTTGCCGAGCAACAAAGCTGGCCCGTAAGGATGGTTGTCCGGCAAGGAGTGATTGGGTCGTTACATCGCCCCCCGTGCCGAAATCCTCCCGTAGGGCGGTGGTAATGACAGGTTCCCAAAGGAGGTCGGGTAGAAAGAGAGTTTCAAGAGCCATGAGGAAATCCGTTTTATAAGGGGAGGTCGTGTAAGTGCCAGTCATAATGGCGGGCAGGTTGGAGGCCGGGGGCATCATCACGCCAATGCGCGCCGCGTTGCTCTAGGCGGTGCAAAGCCCCCCACGCGATGAAAGAGGCTGTAAGGGCACATAGATTATGCCGTGCAAGAGGGAGGGTCCGCTCTAAGAGTTGCTCTATCCCTGTACGGGTGCGGAGGATACCAAGATGATGCTGCATCTCCACCCGCAAAGGCCAATCCGTTGAGGCGGTAGGGCAGGGTGGTGCGGCCACGATGGTAGGGGACGCATCCGCTACACACGCATTGACATCCTGCCCTGCCCATTGCCCGCATAAGAGAGCCTCGAGCAATGAATTGCTGGCAAGCCTATTGGCCCCATGTAGCCCCGTGCAGGCCACTTCCCCACAGGCCCAGAGGCCGGGAAGCGTGGTCCGGCCTTTATGATCCACCTTTAGCCCGCCCATGTGATAATGCATGGCCGGTTGAACAGGCAGCATTTGGTTATCAGGGTCGTATCCTGCGGCGTGACATGCCTGCGTAATAGCGGGGAAGTGCGCACTAAAGGCCCCGCCCGGTAGGGTGCGGCCATCCAAAAACACGCGGTGGCCTTGCTGGAGCTGTGCAGCGATAGCACGGCTAACAACATCGCGCGGGGCGAGTTCTTCTGTAAAGCGGGAACCATCTTCCAAACGCAGTACGGCTCCCGCCCCGCGTGCGGCTTCGCTAATGAGGGCGAGGCGGTGCGTGGGTTCTGCTGCGATAAGAGCGGTGGGGTGGAATTGCGTAAACTCCATATCCCGTAATGTGGCCCCTGCCTGAGCGGCAAGAGCGAGTGTAATGCCACGATTTGCTAATGGGCTGGTGGTATGTTGATACAACCCGCCGCAACCACCGCTGGCTAAAATACACCGGCCTGTTGGGATAAACCCGGCGGAACTCCATACCCCTTGGAGGCTGCCATCAGGTGCGTAAAACCCTTCTAGCGTGCCTTCAAGCCAATGGATGGTCTCTTTTTTGCGGGCGGCTTGGAGTGTGTGATGCAACATCACGTGCCCGCTACGGTCGCCCCCGGCAAAGACAATTCGCTTACGGCTATGGGCGGCCTCTAAATGCAGGGCGAGTTGACCTGCCTCATCACGTGCGAGGGGGACATCAAGGCGGAGCAGCGTTTCAACAGCGTGCGGCCCGGCCTCGGTGATGCGCTGGACCATGGCGGGGTCACATAAGCCTGCCCCGGCTTTGAGTGTATCTGCGGCATGGAGGGCGGGGCTATCCTCTGGGCCAATAGCGGCGGCCATGCCTCCTTGGGCAAGGGTGCTGGCTGTGCCTTCCCCTGTGAAGCTGGGGGCGAGGATGAGGCATGGCTCCTCAAGCTCCAACGCGGCCATAAGCCCCGCCAGACCGGCCCCGATGATGATGGGCCAGCCAGCATAGCGGGAGAGGCTATCTCCCTGCATGGGACGTGCCCTCACTTAATGGCCAACATGCGCTCGACTGAACGGCGCGCCGGGGCTTGGAGGTTGGCTGGGATGGTGACTTCTGTGCTCATGGTCTCTAGGGCCTGACGAATATTTTTGAGCGTGATGCGCTTCATATGCGGGCAAAGATTACAGGGGCGGATGAAGTTGGTTTGTGGGTGCATCGCAGCGAGATTATCGCTCATCGAACATTCGGTGATGAGCATGACCTTTTCGGGCTTATGTTGGGCGATATAGTCCATCATGCTGGCAGTGGAGCCTGCATGATCGGCCTCAGCCACAACATCGGGGGAACATTCTGGATGGGCGATGATATGGAGCGGGCCATGCATACGCCGATATTGGCGGATTTCCTGCGGGGTGAAACGCTCATGCACCTCACAACGGGCGGACCATGTATGCATCTTAATGCCCGTCTCCCGCTCGATGTTCCGTGCGAGGAACTCATCGGGAATCATGATGACTTCTGGCACGCCGAGGCTCTCCACAACACGCCGCGCATTGCCAGAGGTACAGCAAACATCCGTCTCAGCCTTTACTGCGGCGGAGCTATTTACATAGGTTACAACGGGCACACCGGGGTGACGTTCCCGCAAGGTGCGGACATTTTCTGCTGTGATGCCTTCAGCTAAGGAGCACCCCGCCAAAGCATCGGGGATGAGGACGGTTTTTGTAGGGTTCAACAGCTTGACCGTCTCAGCCATGAAGTGAACACCAGCCATGATGATGACATCTTGCTCCAGATTTTGGGCTTCACGAGCAAGGGCTAAGCTATCCCCACGAATATCGGACACGCAGTGAAAGATTTCCGGCGTTTGATAATTATGAGCGAGAATGACCGCATTATGTTTGCGTTTGAGCTCTAAGATCGCCTCAATATCCTCGGCAAAGAGCCGTTCCCAGTCCTGCCGCGCCATAAGAGAGGCCACAGGGCTGTATAACGCCGCACGAGAGGGAGACGTAGCAACGGCCTGCATCATGGAGAGGTCCTTATATGATTTATACTCACTATGAGCATAATAGGGGGCGCAATAGCTTCCTTGCAAGTGTTTTATAGGATTTTATGGTGTGATTAATGCGCTGCCTCTATGGGGAGGAAGGCCGACCCCAGGTAACAAGAGGCCATTGCCGCAGGGCGAAACTGGTAGAGCTTGGCAGGTCGTCCGGCAGTAAAACGCTCATAAGCTCCGGTTTCTTCCACGAGGTTTTGATGCAGCACAAGGCGGCGGAAGTTTGGCTTATGCATAAACCGGCCAGAGAGTGTTTCTATCGCTTGTTGGAGTTGTAAGAGTGTGAAGGCCTTAGGGAGGAGCTCAAACACTGCAGGGCTATAGCGGATGCGGGCGCGCAAGCGGGAAAGAGCCGTAGCGAGGAGGCGGCGGTCATCCCCGTGTGGTGTGGTGTGTGCTGTAGGGAGTGTGCGTGGCACAAGGCCGGATTCCCACAGCAGTTCGTAGCGTTCTAGGACGCGTGTATCATCCCAGGGCAGGTCATATAGCCCAAAGGCGGGGGCGATGCGGCTTTGGCGGTCTGGGTGGTGTGTGGCCCATTGCTCAATAGCGGTGATGAATTGCGCAAGTTGAGCATTGCCCGTTTCACTCCGGCGGTCCTCCCACGGGAAATGTTGATAGAGGGAGCCGTGGCAGGCGTGGGGATGGCTGGGGCTGAGGGCGAGATAAGTAATGTGAATATGCGGTATCGCCCCCTGCATGGGAAAGGAGCTGAAGGTATAAAGCTGCTCCATATAGCCAATCGGGCAGTGTGTTAAGGTTTCTGCCCAATGGCATAGGCTTTGTTGGAGGGAGTGATGGCTTTCTTCAAAAGTGGGGGTGTTTTGGTCATGCCGTAATAATGCGACATGAGGGGCTTCATGGCCGAGGGTCATTAAAACAGTGATGAGGTCAGTCGGGCAGAGGGTTTGGTATGTCATCAAGGGGTCGGGTCTAATTTGCGTAAATGCTCTGCGAGGGAATGTAGCCTCGTAGAGGAGGATGATAAACCAGGGGGTACGCCATGGTCGAGCGGGATACTCACAGTAAGCGGGCGGGTGGCTAAGGTTTCCATCCGTGGGTTTGTCATCAGCTCGTGGCATAGAGAGCGTAAGCTCATCGGCACATTTTGTTGGAACCATTGGCTTTGTATGAGCAGATGTAGCGGGCTTTGCCAATTTGTTAGGCTGACAGATATGACCCCAGAGAATGAAGGAACATAGAGTGTCCCCCCAAGGGAGAGATGCGGGGGTGGGGTGTTTTGTTCACTAGCAGCGAGGGGGCGGAATGTCGCGCTGAGTTCATGTAAGCGTAAGCGGAGGAGTAAATTGGGTTGGGCTGTTTGGGAGGGTGTGTGTGACGCAGCAGAATATAGGTTGGGTAAAAGGGCAAACAGAGTGCGTAAATGCGTGATGTCGAACTCTTTGAGCATAGTATCGGGGTAGGATAAACGCTCTGCTGTGATAGAGGCGGAGAGCAGGGCTCTATCTTGTAAAGCAGGGTCTGGCCTTACGAGGGATTGCGGGGCGAAGCGAATACTGCCTGTAGGGCGCGATAGGGTTACGGTATAAGGAAGATGCGAGGCGGCGATCTCTAATTGCGCTATATGAAAATAAGCGTGGTAGAGGGGCATTGTGTGGTTGTGGCAGCGCGCCGTTAAAGCAGGGCAGGGCATCATGCTTTTGCTGATGAGCAGGCGCGTTTTGTTAAGCCGTAATGTCAAGCTTTCCCCATTACGCACGAGGCGTAGAATGGTGCTTTGTGGCATACGGAGGGGGAGTTTGGTTTGCGTGGTGATGGTCCGCGCCCAGTCTAGCCAATTGCCTCCGAGGATGAGGGTCGGGGTCGCCCCTACAACATCCGCCCCATTCAGATGAGTATGGAAGGAAACGCCAGAGAGCTCCCGCCACGCGCCAAAAGGCCAGCCCTTAGCGCGGGAGAGGCGTATGTTTAGCGTAGGGTCTGGTCCATCCGAGGGCAGGGATTGCACAGCAAGTTGGTCAAGCTGGCGGGAGAGGATGGTCTGTGTACGGTGATATAACCCCCAAGTGCATAGTAGAAGCGCGATGAAACCATAGCAGAGCAAACGCACCGCTCGCCAAGAAGGCCGTATCGGGTAGAGCTTCTTGAAATAGCGATGAAGATAAGGTGGGGTGTTCATTTGTCCCCAGCCTCTTTGTCAGGGGTTATACAGCAATCTATTGGTTGTGGATTGCTGTGGAAAAGGAGAAAGAGAGGCATGAATCTGACAAAAAAGTTTATATTTCATGATGTTATGTAAGGATGCCCCTTTTATTTTGGCAAGGGGCATTATTTCATCTATGACGCTGATTATGAAGGGGAGCTTTTCACATCCACAGAGTTTTCCACAGGGCTTAGGGGAAGGTTATGCTCTTGGGAAAGGTGCGTCCATGCGTCTGTTATAGCTGGTATTAAAGCGCGCCCTGCCATTGTGGGGGAAAGAGGCGGGCCGATGATGACCTTCAACGTGCCGGGATATTTCCGCCATGGGGAGCGAGGCCAAAATAGGCCCGAATTTGTAACAACAGGGATGATAGGAGCTGTTGCTTGGCGGGCAAGAGCGACCACACCATTTTGGAGGGGAGCTGTCTGGCCGGGTTGGGTGCGCGTACCCTGGGGGAAGATGATAATCTGCCGCCCTGCTGTTTGGGCTTTGGCAACAGTCTCCATCATCCCACGCAGAGCTTTGGAGCCACCTGCGCGATTAACGGGGATCATCCCGCTCAACACAAGCATAGGGCCAACAAGGGGGATGGAGGTGAGTTCTTTTTTGATGACATAAGCAGGTAAGGGGACGAGATTCATCCACACAAATCCATCAAAGAAGGATTGATGCTGGGAGGCAATCAAAGCCGGGCCATCAGGCAGATTCTCTTGCCCCGTAATGACAATGCGGATGGAGCAAAGCCGTTCTAACCCCCATAGGACGGCACGCGACCATAGTTTTGCGTAAGCAAGGGCCGCATCGCGCCGGTTGAGCAGGCGGATAGGGAAGGCCACAACCCCCATAAGGAGGGTGAGGACCAACAAATAGAGATTAAACAAAAAGCCGCGTAAGAAACTCATCATGATTCTTGTTCATGACGTAGAATCTCCCTTTAGAGCAAGGGAAATATGCATCCCTCATCACGTAAGGAGCAGATTATGAAGGTGGGGGCGGGCGGAATCCTTCTTGGGCGTAGTCTGTTTGGCGTAAAATTATAACGCGGAGCAACGCCCCAATTAATTTGCTATATTGGTTCATCATGAGGAGAACCGTATGGAAATGCAATGGCGGACTCATCGCAGGGGGCTGCACCCAGTAAGGGGTTAAGCGTAATTGTGGGGCAATATCGTGGAACTCCAACAAAGAGCGGCGCATATGATAGCCCGCTGTGACGATGATGAGATGATGGAGATGCTTTTGCGTAGCCCATTGCGCTGTCTCCCACGCATTGCCAATGGTGGTTACCGCTTGGTGGCCTAAGCTGATATGCTGGGCTAAAGTAGGTGGGAGTGGTCCTGTCCCTGTGGCAGAGAGGATATGGCCTAGCTCCGTATGCGGTGAGACGCCTGAGATAAGCAGTAAGCGTTGTGGTTGTTGTTTAAGCAGCGCAATCCCGGCTTCAATACGGTTCTTTCCTCCCGTAAGGGCGACAATCCCGTCACAATCCGCAGGGATGTTTTGGAGGTCCGGCGGGGGGCGGAGTGCATCGGCACAAAAATAGACAAACCCGCCAATCAACACCCAGCTTACGATAGTGGCCACGGCAAAACAGCCGCGCCCTATTATGGCGAGGGCTTGCTTCATGATGTTGTGCGGTCCTGCATGCGGCAAAGCAGGTAAACGAGGCCCCCGCTAAGGCACATTATAAGGACCGGCAAAAGGGCTAGACTTCCCCATAATATAGGGGGAAGCAGGGTTGTAAAATGGAGTGGGTCTGTAAGGGGGGGCAGACGCAGGAGAGGGCGTAATGCCCTAGTGAGGGCTATGAAGGTCGGCAGGAGCAGGGCTATGCCTATGAGGCTCCCAAGACCGGAGATGAGGGCAAGACGCCGCGCAAATATATGATGCAGCGTGGTGGGGTTACCGCCTAATGAGAGCAGCAAGAGGCGTTGTTGAGCATTAGCGAAGGCGGTCGTGCGTGCCATGAGGTACAATAAGGCTGGGGCGATAAGGGCAATAGCACCGCCCATAGCGAGCGCAATATGGCAAGCTGCTTGGCGGATATTTGCTAAAAATGGCGCGAGCTTCTCAAGTTGATGTGGTGGTGGGATGACCATCGCATCAGGCTTATAACGCTGCGCTAGTGTGGTGAGCGTGGCGATGTCCCCCCGATAATGGAGGGTGATGAGGGTAGGGAGCGGGCCCGGCCATGGTGTGGACCAATGAGCAAGTGTTTGTGCAACCTCTTGGTCCGAAAGACGCGTTACCTCTGTGCCGGGGAAGGTGGCAGACACGGCATGTTGTAGCGCATCAATTTTGTCATTTTGTTGCGGTAAGGCGATGACGACAAAAGATGTAGCTTGCTCTTCCCACTGGTGCGTTGCACGGCTTGTCCCGTAAGGTAGAGCAAGGCTTAGGCCCAAAAGCCATGTAAGGAGGCATACACCAATCAGGAGCGACCAACTGCTTGGCCATGAGAGGGCACGGGCAAGACGTGTCATGAAAAGCGTCCTTCATAGGTAGGAGCCATGGGGGTAAGCGGGGCAAAGAGAGAGGGAGGTGTCTCCTCTTTTTCGTCTTCTGTGGGGGCAGGGGGATTATAAGGCAAGGTGAGGGTGGCCTCTGGGAAGGAGACTTCCGGCGGGCGTGTGCGCATTGCAAAAAGGGCCGTTGCCCCGTTTTGGACGAGGTCTTTTATGGTGGATAAAAGATGCTCTTGTAGCTCTGGGCATAGGGTGAGCGCTGGTTCATCGACTAAAATCAAGGAAGGATGGGTAATTAAGGCACGTGCGCATGCAGCGCGGAGGCGGGTTGTGTGGCTCAGTGTGGTTGGGAGGGCCTGTGCATGGTCTTGTAGGCCGAACCATTGCAGAATTGCCTCCGTCTCGCGTTGGATTTCAGCATGTCGAAAATGGGCCAACTCTAGGGGGAGAGCGATATTATCGGCAAGGCTGAGGCGGTCCATAAAGAGGGGATTTGCATCAATATAGCCAATGCGCTGGCGTAAGCGTTGGCGCGTGCGGGCGGGAAAGTGCGGGCTTAGTGGCTCATTTAAAATAGTTGCAGAACCAGCAACAGGGCGGCGCAGGGCTAAGGCATCCAGCAAGGCTGTCTTGCCTGATTCGGCTGGCCCAACGACCCATAAAGCCTCCCCTCGTTGGAGTTGAAGGGAGAGGGATTGCAGTCCCCCTTGTATGAGGGCCGGGCTTGTGGGGAGGGAGAGGTTATGGAGTGTAATCATACCTTATCCCACCCATGAAGTGAGGGCGATTGTATAACCCGCATGATAATGTAAAGCCTTAGAGACGCCGTGCTAACCATGCCGTTGCTGTGGAGGAGGCCGCTGCAAGGGCCATAAGCAATAAACCATCCATAATCAGGCTATGTGGTGTGAAGAGATGTCCAGCAATGATGAGTTGGTTGGGAAGTGTGTGAGAAATATGGCTGACGATATCGTGGGTCTGCGGGTCCTCGGTTAGGGAGCCGAGATTAGCACTGGCGAGAGCAATGAGATGCGGGATGAGCGACCAGCCCACACCAATGATGAGGAGGATAGGGGCAAAAAGTTCTGCCAATTGAATGAGGAAACTGAAGATGAAATGGAAGATTGCCCAGATCACGGTCAGTACAACACGCCCTAGGATAGGAAGGCCCCGCTGAGGGGTACGCGCATTAGCAGCAAGACGGTCATGGCGTGGGGGGTGTAGTGGTGAGGGTGATGTATTCATGAATATTTGGGACCTTCCTGTAGGACAATGAAGCAGAACATGAGATAAAAAGAGTAGAGGTGGGATAGGTGCGTGGCAACCGTCTCATATTATATCCTCTGTCTGCACCTAGCTTCTAGAGAGGCGTAATGCAAATCTTACCTACTATGGATGAGAAAGAGGCTCATATTTTATTGCTTGACCCCGCCGGGTCAGCTCATAGCCGTGTTTATAAATTGCTATGCGGGGAGGGGATGAAGGTAACCTGCCGACAAGAGGCAGAAGCCATGCTGGAGATTGTGGAGACGCAACAGCGTGAGCGGCAGGTGGATATGGTTATTTGCTGCACCCTGCAAGAGGGGATGAGTGCTGGACAGTTTGTGTACCGGGTGCGGGCGATTCCGGCTATGCAAGATATACCTGTTTTAATGTTGACCGATGATGTCTCTCCCCGGGTAGAGCTTGATGGTTTTGAGAGTGGGGCGGATGCCTATCTCTCCAGCACGGCTCATTCTGCTTTGCTGTTATTACGGGTGCGTACGCTCTTACATTTGGCGGAGGAAAAACGGCACCGTCATCCCCACTGGCAGATGCGGCGCGCGCGTGTGGTGATTGTGCGCCCCCCTGATGATGAATTGCTACAAGATTTTTGGAACGATCCCTCCTTCTCAGAGTTCAGTGGGGCGAGCGAAGGTGATGTGGAGGCTGATGCGCCCGGTTTGGGTGAGCTATTATGGCGTGATGGTCATACCGTTACAACGGTAGCGCGCTCTAGTGAGCTTTTAGAGGGAGGTTGGCTCACTGCCCCTGATGGGCCCGATTGTATCGTCTTAGAGGATATGCGCGATAGCGAGGCAGACCTTGCTTTTTGTCATTTGCTAGAGCAACGTCGCCAAACCCTACGGACGCAAGGGAGCGTTCCTTTTCGGATGTTAGGGGTTATTCAGGCAGAGCGGTTCCGTGGGGAATCATGTGTGGCATTTTTGGAGGCCGGGTTGGAAGACCTCGTGCCAAGCGATATGCCCCCTATGGTGTTGGCATTGCGTATTCGCGCTATGGTACGGCGGAGGCGGGAGAATGAGGCGTTTCGCCAACGGGAGATGGAACGCCAACAATCAGCCTTGGCGTTAAAAGCTGCGCAAGAGCAAGCCGCCCTAGCGGAAGCCCTCGCTCAAGCGAATAGCGAACTTGCTCAGATGAATAATGAGCTTGTTCAAACTCAAGCGCGGCTCGTACAGACAGCGAAAATGGCATCGCTGGGTGAGCTTGTGGCGGGGATTGCCCATGAAATTAACAATCCGCTGGCGTTTACTCTGGGCCATGCTGATACAATCCAACGTTGTTTAACGCGCTTAGAAGGCCATGTGCAGGGGGATGATTATAAGACTATAGAGCGGGCTTTGCTGCGGTTAGAGGCGATGAAGACCGGCCTTGGGCGGATACGCGACCTTGTGGTGCGCTTGCGCCGTTTTTCCCGTTTGGAGGAAGGGCATTGGAGCAAGGTCGATGTGGCAGAAGTAATAGAAACAGGCCTAGCCCTTGTGCGGCATAGGCTGGGGAAGGCCATTTATGTTGAATGTCAGCTCCAAGCTCCATTGACATTGATTTGTCAGGAGACGCTCTTTCATCAAGCTGTGATTAATTTGATTGCGAATGCCGCCGATGCTTTGCATGAGATAGAGCGTGAGGGGCGGTTAGAGGGGGAAGGGCTTATCCGGCTAGAAACGTATTTATATGATAATATTTATGAAATTATAGTGAGCGATAATGGACCTGGCATTGAGGAGAGCGTTCGACCGTGGATTTTTGATCCGTTCTTTACCACAAAGGCACAAGGAGA
This sequence comes from Bombella pollinis, assembly GCF_026385485.1. Lineage (NCBI taxonomy): Bacteria > Pseudomonadati > Pseudomonadota > Alphaproteobacteria > Acetobacterales > Acetobacteraceae > Bombella > Bombella pollinis. The sequence continues at coordinate 174,560 of NZ_JANIDX010000006.1, forward strand.
GGGGACGGGGCTAGGATTATCCATTGTACATGGCATTGTGCAAGCTCATGGGGGGAGCATTGATGTCCGGGATACTTATAAACCAAGCCAGAATGGTGGCAGGCGCGGGGCGTGTTTTGTCATACAGTTGCCCGTGGAGGAAACAGCAGAGGGTTGGGCTGTGCGGAACCCAAAGGAACGAGAATATGCAAAAGAGTAAAGGGGCTGTATGAGCAAGCCTTGGGATGATGTGGGTAAGCCTTGTGTTTTGCTGGTGGATGATGAGGAGGAGATTCTCATCGCCTTAGGCGATTTATTGGAGGATAGCTGCACGCTGCTCACTGTGACGGACCCATGCAAAGCGTTGGTATTGTTAAAAGATCATAAAGAGATTTCCGTTATCATTTCAGACCAACGCATGCCGGGGATGACGGGGGACCAATTTTTGTGTCAAGCTCGTGCCCTCTCGGATGCGCGGGCAATTTTACTCACCGGCTATGCGGATTTAGATGCCGTAGTCGCGGCGTTGAATCACGGGCATATTGTCGCTTATGTGCATAAGCCGTGGGAAGGGGACCATGTACGCAGCTTGGTCTATGAAGCCCATAGAACATGGCAGGCCCAACGAGCATTGAGGACGGAGCAAGCGTTATTACGCGGTTTGATGGAGAGTCTGCCCTTCGGTCTTGTTTTTTCCGATTCTGCTGGGCGATGTATCCGCAGTAATCGGGCTTGTAGCAGTTTGGAGGAAAGTGAGCATTACACGCCAGCCTTACGCCCTATTATTGCGCGTATGCGTGAGGCTGTACGCCGGGAAGGGCAGGCGGAAGAATTGTTGGAGGTTGGTACGGATGAGGGCCAAACAGTCTGGCATGAAGTAGCGCGTATCGCTCTAAACTGGCCAGATGGAGCTGAAAGAGCCGAGGCTTGGCAAGTCAGCATGGATCGAGATGTGACGAATCGTGTGTTGATGGAAGCACGGCTTAATCAGGGGGAGCGTTTAGAGGCGTTAGGCCGCTTAGCTGCTGGTGTCGCGCATGATTTTAACAATCTTCTGACAATTCTCTCTAGTTGTTTGGATATGATGGACGGAGAGGCATCTCCAGACGATACTGTAAAAGCCATTCAGCAGAAATGGTTAGGCCAAGCGCATGAGACTATAGGGCGCGGGCAAAGCCTTACACGGCGTTTGGTGCAATTTGCACGCGCAGGTAAGAGTGAGCGCGCTGTTAGGCCATTGGATATAATAGCGTTTTTAAAAGAGCGAGCAAGCTTGTTCCGCCAGAGTTTTCATGGGGCGACCCCAGCGATTCGCTTTGTGTTGGACCTCCCAGCTGAGCCACTCCCACCTGTCCTTACCTGTCCAGAGCAATGTGAGATGGCTTTGCTCAATCTATGCGTTAATGCGCGGGATGCGATGCCGCAAGGTGGTATTGTAACATTAAGTGCGCGCCGTATCGCTTATGCTTTGCCGGCTGTTTCGGCTGATTGTGAGACAGAGTATGCGCTCCTTTTAGCCGTGCGGGATGAGGGAAGCGGTATGAGTGAGGAAGTCCAACGCCATATTTTTGAGCCTTTCTTCACCACGAAGGAAGCCGGTAAAGGGACGGGGCTAGGGCTTGCAGGGATATATAGTTTCGTTCTCGCTCATCATGGTGATGTTCAGGTCACAACAGCTCCCGGAGAGGGGACGGAGATGCAGCTCTTGCTTCCTCTTTTAAAAGCATAGAGGTTTTCATTTTAACAGAGCAGGTTATGATGATGCGGTCTATGGGCCTTAGAGGGGGGTAAAAGCATGGTTCATCACACATCCTGCTTTGTCCAAGCGCAGGGAGAGACCGCTGCGGATGCCATTGCAGCGATTGGGGATGAGTTAGCTCTCTTTGATGACTGGATGGAGCGTTACCAATATATCATCGAATTAGGGCGCAAAATCCCAGCCTTCCCGCAAGAGTGGCAAGATGATGCTCATCGGATACCGGGTTGCCAAAGCCAAGTATGGTTAGAGGCAGAGGAGCGCGATGGTCGTTTATTTTTTGCAGGGGCCTCCGATGCTGCGATTGTGCAAGGGCTAGTGGCTTTATTATTACACGTCTATTCTGGTCGTACACGGGAGGAGATTTTAGCCACTCCGTCCTCCTTTTTGCATGACCTTGGCTTGGTAAAGGCTCTATCAGCTAATCGTGGTAATGGGGTGGAGGCTATGGCGCACTCTATTCGCCAAAGAGCTTTAGCATAATATACGGTCATTGACGTTATAATGGAAAAGGGCCCTCTGGCAGATGTACCAGAGGGCCCTTTTTTAGGTCAGAGATTACAGGAGCTTCTGCTTATTGCGCGGCTGGGGCTGCAGGCTCAGCCGCATTTGGTGCAGGCATGTCAGATTTCATCGGATTTACGTTGTCTTTTGCAGCGTCGGTAACGGCAGGTTTTGCTGCTTTTTTACCGTTACATTTTGCAAATTGACCTTTCTCATTACGGCAAGGCTTTGCTTTTGGCTTCTCGCATTTTGCAAACTGCCCTTTTTCATTACGGCAAGGATGAGCCTTTCCATGGGGGGCAGCAGCAAGAGCCACTTGGCTTGTTAGGGCACCAGCGATAAGAGTAAAGGCGGCCATACGGCGAAAGGTCATGAGAGTGTTTCCTTTTAAAAGAGGATGGAACTGACTATCCGTACTTTATACAAAACTGTAAGAGGGTGATAGTGACCTCTATGTCATTTTTTAATAATTACCCAAGGATATTACTATCTGTTAGTATTCTTCTTTAAGAAGTGAATGATGTTTATAAAAAAGGGAAGCCCCCGCTAAGGAGCTTCCCTTCTTATATGTAATAATAGCCTATATCAGACCATTATTTTTTGTTGTCGTCTTCTGGCAAAGCATAGGCGATAAGGTAATCACCCATTTTGCTCAGAAAAGAGCCATGACCACCAGCATAGGTGACAATATATTGCCGCCCATTAATGCGGTAGGTCATAGGGGAGGATTGCGCCCCAGCAGGGAGACGGTCCTTCCAAATGACATGGCCAGTCGTCATGTCATAAGCGCGGATATAATAGTCCTGCGCGGAGGTAAGGAAGGCCAGATTCCCTGCCGTAGCAAGTGGCCCACCCAAGCTTGGCACGCCGATTTTGATAGGCGGTAGCGGTATGGGCAGAGCAGAGCCATGCAAGGAGTCCCGCAATGTCCCATTACGGTGCCGCCAAACAACCTTGTTTGTCCGCATATCAATCCCTGCAATTTCACCCCAAGGCGGCATGCGGCAAGGGACCGGCAAACCAATCTTCAGTAAGAGTGGGTCTAGGAAGGGATGGAGGTTAATGGCGTAGGGAATCCCATAATTAGGCTGAATCCCGGTCTCACCACCACTACCGGCTTTCTTTTGGTTCGGGTCTGGCCAACGGGGGTTACCCGGCCCACGCGGAACGAGCGTTGAGACAAACGGGATGGAGATGGGGTTTGTAAAGGCCACCTCACGCCGTGGGTCCACAGCAAGGCCACCCCACTCGAACATACCGAGGTCCCCGGGGAAGACCAATGTCCCTTGGGTAGATGGTGGCGTGTAGGGGCCCTCATAACGCAGACTATGGAAGTAAATGCTACATACCATTTGGTCTAGGATGGTAGCCCCCCACATATCACGGTCAGAGAGAGGATTCTTAGGCCGTAGGTTCAGCTCGGAATGAGGCTGAGTGGGGCTTGTATAATCGCCAGTCGCAGCACCACCGGGGGCGGGCTTTTCAGCCACAGGGACGATAGGCGTACCCGTACGGCGGTCCAGCACAAAAATATCGCCACTCTTAGTAGGAACATAGATGGCTGGCACAAGGCTTCCATCTTTCTGCGTGATGTCAACCAAATTAGGCTGGGCAGAAACATCCATATCCCAAAGGTCATGATGGACGGTCTGGTAGGACCAAACTAATTTCCCCGTATCAGCATTAAGGGCAATAATCCCCGGCGGATAACGCTCGGCATCTTTATCACGATATCCACCCCATTGGTCAGGCGTGCCAACACCCATGGGGATGTATACGATGTTCAACGCCTTGTCGTAAGAGGATACGGACCAAGAGTTGGGGGAGTTGGGATGGAAGTGCGGATGCTCCTCGCTAGGCATTTCGTTGGGGTCTGGGTTTGCGGCATCAAACACCCAAACAAGTTTGCCTGTATAGACATCATAAGCGCGTGTCGCGCCAGAAGGCTGCTGAACGGAACCATTATCCCGTACTGCACTATTAACGATAATCAGCTTATCGGTAACGACTGGCGGGGAGGTTGGCGCATATTCACCAATAGTTGTGTAAGGTTGGTGGGAGAAGCGAAGGTCTACTTGCCCATCTTTCCCAAAGCCGTGGCATACTTGCCCCGTTTGGGCATCAATCTCGACAATACGGCCATCATTAACCATGGCGATAATGCGTTTTGCACAATCGGTCGTTGCAACAGGCTGGCCATCACTATCAAGAGCATTAGCGGGTGTTGTATGCGCACTCACCCCACGGCATGTTAAATGCTGGAAGGTTGGGTTGACGTTAATTTTGGGGTCAAACACCCATTTCGTCTTCCCTGTTACAGCATCAACCGCGAAGACCTTTTGATGCAGCGAGCAGAAGTAGAGCGTGTTATCGAACTCAAGCGGCGTGGCCTCATTCGTGGCTTCACCGGGGTCGCGGGATTTATCCAGCACATCCCCTGTACGCATAATCCATGCGACTTTGAGCTTATTGACGTTCTGGGTATTGATTTGGTCTAGCGGAGACCAATGGTTACCATCCTGCGTACGCGCATAAGCAGGCCAGTCATTATCGGGAACATTCTCCGGGTTTGCTGGGCTGGCATTAACATGCTCGGTCGGTAAGGAGCCGTTGATGTTATGCGGGTCCATAAAGGCGGAGACAATCAACGCCAAAGCCGCCAATACAACGCCAAGGCCAAGCGGCCCCGTTGCGAGATGATTGGCCGCTAAAGGACGCCGAACAAAGGGCAGAAGCAGCACAACACCGATGATGAGTACGACATCAAGGCGGGGTACTAAGCTCCAGAAATCAAGCCCAACGACACAAAGAGCCCAAATGATAGTGCCAAATAGCACAATGGCATAAATGGCAAGGGCAATGGGGTGTCGCTTAAAGAGATAAAACGCGCTGAGTAAAATACCCAACCCGCTTAGGAGATAATAAAGGGGGCCGCCTACGCAGAGGGAATAAATCCCTCCTACAATGAGCAGCAGACCAACAAGTGCCATCGCAATGGCAACCAAACGGGTCCAGATTCCCCCCGTATGGGGTGTGGAGGACATGGACAAGCCTCAAAAAAAGGTTAAGGTTTAGGTGACCTATATAATATGGCCCTTGCGGTTTGTCTGCATGGGCCATCCTTCATTTGTCTTAAAGCACAGGGAAGGGGTTCGGGGTCAAGCATCTAAGTGCAATAAAATGAGCGGTTGTAGGCAGCTTTGTCATAATCTTCACATTTTTTGGAGGGTTTCGTGTGCAGGGGTGAGAAAAACATATTTTCCCCTTGAGGAGGGGCGCAGTTGCCCCTATAAGCGCGGGAGGTTGTACACGCGTCCGGGCCGATGATGAGGCATGCCTGGCCGTGTAAGTTCTCTTTGACCATGTAAATGACAGAGAGAGCGGCTGAATTGTAAGGAGATAAAAATGCCCAAAATGAAGACGAAGTCTTCGGTCAAAAAGCGGTTCAAGATCACCGCGACCGGTAAGGTAACGTGTGGTCCGGGTAACAAACGCCATGGCCTGATTAACCGTCCGCAGAAGATGAAACGTAGCAACCGTGGTCCGCAGGTTATGACGGATATGGATGCACGCACCATCAAACAGTGGGCACCCTACGGGCTGTCATAAGGAGATAAACGACCATGGCACGTGTTAAACGGGGTACGACCACCCACGCCCGTCATAAAAAGGTTCTTGACCTCGCTAAAGGCTATCGCGGGCGTTCTTCCACCAATTACCGCATCGCGTTGGAGCGGGTCGAGAAGGCCCTGCGTTACGCTTATCGTGACCGCCGCAATAAAAAGCGTGAGTTCCGTTCTTTGTGGATTCAGCGCATCAGCGCAGCCGTGCGTGAGCATGGGTTGACCTATAGCCGCTTCATCAATGGCCTTAATAAGGCTGGGATTGAGATTGACCGTAAGGTCCTTGCAGCAATCGCCTATGATGATGCAGCTGCTTTTGCTGAGATTGTGCGCAAAGCTCAGGCGGCTCTCTAATTAAGAGCCGTCCCGCTAGTCCCTTACATGCGAGGGAGGGGCGGGAACGTAATGATTAGCGGGCTGCTCTGATTAAGTCGGGGCAGCCCGTTTTTCTTACAAGCTGCTTCAGAGATTTTTTGCCCCAACGGGGATAGGAAAACTCTTTGAAACAGCTCGTAGAGGGTGAAGGACAGGCTATGGCCAACGACCTTGAAAATCTAAAGAATGACACAATCGCAGCCTTGCAGCGTGCCAGCACACATAGTGAGTGGGATGCTGTGCGGGTGGGCACATTGGGGCGGTCTGGGACGCTAACTGGTCTGTTGCGTCAGCTTGGTTCCTTCTCGCATGAGGAGCGTAAAGAGCGCGGGCAGGCTCTTAACCGTCTGCGGGATGAGTTGACACATCTTATTGAGCAACGCGGACGAGAGATTGAGGCTTTGGCTCTCCAGCAGCGTTTAGCTGAGGAGACGGTGGATATTACGCAACCTACCCCTACGGCCCCGGTAGGGTTGATTCATCCCATCAGCCGTACGATTGAGGAAATTACAACCATTTTTGGGGCTATGGGCTTTCATCTAGCAGAAGGGCCGGATGTTGAGAGCCAGTGGCATAATTTCTCAGCCCTGAATACGCCAAAGCACCACCCCGCGCGGACGGAGCAAGATACATTCTACCTTCCTGCCCTAGAGGGTGAGGAGGAGCTGCGTGTTTTAAGGACGCAGACCTCTGGCGTGCAGGTGCGTACCATGTTGCAGGAAAAACCACCTATCCGCATCATTGCCCCGGGGCGGACTTACCGTGCCGACCATGATGCCACCCATTCCCCGATGTTCCATCAATGTGAAGGTTTGGTGATTGAGAAGGGCATTACCCTTGGCCATTTAAAAGGATGCCTGACCGAGTTCTTGCGGGCCTTTTTTAATCAGCCTGATTTGCCAGTGCGCTTCCGGGCCTCGTATTTCCCCTTTACCGAGCCTTCTATGGAGATTGATATTGGGTGGTCGCGCGAGACTGGGGCTATTGGTGCAGGCGCGGATTGGCTGGAAGTCTTGGGGGCGGGGATGGTCCATGCCCGTGTGCTGAGCAATTGCGGGCTGGACCCGGCAGAATGGCAAGGCTTTGCCTTTGGTATGGGCATTGAGCGGCTCGCTATGTTGAAGAACGGCATTGCTGACCTACGCTCTTTTTATGAGAGCGATTTACGCTGGTTGCGTCATTATGGCTTCTCAGCTTTATCCCCAGCGACTTTGACGGAGGGCTTGTAACATGAAGTTTTCACTCTCATGGTTGCGGGAGCATCTCGATTTTACAGCCTCTTTGGAGGAGATTTGCGCAACATTAAACCGTATCGGCCTTGAGGTTGAATCGGTTGATGACCCGACAGAGCGTTTATCAGGCTTCCGCACGGCAAAGATTGTGGAGGCCACGCGCCATCCTGATGCTGACCGCCTCCAGCTATGCCGCGTGACAGCAGGCGAGGGGTATGAGGAGGTTCAGGTCGTTTGTGGTGCGCCAAATGCGCGCACGGGGCTGCATGTTATTTTTGCTCCACCGGGCACTTATATTCCCGGTAGTGATATCACGATTAAACCCGGCAAGATTCGGGGGCAGCTCAGCAATGGGATGCTCTGCTCCTTACGAGAGCTTGGCATTGGTGAGGACTCTGATGGCATTGCCGAATTGCCAGAGGGTACGCCTCTTGGGGTGGATTATGTCCGTCATGCCAAGCTGGACGACCCGATAATAGAGATTGGCATTACCCCCAACCGGGGGGATGCGTTGAGTGTACGCGGTATCGCGCGGGACCTCGCAGCGGCGGGGCTAGGGCATTTTAAGCCATGGCTTGTCCCTACAGTGGAGAGCGAGGGGGCGAGCCCTATCCAGTGGGTGTTGGACCATCCCGCTTGCCCATATGTTACAGGGCGTTTGATTCGCGGTGTGAAGAATGGCCCAAGTCCGGCTTGGCTCAAGCAGCGGTTAGAGAGCGTCGGGCTACGCTCCCAATCAGCGTTAGTTGATATTACAAATTATTTGATGATGCATGTGGGCCGCCCGCTGCATGTCTTTGATGCGAACCGTTTAAAAGGGAACAGATTACTGCTCACCTCTGCCACGCGGGAGCAGTTTCGTGCGCTAGATGGGCAGGATTATGTCCTTGGTACGCATGACCTTGTGATTGCTGATGAAGCCGGGGTGCAGTCCCTTGCCGGTATTATTGGCGGTGAGACCAGCGCGGTTACGGATGACACAACGGATGTTTTTGTTGAATCCGCTTTGTTCGACCCCGTACGCATTGCCCTGACAGGCCGCCGTCTTGGGGTGCAGACTGATGCTCGCTATCGTTTTGAGCGTGGGGTGGACCCCGCTTTGGTGCGCACAGGGCTAGAGGCTGCAACCTCATTAATTGTCGAGCTATGCGGCGGCATACCGAGTGAGGTGACCGAAGCCGGAGCGGAGCCAGACTGGCAGCGTACAGCTACTCTGCGCTTTGCACGGCTTGCGACGCTTGGCGGGTTGGAGATTGATGCGGATAAGGCCGTGACGATTCTTGAGGCTTTAGGCTTTGAGGTGAAAGAGCGGGGGGAGGGCCAGGCTATCTTTTCCGTTCCATCATGGCGCAATGATGTGGCCTCTGGTCGGGTCCTTGCACAGGCGCATAGTCTGGATAAAAGCGTTGCAGAACGTGCGGCTGCCCATGTTACGCAGATGGAAGCGGAAGCAGACCTTGTTGAGGAAGTCTTGCGCATCAGAGGGTTGGATGAGGTACCCGCTCAGCCCCTGCCACAACCTCATATGGTCCCCCCCGCTGCGGTGACGGCAGAGCAAAGCCGCGCTGCACTCTTACGCCGCCTTTGTGCAGGCCGGGGCTTGATGGAGACTGTTGGCTTCTCCTTTGTGTCAGACCAAGATGCCGCTTTGTTTGAGGAGGGGCGGGAGCAAGACCGCTTGCTAAACCCGATTGCAACGGACCTTAACCAGCTTCGTCCCACGCCGGTTATTAATCTGCTGCGGGCGTTAGGGCGTAATATTGCTCATGGGCAGGGCTTTGCGGGCGATGCTGCCTTCTTCGAGCTTGGGCCGTGCTTCGGGCAGGAGGGGGACCGCCTTATCCTTGCTGGTGTGCGTGGTGGGGTGAGCGCACGCGCCCCTGGCCATGTGGCAGAGGAGCCCTCATGGATGGAGGCCAAGGCTGATTTATGGTCGGCTCTACTCACTCTTGGCATGGCAGAGGCGTCTTTAAGCTGCACAGCCGATGCACCAGACTATTATCATCCGGGACGCTCCGGTGTGGTGCGACAGGGGCCGAAGCTTGTTCTTGGTCGTTTTGGGGAGCTGCATCCTCGTGTGGCACGTCATTTCGGCCTGAGTGGGACCGTGGCTCTGTTTGAGCTAAATGTCGCAGCGGTGCCCCTGCCGAAGATGAAGCGCAAAGCCGCGCCAGCCTTATCAGCTTTGCAGCCTGTGCGGCGGGATTTTGCCTTCCTTGCTGATAAGGCGGTGCAGATTCAAGATGTGCTTAAAGCCGTACGTATGGCGGATCGTAAATTGATTACTGATGTTCGGCTTTTTGATATTTTTGAAGGTGGAACCGTGCCTAAAGGTCAACGCTCTTTGGGGGTGGAGGTTGTTCTTCAACCACAAAAAGAGAGCCTGACAGACGCACAGCTTGAGGGTGTTATGGCTGCGGTGGAGGCGGCCGTCCATAAAGCGACTGGCGCGACATTGCGCCGCTAAGCCACAGCGTCACACGAGACGAAGGGAGCGGAAATTATGGTAGATGCGGGCCCTCCTGTAGAAGGTGATGTCCCCCTTTACCAGCATGGCCGTGTCATCTGGATTCTCGCGGGGGAGCCGAGTGGCGATAGCATCGGGGCACGTTTGATGCAGGCTCTGCATCGGATAGACCCGATGTTGGTTTTCGCAGGCGTAGGGGGAGGGCGGATGGAGGCGCGTGGCCTCCGCAGCCTTTTCCCGATGGAAGACCTCACAGTGATGGGGTTTATGGAGGTCCTCCCGCGGTTGCGTCTGCTTTCGCAACGCTTGGTGGAGGCAGAGCAGGATATTGAACTCCGCCGCCCTGATATTGTCATTACGATTGATAGTCCCGGTTTTGCGTTCCGTCTCCTGCGCCGCGTGAGGCGGCTGAAGGTGCGGCGATTGCATTACGTTGCCCCTCAAGTCTGGGCATGGCGGGAAAAGCGGGTGAAGCATTATCGTGGGCTATGGGATAGTTTGCTTTGCCTCTTCCCCTTTGAGCCAACATGGTTTGCTGAGCGGGGCTTTCATGCTCATTTTGTAGGGCATCCCATTTTGCAATCGGGCGTGCCACATGGTCGGCCAGAGCGTTTTTATAAACGCCATGACCTTAGGCCAGAAAGCCCGGTTTTGCTGCTTATGCCGGGTAGTCGTAACTCCGAGGTGCCGAAATTACTGCCTGTTTTTGAAAAGACGTTAGAGCTTTTATATAAGCAATTCCCGGACCTCCAGCCGGTTATCCCAGCGACATCAGGCATGGCCCCCCTCGTGCGGAAGATGGTGCGGCATTGGGCTGTTCATCCCTCTATTGTGACGGATACGGAGGATAAGCATGACGCCTTCCGCGCGGCAGATTGCGCTTTAACAAAATCCGGCACCTCGACTTTGGAGCTCGCCATTGGAGGCGTGCCGATGGCGGTGACGTATAAGGTCAATCCACTCTCTGCCGTGTTGGGGCGGTTTTTGCTCAAAGTGCCATATATCTCGATTGTGAATATTCTTGCCGGGCGGGAGATCGTGCCGGAGTTAGTGCAACATAATTGCACACCGCAGAAATTAGCCGAGGAAGTAACAGCCCTGCTCACAGACGAGGCCAAGCGTAAGGCTCAGCAAGAGGCCTTTGGTACCGTGCTGGCTATGTTACAGGCCCCCGAAGGGGATCTCCCCGCTATGGCAGCGGCAAAGCAGGTTCTAGCTTTGATGGAGACCCCACTAGATGAGCTACGTGCTCATGAGTAAGCGGCGGTCTTAACGTAGGAAGCCTACGAGTTTTTCCGCCTCGCTGACAATCGGTTCAGACACGGCGCGGGCCCGGTCTGCCCCTTGGCGCAATACATTGAGAAGATGGCCCTTATCATCCATCAGGCGGCGCGTTTCCTCCGCAACGGGGGCTAGTGTCTCTACCAACAGGTCCGCTAAGGCTTGCTTAAAGGTCCCAAAGCCTTGGCCTGCAAATTGGTTTAGGACATCCGCTAAGGATGTGTTGGACATAGCAGCATAGATGGTCAGCAAATTACGGGCTTCTGCGCGGCCCTCTAGCCCCGCTTCCTCGCTTGGCAAAGGCTCTGCATCGGTACGGGCTTTGCGGATTTTCTGCGCAATTTCGTCCGCTGTGTCATTCAGCACAATGCGGCTTTGGGCCGATGGGTCGGACTTGGACATCTTCTTACTGCCATCGCGTAAGCTCATCACACGGGCAGCATGGGGGGGGATGAGAGGCTCAATTTGTGGGAAGAACTCAACGCCCATGTCATGATTAAACTTTTGGCCAATATCGTTAGCTAATTCCAGATGTTGGCGTTGGTCGTCCCCTACAGGCACGCGCGTAGCATGGAAGGCGAGAATATCGGCCGCCATAAGGTTGGGATAGACATAAAGCCCTGCGGAGTGATTCTCGCGATTCTTTCCCGCTTTATCCTTAAATTGCGTCATGCGGTTTAGCCAACCAAGGCGGGAGACGCAGTTAAAAATCCAGCCTAGCCGTGCATGGGCACTAACGGCAGATTGATTGTAAAGGCGGGTTGGGTCGATGCCAGAGGCGAGTAAGCAGGCGGTGGAGGCTAAGGTCTGCTCCCGCAAAGCTTCTGGTGACCATGGCATGGTGAGGGAGTGCATATCCACGAGGCAAAAGAGGCAATCATGGTCCTTTTGCAAGGTAACCCAGTTACGAATGGCCCCAAGATAATTACCAAGATGGGGGATACCTGTCGGCTGAATCCCTGAGAAAACGCGCTGCATGAGCATGGTCCTGAATTAAAAAAGGGGGAGGAGACGATAAAAGCCGCCCCGCTTGGTATGGAAGGGGGCGGCAAGAGCTCTCATTATGGTGCTGATAAAGGATAGGCTTTATTGTTGTAAGCCTGCATCATCCTCAACACCGAGAAGCTGGATTTTGAAGATGAGCGGGCTATTGGGGGGGATAACCCCCATGGAGCGTTTACCATAGCCTAATTTAGGCGGTACATAGAGCTCCCACACATCGCCAACACGCATAAGGGGGAGGCCCTCCATCCATCCCTCAATCACACCATCAAGGGGCATTTCCATATAAGCGGCCCCTGTGTGCATCTCTGAGGAATCGAAAATGCCACCGTCAGGTAAGCGGCCTTCATAGATGATCATCATCGTGCCCCCCTTTTGGGGATGAGGGGAATCTTTAGGGCCAGATTTTAGGATTTTATAGGCCAGACCATCAGGCTGCTTATGCACACCGGGTTGTTTATAGACCTGATCCATAAACTGCTGAGGGCTTAATTCCTGTTTTGGTTTGCCTGCACAGCCCGCCAGCCCAATAAGGCCCGCGAGGATACATATTGGCAAATAACGGAAGAAAGAACGCAGGGAATGGGACATAAAATGCCTCTCTATGAAGACGACCAACAAGGACATGGCTTAGGGGGTGCCGCCGCGCCGCCCTTTATTCGCACCCAAGCGCAAGCGTAGCGCATTGAGGCGGATAAAGCCTTGTGCATCGACCTGATTATAGGCACCTTCATCATCCTCAAAGGTAACAACACGGGCATCATAAAGGCTATCGGGGCTTTCCCGACCCACGCAGATGACATTCCCTTTATAAAGCTTCAGCCGGACGCGCCCATTAACGGATTTCTGGCTGCTATCAATCAGGGCTTGGAGCATGTGACGCTCTGGGGAGAACCACAGGCCGTTATAAATCAGCTCTGCATAGCGCGGCATGATGCTATCTTTGAGATGCGCAGCTTCACGATCCAGCGTGATGGATTCCATAGAGCGATGAGCTTGGAGCAGAATCGTTCCACCGGGTGTCTCGTAAATCCCACGGGACTTCATGCCAACAAAGCGGTTTTCCACAATATCAAGGCGACCAATACCGTTAGCTTTGCCAAGCTCATTGAGGCGGGCCAGCAAGTTAGCCGGGGAGAGGGCCTCACCATTAATAGCGACTGGGTCACCATGTTTGAAGTCGATGGTGATTTCTGTTGCTTTATCCGGTGCAGCTTCTGGGGAGATTGTGCGTTGGAAGACAATCTCATCAGGCGGGAGGGAGGGGTCCTCCAGAATCTTCCCTTCAGAGGAGGAGTGCAGCAGGTTCGCATCGACAGAGAACGGAGCTTCACCGCGCTTATCTTTTGTGACGGGGATTTGATTCTTCTCGGCGAAGTCGAGCAGCTTCGTGCGGGAGGTTAGGTCCCATTCCCGCCAAGGAGCGATGACTTTTACATCAGGTTTAAGAGCGTAATAAGCTAGTTCGAAGCGGACTTGGTCATTCCCCTTGCCGGTGGCCCCATGGGCTACGGCATCAGCCCCCACAGCCTCGGCAATCTCAATCTGCCGTTTAGAGATGAGGGGACGGGCAATGGAGGTGCCGAGCAAATATTGCCCCTCATACACCGTATTAGCGCGGAACATGGGGAAGACGTAATCCTTAACGAAGGTCTCCCGCAAATCCTCAACAAAAATCTCTTTTACGCCGAGGGATTCAGCCTTACGGCGAGCTGGCTCTAGCTCCTCACCTTGGCCAAGGTCCGCTGTGAAGGTGACGACCTCGCAGCCATAATGCTCTTGTAACCAGCGGAGGATAACTGATGTATCCAACCCGCCAGAATAAGCCAGAACAACTTTCTTAATGCCTGAGGCTTTGCCCATGATTGCTCTATATCCTCTGCTAAAAAACAGAAACCAACTGTCGTTACGCGATAACGCTCTTGTAACAGGTGTCAGGCCGTTGGGCCAGAGGCTAGCCTTTTAAGGCGTGGCCCGGGCCTGTCTTTGCCGCTCACTTTGGGTTTTAAGCTGCCCACAAGCGGCGAGAATATCCTTCCCGCGCGGCATACGGATGGGGGCTGCATAGCCTGCATCCATCACAATTTGGGCAAAACTAGCCAAACGCTCCCTCGTAGAGGGGCGGAACTCCGACCCCGGCCAAGGGTTAAAGGGGATGAGATTCACCTTGGCAGGCAACCCACGGATGAGCCGTACTAACTCCCGCGCTTCGGCATCGCTATCATTGACATCGCGGATCATGATATATTCAAAGGTGATGCGGCGGGAGTTCGAGGCTGCAGGATAACGATGGCATGCCGCGATAAGCTCCTCAATCGGGTATTTTCGGTTCAACGGGACAAGTTGATCGCGAAGGTCATTGCGGACAGCATGAAGGGAGATGGCAAGGTTAATCCCCAGCTCATCCCCACAGCGATCCATCATCGGCACCACGCCGGAGGTTGAGAGCGTAATGCGCCGGCGGGAGAGGGCGATGCCTTCCCCATCCATGATGATTTTCATCGCTTTGGCAACATTCTCATAATTATAAAGCGGCTCGCCCATACCCATCAGCACAATGGTGGAGAGCAGACGCGGCGTGTCCCCTTTGGGGCTGGGCCATTCCCCATAACTATCCCGTGCGGCCATAAATTGCCCGACAATTTCCGCCGCTCCCAAATTACGGACGAGCTTTTGCGTCCCTGTATGGCAAAAGCTGCAAGAGAGCGTGCATCCCACTTGGGAGGAAATACACACCGCACCACGGTCCTCGCGCCGGTCGGGGATGTAAACCGTCTCGGCCTCTTGCCCATCACGGAAGCGAAAGAGAAACTTACGCGTATCGTCCTTGGAGGTCTGCTGAGTCGTCACGCTGGGGCGACCGACGATGAAATGCTGCTCCAACTTCGCTTGCAGGGGCTTGGCAATGGTGGACATGCGGGAGAAATCCGTCACACCTTGATGATATATCCAATGCCAAAGCTGTTTAGCGCGGAAGGGTTTCTCCCCAATCTCGACCAGCACGTCTGCCAGCTCCTCCCGTGAGAGGCCAACAAGCTCGCGGCGGCCATCTTCTGTGATGGGGGTAGGCGGGGCAAAGAGAGCGGATTTGGCCTCGATGCGTTTGCGCTCACTCTCATTGAGGGCAGCGACAGCATCAGAGGCAAGCGGGGAGGAGGGGGCCGGGTGAGTCATGGTGGTGGCTCATAACATGGAGGGGCCGGAAAGGGCCAGATAATTGACGGGGAGTCGGGCGGTTTAGCCTGCCTTTTTACGGGCAGCGATGAGGAACTCTTTATTCCCCTCCGGCCCAGTGATGGGGCTTGGGACAAGGCCTAGAATCGTCCAACCGGGGAGGGCAGCAAACCAAGTGTGAATCTCTTGGCACACGCGCTCATGCACCGCCGGGTCTCGCACAACCCCTTTAGGGCCAACATCCGCACGCCCGGCCTCAAATTGCGGTTTGATGAGCGCAACAGCCCATGCGCCGGGTTTGGCCATCTCTAAGGCTGGGGCAAGCACGGTTTTGAGGCTAATAAAGCTGGCATCGCAAACGATAATATCCGGGGCCTCTGGGATATGCTCTTTGCTGAGATGACGGGCATTGGTTTTCTCCAACACTACAACACGCTCATCAGAGCGGATTTTCCAAGCGAGTTGGCCATGGCCTACATCAACAGCATAAACACGCGCCGCCCCATTTTGGAGCAGAACATCAGTAAATCCACCCGTTGAGGCCCCTACATCAACGGCGATTTTCCCCTCTGTGGAGAGGGGGAAATGCTCCAAGGCGTGTGCTAATTTCAGCCCCCCGCGCGAGACCCATGGATGGTCCTGCCCTTTAAGGGTTAAAGCCATATCTTCGGGGAGTTGGTCTCCCGCTTTTTTGACAGGCTTATCCCCGTGTGGCCCTGCATAGACCAACCCGGCCATGATGAGGGCTTGCGCGCGGCTGCGTGTTTCCACCAATCCTCGCTCAACAAGGAGTTGGTCGGCACGGCGTTTGGCCATTAAGCTTTGGCCTTCCCAGCGAGAGCGTGGCGTGCCAGCTCAGCAATGTGATGAGCTGTAAGACCAGCTTCTTCATATTGGGCCTCAGGCGTGTTGTGGTCGATCCATGTATCAGGCAACGCCATAGGGCGGAAGCGTACATGGTCTAGCAACCCCGTTGCGGCGAGATGCTCCACCACCTGCGTACTGAAGCCACCGGGCGCGCCTTCCTCTAATGTGAGGAATACTTTATGTTGGCGGGCGAGGGCCTCAATTAAGGCACCATCAACGGGCTTAGCAAAACGAGCATCCGCTACGGTAACCGCAATCCCTTCCGCAGCGAGTGTATCAGCGGCTTTAAGAGCCTCTTGCAAACGTGTGCCGAGGGAGAGAATGGCCACACCTTCCCCCTCAGAGGCACGAACAATGCGCCCCTTGCCGATGTCTAAAATCTGGCCTTCCTCTGGGAGGTCTAGCCCTAAGCCGGCACCACGCGGGTAGCGTAGGGCAATCGGCCCGCTATCATGCGCCCATGCGGTGGCTGTCATATGCAAAAGCTCCACCTCATCAGAGGGGGCCATGACAGTCATATTAGGCAGGCAACAGAGGTAATTGAGGTCGAAAGACCCGGCATGGGTTGCCCCATCCGCACCGACTAGCCCAGCACGGTCCACCGCAAAACGGACTGGAAGATTCTGCAAGGCGACATCATGCATGACTTGGTCATAAGCACGTTGGAGGAAGGTGGAATAAATGGCACAGAAAGGCCGCATCCCCTCGCTAGCCATACCCGCAGCAAATGTGACAGCGTGTTGCTCTGCAATGCCGACATCAAAATAACGCTCTGGATAATGCTGGGCCATTTTGTCGAGCCCCGTGCCAGAGGGCATAGCCGCTGTAATGGCTACAACCTTCTCATCCTGCTTGGCACGATGCAGCAACTCGCGGGAGAAGATATTGGTATAAGATGGCGGGCCAGCAGGGCCTTTTTTCTGCTCACCTGTCTCGACATTAAAGCGGGAAACCGCATGATATTTATCACCAGCGGACTCGGCAGGCTTATACCCACGCCCCTTTTCTGTGATGACATGAAGGAGGACCGGCCCTTTATTCTCGGCATCGCGAAGATTGCGTAAAATCGGGACAAGTTGGTTCATGTCATGGCCATCAACAGGGCCGACATAATAAAAACCAAGCTCCTCAAACAGCGTGCCGCCCGTAATCATACCACGGGCATATTCTTCCGCACGTTTCGCGGTCCGCTCAATGCTGGAGGGGAGGCGTTTGGCAAGCTTACCGGCTAAATCCCGCAAGGTGAGGAAGCGGCGGGAGGACATGAGCCGGGTCAGATAATTGGACATTGCCCCAACAGGAGGCGCAATGGACATCTCATTATCATTGAGGATGACAATGAGACGCTCTGCCCCTTTGCCCCCCATAGCCCCGGCATTATTCATGGCTTCATAAGCCATACCGGCGGAGATAGAGCCATCCCCGATGATGGAAATAACATTCCGCTCCCGATAAGCGGGATGATCCTCTGCATAAAGATGATGAGCCACAGCCATCCCTAGCCCTGCGGAGATGGAGGTGGAGGAATGTGCTGCACCAAAGGGATCGTAAGGGCTTTCGGAGCGGCGGGTAAAACCGGACAAACCACCCGGCTGGCGCAGAGTGCGGATTTGCGGCCGCCGCCCTGTGAGAATCTTATGTGGATAAGCTTGGTGGCCAACATCCCAGATGATGCGGTCATCGGGCGTGTTAAACACAGCATGGAGAGCCACAGTTAGCTCAACCACACCAAGGGAGGCCCCTAAATGCCCCCCTGTGGTGGAGACGGCGTTAATCGTCTCCGACCGTAACTCCTCAGCTAATGTGCGGAGCTGCTCGGTGGAGAGATTCTTCATGTCCGCCGGTGTGTTTACCCGGTCCAAAAGAGGATAACGGCCCATGGTCGGAATGGAGGAAGACATGCTCATGGACGATTAATTCCTGCGTTCGATAAAATAGGCAGCAAGGGCGCGGAGTGTATCAGCTTGCGGGCCAAAGGAGGAGAGAGCCTGGCGGGCTTGCTCGCTGAGACGGTGGGCTTCTTTACGTGCCCCTTCAATACCTAATAAAGCCACATAGTTGGATTTGCAGGCATCTTCATCTTTACCAGCGGTTTTGCCAAGCTCTTCCGTACTGGCGGTGGTATCAAGAATATCATCAGCGACTTGGAAGGCTGTCCCTAAATCCGCCCCATAGCGGATGATGGCCTTACGCTGTGGGTCATTAGCAGCAAGACCGGCTAAAATCGCCCCCGCTTCAGCAGAATAGCGGATGAGTGCACCGGTCTTCATAGCATGGAGGCGTTGGACCTGCTCTAGCGGGAGGGCCTTGCCTTCCCCACGAATATCAATGACCTGGCCCCCAACCATCCCAGCACTGCCAGAGGCACGCGCAAGGGCGAGGGCAAGGTCAGCGCGGATGGCAGGGTCTGGGCTGGTAGCAGGCTCTAAAAGAACCTCAAACGCGCTAGTCTGCAAAGCATCGCCAGCGAGGATCGCGAACGCCTCATTAAACTTTTTATGTGTAGAAGGTTGGCCCCGGCGAAGGTCATCATCATCCATGGCGGGGAGGTCGTCATGGACGAGGGAATAAGCATGGAGGAACTCTACAGAGGCCGCAACGCGCAAGGCTGCCTCACGCGATGCCCCAAAAAGGGCGGCTGTTTCTAATACTAAGAAGCCCCTCAGGCGTTTCCCCCCATTAAGGGCCGCATAGCGCATGGCCTCAATGAGCAAGGATTCATCACCCGGCACAGGAGGGAGGAGCGCATCAATGCTGGCCTCAATATCCCGACAGGCCAAGCGTAAAGCATCCTTGAGAGGGAGGGCGTGGCTATCGGTCATTGGGGGGTCTCCTTGATGTGGGGCATGGTGGTATAGATAGGCTGCATCATTAGAAGGGAATCTCATCATCTGGGCCAGCCTTAGAGTCCCAATGGTCATCTCGTGATGTAGGAGAGGGGGCGGCAGCCTTTTTCTTACGAGGGGCGGCGGCTGGTTTTTCTGTAGGGTCAAAACTGTCCTCAGAGAGGGAACCATCCGCTTTTTGGACGATGGCCTTAACGCGCATTTCTGCCTCGGCAAGCCGTTCTTCACAATGGCGGCGTAGGGCGGCACCGCGCTCATAAGCAGAGATGGCATCTTCCAACTTCATCTGCCCTGTTTCTAACCCACGTACAATCTGCTCAAGCTCGGCAAGGGCCGCCTCAAAGGAGAGTTGACGGAGCGGTGTAGTGTTTTGTTTAGCAGATGTCATAAAGCGGGGCACGACTATCCAAGTAGGGTTCAGAGCATGAAACTTATAGGCCATTACAGGGATATGGAGATTTTTTCCACCCCTGTTCCTCGTTGTTTAGCAAGATCACAGACTGTTTGATATATGCGGGCATGATAATGCGTGATGGGGGGGCTTTGGCAAGACTTAAGAGCGTTTTATTTTACGATAGGTTAAAAACGACCTTGCAAAACCATATAGCACAAGAACGCGCCATCCAGCCCCCAGATGATAGGTGGTAACGTACGAGCCTTCCCTTTTATAAGGGCCGTTGCGGTGTAAAGCAGCATCCCACAGGCTAAAGAGAGCATAAAATTACCCGTTACAACGGTGATAAGCAGCATACAAAGTGGTGGAAATGCGTCCTCCATGGCGGAGGGAAGGTCTCTTAAATGGCTCAACATCATGATGCCGACAAAAACAAGTACAGGGGCTGTGGCTATGGCAGGGATAGCGGTTAGGAGTGGCCAGAATACGCAAGAAGCAGCAAATAGAATAGCCACAATGAGCGCACTTAGACCTGTGCGTCCGCCAGCCTCAGCCCCTGTTAAGCTTTCCAAATAAGCAGAGACGGTGCAGGTCCCTAACAAGGCCCCTATAACGCTTGCCGCTCCATCAGCAGTAAAGGCGCGTGGGTCAAGATCTGGATGTTCTTTTGTGCCGGATAACCCGGCATGACGGGTGACAGTGAGCATTGTGCCCGTAGCATCAAAGAAATCACTCAGGAGGACATATAGTGTAATGGGTAGAACCAACCCTAAATGCTGGAAAAAATCTTTAAAATCAAAAGGAAAGAGAAGATGACGTGGGTAATGGGGCCAGTCTAATATATGGGGCGGTAAGTGGGTCAGTGTGCGCCCATCCATACCGGGGACGACCATCCCTATTAGGGTAAGACCTGCCATAGTAAGGAGTAACCCCGCCGGAATGCGTAATAATTGGAGGAGGAGGCAGAGTAAAATCCCCATTAAAGCGAGGATGACGGAAGGATGAGCAAGTGAGGCAAAGCTAAGCCCGCTGGGGGAAGGAATGGCTATACCGGCCTCAATTAAGCCAATTCGTGCAATAAAAGCTCCAATAGCGACTTGAATCCCCAATATAATACTGGTTGGAAAACTATGTATAATCGTCAGGCGTAATTTTGTGATGGATAAGAGCGTAAAGCACAGCCCACTAAAGAGAACAATGGTAAAGGCTGTAGCAGGATTAACATGCGCTTGTTGAACAATAACTTGCGCAAAGAGGACATTACTGCTCATAGCCGGAGCGAGGGCTAAGGGAAGTCGTGCCCATAGAGCCATGATGAGCGTCCCTGCCACAGCCCCCGCAATGGTTGTCATGACCATATCATGGCGAGCGAGCCCCGCCGCGGCGAGAACAGCCGGATTGACGGCCATAATATACGCCATAGAGCCAAAAATAGTTAGCCCGGCTATAATCTCCCGCGAGATGGTAGAGTGTCGCTGCGTGATGTGGAAAAAGCGATCAAGATGGGATCGTAACACAGGCATCACTCCAGCGCAGTAGGGTCAGGTTACGAGCGTGTCCCGTTATGGAAAAGCCGATACATTAATGGCGAGAACAGGCTGCGTGCCTCTTGCGCGGGAAGTTGAGCATAAATCGCCCCAATGACAGAAGGCGAGAGCCAGCGGCTATGATAAATGGCCGCTTTTAGCCCAGCGGCACTCATCCCATAAGCAAGGAAATGTTGGAAGGCGGAGTCTACCTTATCTGGCATGGGCGGTTGAGGCAGTGGTTTTAAGGTAAAGTGCTGAGAGGAATCCCCCAATAATGCCTGCCCGGTAGAGCGGAGTCGCAGCCTCATATTTTCGCCTTGTGGTGTTAGCTCTAAGGCTATGCACGCCAGCAATGAGGAGGGATGAAGGGCATGCGGTGCAGCAACAGGTATGTAAGGCAGAGGTGAGAGCGCATCTGCATAAAGCCATGCGATATTTGGGGTATCTAGATTTTGAAGCAGTTGTAGCGGTATGAGGTCAGTCTCGGTAAGGAGTTCTTCTTTGTTATAGAGCCGAATAATATGCTGCTTTGTATGGAGGGCTAGCACAGTCTCTCCACAGCATAGTTGAAAGCGGGCCAACATAGGCGGTGTTTTAGTTTTAGACGAAGGGTTGTGAGAGGCTTTTAGCTCGTCTTGATTTTGGAGGGCGTAGCACTCTCCCGCAATAAGACCCTGTATAAAGCGCGCTGCGATTGTCAGACTTTGTGAGAGATGTTGTTGCCCTTGAGGGAAACTATGTTCGTTGCGGTCAAAATAACGGCGGGTCTGAGGGGTGTGGCTATTGGCTGCGGCATCATGGAGGATGCGCGCTTTGGACCAATTCGGTGGGGTTTGTAACCGTGCAAAAGGATTAGGAAGTGTTTGATTAGCCGTGGGGCGGAAAAAATCCCGTGTAACACGATGGTCAGTAAAATTCTCCGCCGCATGGGTAGTAAAGAGCGCACGAGGATGTGGAATAGGGCCAGTTAAGGATTGGTTATGCCATTTTCCAAGCCCCATAATGCACCAATTTATAGGGATGGATGCGGTTTGAAGAAACGCCTCCGTCCCCATATGCTGTTCTATATCAGCAAAAAAGGCGGAGAGGGTGCTTTGAGTTGGTAGGAAATATTCATCAATCGCGAGGGGGAGCATCCAATCAAAATGTTCATGCTCGCGTTGAATAAGGCTGTTGAGCCCTGCCTCACGGCGGTGTAGCGCGTCAGTATCCTGCGCGTCTGTCTCTATAATGCGGATATCATAATGGCGTGCGGCTTGTGTGAGCAGTTCTCGGCTACCGTCGGTGGAATGGTCATCACATACTAAAAGGGCAGAAAAGCCTAATGCGAGGTGATGTGCCATCCACCAAGGAAGTCTATGCGCTTCATTATGGATGCAAAGGAGAGCGGCTGTGCGGGGCATGGGCTAATCCATCTTCAAAGCAGCGAGGAAGGCACTTTGTGGGATTTCGACCTTCCCGAATTGCCGCATACGTTTTTTCCCTTCCTTTTGCTTCTCTAATAATTTGCGCTTACGGGAAATATCACCGCCATAACATTTAGCCGTTACGTCTTTAGACAATGCCCCCAAAGTCTCACGCGCAATAACCTTGGAGCCAATAGAGGCTTGGATGGCGATTTTAAAGAGTTGGCGGGGGATGAGGTCCTTCAATTTCGCACAAATAGCGCGGCCACGGGATTCCGCCACTGTGCGATGGGCGATGAAGGAGAGCGCATCAACGGGCTCATGATTAACAAGGATGGAAATGCGGACGAGGTCGCTCTCCTCATACCCATCCATTTGATATTCAAAAGAGGCATAACCGCGTGTGAGGGACTTCAACCGGTCATAAAAATCAAACACTACCTCATTGAGCGGTAGACGATACACCGCCATGGCCCGGTCCCCCACATAGGTGAGGTCTATTTGCACACCGCGCCGCTCGGTACAGAGGGTGAGGACAGAGCCTAAATATTCATCCCGAACAAGAATAGAGGCTTTAATCCATGGCTCCTCAATATAATCAATCTTGCTGATTTCCGGCATATCAGCGGGGTTATGCAGCTCTTCGACAGAGCCATCATTCATGTGCATTTTATAAACAACAGAGGGGGCTGTTGCGATGAGGTCGAGATTAAACTCACGCGAGAGACGTTCTTGGATAATCTCCAAATGCAGCAAACCGAGGAACCCGCAACGGAAGCCAAACCCCAAAGCGGCCGAAGTCTCTGCCTCAAAATGGAAGGACGCATCATTAAGGCGCAACTTACCCAAGCTTGTGCGTAGTTTATCAAAATCATCCGCATCGACAGGGAAGAGCCCACACCATACAACGGGGATGGAGGGCTTAAAGCCGGGGAGAGCTTTCTCCGCCGGGCGATTATCGAGCGTGATGGTATCGCCGACATTACAATCTGCCACAGTCTTAATCGCGGCATTGATGTAGCCCATCTCCCCCGGCCCTAAGGAGTCCACAGGCTTCATTTTGGGGAGGAACACACCAACCTGGTCCACATGATAGGTGGCTCCCGTTTGCATCATGCGGATTTTATCGCCGCGTTTCAGCCGCCCTTCCTTAATCCGCACGAGGATAATCACACCGAGATAGCTATCATACCAACTATCTACCAATAGCCCTTGCAAAGGGGCTTCCGCATCGCCTTTAGGGGCAGGCAGACGTTGGACGAGGGCCTCCAAAACGCCCTCAATATTCAAGCCTGTTTTGGCACTAATCTCCACAGCATCATCAGCGGGGATGCCGACAACTTCCTCAATCTGGGCGCGCACACGCTCTGGCTCTGCCGCGGGGAGGTCAATCTTATTGAGGACGGGGACAATCTCATGGTTAGCATCAATGGCTTGATACACATTGGCGAGTGTTTGTGCCTCCACCCCTTGGGAGGCATCAACCACCAAAAGCGAGCCTTCACATGCCGCTAAAGAGCGGCTGACCTCATAAGCAAAATCCACATGACCGGGTGTGTCCATGAGGTTGAGGACGTAAACATTGCCATCCTTTGCCGGGTATGTCAGCCGGACGGTCTGGGCCTTGATGGTAATGCCACGCTCTTGCTCTAGCTCCATAGAATCAAGAACTTGGCCCTTCATCTCGCGTGCGGTAAGAGCCCCACATGCCTCAATAAGCCGGTCCGCCAAGGTAGATTTACCGTGGTCGATATGCGCGATGATGGAAAAATTACGAATGAGAGAAAGCGGTGTGTCGGTCATGACGCCCTAATTAGGTGATTTGGAGGCTTCTGTCAGCATTAAAGGGAGGGGTTAGCGGTCTGTGAGGCGGAACTCAATCCGGCGATTACGGGCTAGAGCTTCAGCACTGCTCCCATGGTCCAATGGTTGATAGTTAGAGAAAGCCGTTGCTGCGATATGGTGTGCGTCCACCCCGTTGAGGATTAAGGTTTTCACCACCGTAATAGCCCGTGCGGCAGAAAGCTCCCAATTACTGGTAGAGGTAGAATGAATTGGCTGGCGGTCAGCATGGCCATCCACGCGCAGAATCCACGGTATATCAGCAGGAATGGTTGCGGCGACCTCGCGGAATGTATGGGCAAGGGTCAGAATCTCCCGCCGCCCTGCTGGTGTCAGCTCAGCACTGCCACTAGGAAAGAGGACTTCAGAGCGAAAGACAAAACGGTCCCCCACAATCTCAATGCCCGGTTGGTTTTTAAGAAGATCACGCAATCGCCCAAAAAAGACTGACCGATAGCGTTGTAATTGGTTGACCTTATTCGCCAACGCAATATTGAGCTTCTGTCCTAAAGCGGCAAGCTGAGCATCTTTATCCGCCTCGTTCTTTTTCTCTATTTCCAACGCTGCCGCAATCGCTTGGAGCTGATGTGTCAACTCTGCCACTTGGGAGGAAAGAGCGGCAATACTGCCAAGCTGTGCTCCTTCTACAACATGAGAATGTTCCTCCATCGCAGTCAGCGCACGTTGTTTTTCATTCAATGTGGTATTGAGTGTTGCGATGAGCTGCTTTTGCTCTTGGCTCGTTTTATTGAGGGTTTGGACTTTCCCTTCACTAAGAGAGAGCATCTGGCTCAATTTAGTAAGGTCTTGGCGGAGGCTATCCAAACTACGCTCTTTTTGAGCAATCGTGGCGGAGAGGAACTCTTGCCCCAAAATAAAGACGAGCAAAACAAATGTGACGACCATCAATAACGAGGACAGAGCATCCACATAGCCCGGCCATGCGTTGATGGCACCAAGGTGACGTCTGCGGCGGGCCATGGCTTAATCTTCCCTACGCTGGGTGGAGCGCGTTTTATGATCCCGCTGGAATAAATGAGCAATATCGCTGCGCAGGCTGGTTAGTTTCTGCCCCATCTCTTGGACAAGATGTGTCATAGAGGGGTCTTCTGCATGATGTTGTTTGATGTTGTTGTTTAAGTTTTGCAATATGTGCAAAGTCGCCTGATTATTCTCATCAAGCTGGTAGAGCATCTCCTCTAAGGGGGCGAGAGGCTGGCGTGTTGGCTCGCGCAGATGGCGTAGCGTGGCGTTTAGCTCATCCAGCTTACGGAGGATAGCCACATTACCAGCACGGATAGCGTCCTCCGTTTGTGGGTCTTTCTGCGTGGCATTGGGTGTATTTTCGGCTGGTGTGTCCAGAAATGTCAGGTCAGCCAACCATTCCTCAATCTCATTAGCAAAACGGTTTTGCGCTTGGCCGGAGGTAAGATCCAAAAAGCCGAGAATTAACGATCCCGCTAATCCGAACATCGATGCTGAAAAGGCGGTGGACATCCCCATGAGAGGTTTGGTTAGGCCCATCTTGATATGATCGAACATACCTGCAAGGTCTGCCCCGCCAGAGGGCATAGCACTAATCACATCCGCTACAGAACGCACCGTGAGGATTAAGCCATAGAACGTCCCTAAAAGCCCCAGAAATACAAGAAGCTGCGTAATATAGCGGGAGATATCGCGCCCTTCATCCATGCGGGCCTCAAGGCTCTCCAACATCGCGCGGGTTGTGTGGGTAGAGAGGGTCAGCTTGGGGTTTTCCTCCCGCCGTGCGCGGAGCAAGCGTGCCATAGGGGCTAGAAGCAGTGGTGGTTCTGGCACACGCAGCCCCTCACGAGGCTGTTGGAGAATTGTAACCCAGCGAACCTCCGGGATAAGGCGCAAGGTGAGATGGAGGTTCCAAGCGATGCCTAAAAGGAGAATGGCGATAATGACCCCGTTTAGCCCCGGATTCACCATAAAAGCATGAATCAATATATCGCGCAGGGCGAAGACCACAGCGATAATGACGAGGAGAAAGACACAAATGCGAACAAGATAGCGGGTAGGATGCGTCATGGTTTTGGAGTTTTCTCATTAGAGGGCTGGTCGGCTGATAGAGGGGTCTCTACCGGAGGAGGGTTGCTCTCAGGGCGTATATCAAGCCGCTCGGTTGGGGCTGTATCATCTGCCGTAGGGCGACCTTGAGCAATAGGGTAGATTCGCGTTGTTGCGATGCCATTCTGCACAAGCAATCCACGAATCGCTAAAGCGCGGGAGAGAGCCAACCGGCGCGGCATGGAAATATCGTTGCCCGGCACATTGGCATAGCTATGCAGGATAAACCGTACCTCAGTTTTGGGAGCCATGCTCTGGGCATAATGACGGACAGCTTCAATCGTTTCCTCATTTAAATCTGCGCTATTAGGGTCGAATAACACGCGCAAGGCCCCACCCTGCAAAGGCTCTGTATGGCTATGGCTTGTGGCAGCAGGCACGACCGTTGCCGCAGGAACAGGCGGATGGAGTGCAACTGGGAAGGGGGGTGGCGTGATAACTGTAGGTGTTGGAGCTTTAGCGGGGATGTCTAATTTACGAGAATAGCCCGCTGGTGTAGGGGCTGGCGTTGCTTTTGCTTTTGCAGGCGGCTGGGAACTGGTTGTGTTTTGAGCATGCGCCACTTTGCGTTGTTTATGGCCAACCGGTGCATGATGAGATGAGGACACCGCTGCTGAGGGCAAAGCGTCCATATTGGTCGAAACTTGCGCCCACGCCATAGGGAAGCCCCTTCCTAAAAGGAGGAGTGCGCATAAGAGAACGGGAAGGAAAGCCAGCCTATTTATCATATCAACGCCATCTTATGCGGGGGAGCGGCATCCTGCAATCTTTATAGAGATGTAGAAGCAGAATACGCGCTCCTATATACAGCACGAGCGGGTTAGGATTGTGTAATAGCGTTATGGACCAATTCCCGCAGGGGTGCGTGGAAGTGTTGGTTCCCTGCCACAACATTCACATCATCATCAAGTGCACCGAGGTCACGCCCTTGGTCATCAGTTGCGTGGCCACCCGCTTCACGGACGAGTAAAAGCCCCGCCGCGCAGTCCCATGGCTTTAGTCCCAACTCCCAATAGCCCTCATAGCGGCCTGCGGCGAGCCAAGCGAGGTCCAACGCCGCGGCCCCACAACGGCGGATGCCCGCTACCTTTGGCATAAGGCTGCTCAGAACACGGCCAAAAGGCAACCGATGATGAGCAGGGACTTTGGCAAAGGGAATCCCCGTAGCGAACACAGCCTCAGCCAGTTTGCGCCGCGCAGAGACACGGATGCGCCGCTCATTGAGATACGCCCCAATGCCTTTTTCCGCCCAGAACATCTCATGAGAGGCCGGGTTATAGACCACAGCAGCCACAAGCTCGACCTCCCCATTGGGATGGCGGCGTTGCAGTGCGATGGAAATCGCCCAATGCGGAATCCCGTGGAGGAAGTTTGTCGTCCCATCTAACGGGTCAACAATCCAACGCCATGTCCAGTTCTCACCACCTGAGGCCCCGCTTTCTTCCATGAGGAAGGCATAGCCGGGGCGAGCGCGGGCCAGCTCTTCACGGATGGTCTTTTCAGCGCGCATATCGGCTTGGGAGACAAAGTCCCCCGGCCCTTTAATGCTAACCTGAAGTTGTTCAACCTCGGTGAAGTCACGCAGGAGAGAACGCGCAGCTTTTTGTGCAGCATTCTGCATGACGGCCATATGGGGAGAGAGGCGCATGATTAGTCCTTGGCACGCTCAACGTAAGTGGCATCTTCTGTACGCACAACAATGCGCTCACCCGCTTCGATGAAAGGCGGAACCATGACCTTCACACCGTTGGAGAGCATAGCCGGCTTGTAGGAGGAGCTTGCCGTCTGGCCTTTTACAACAGGGTCAGCCTCGGCAATTTCCAACGTGACTTGCGGCGGAAGTGTTACAGCCACCGGGTCGCCTTCTACCAGCTTGACGCTGATGGTCATGTTATCTTGCAAGAAGGGAAGCTGGTCACCCAAAATATCCTTTGGCAGCATGGTTTGCTCAAAGGTCTCTGGGTCCATCAGGACGATGTTATCGCCATCCATGTAGGAATAGATGTAGTCGTTATCTTCTGTAATCAGACGCTCGACTGTATCAGCGGTGCGCCAACGTTCGTTGCTCTTATTGCCACTGGCAAGGTCGCGCATCTCAACCTGAATAAAGGCACCACCTTTACCCGGTGTTAGAATCTGCTGTTTAAGGACGGTCCAACGGCGGCCATTATGTTCAATGACCTGCCCGGCCCGGATGAGGTTGGCTTGCTGTTTCATGTCAGCTCCTGATGTGCATGCAAAAGATCAAGTCGTGTCGTGATGACTTCTAGCCGTGCCGATGGGGCGGGGCAAGGGTTTTAGGTGAAGGGATATTGTTTTCCATCCACCCCACGTGCATGAGGGTGATGGTCTGGGGCAGTGGGGATGAGGTAATCCGGCCCTAAGGGAACCTTCCCTTTTCCTCCGGGAATATCCACAACATAAGTCGGCCATACTAACCCAGAGACGCGCCCCCTGAGTCGTTCAAGCAAAGCGCGTCCTTCCTCAACAGGGACATGGAAATGGGCCGTACCGGGGGCAGAATCGAGATGATGCAGATAATAAGGCTTTACACGCGCAGCAATTAAGGCCCGGAGCAATCCTTCTAAAGCCTCTTCAGTATCATTCACCCCACGCAGCAAAACCGATTGGGATAGTACAGGGATGGCCCGCCCTAATATGTGCCGAATAGCGTGGCGAGCTTGCTTTGTTATCTCACGTTCATGATTAGCATGGATGACTACCCATAAAGCGCGGTCTGTCTCTAACGCATCCAACAAAGCGGGAGTAATACGCTCCGGCGCGGCTACGGGAACACGGCTATGGAGCCGTATAATCTCTATATGCTTGATGTTAGAAAGCCGCTGAATAATATGCGTCATCCGGCGCGGAGAGAGCATGAGCGGGTCCCCCCCGGTAAGGATGATTTCACGAATGGCAGGATGTTCCTCAATCCAGCGGAACGCCGCTTCTAACTCGGAATCGCTTAACAACCCACCATCGGGGCCAACATGCTCCCGTCGGAAGCAGAAGCGACAATAAAGAGGGCAAATGAGCAAAGGCTTGAGCAACGCTCGGTCCTCATAACGGTGCACAATACCCGGCACGGGGGAGAGGGCATCATCCCCAATCGGGTCAGCTTGCTCATGAGGCTGGGTTTGCAATTCCCGCTTATCGGGGATGACTTGCCGAGCAATCGGGTCATCAGGGCCTTGGATGAGCTGTTGGAATGCAGGAGGAATCGCTGTTGCATAATGATGCGCCACAGCTTCCAGCCCCTCTTTTTGGGCAGCTGTAATTAAGCCTGCTTCTAGCAAAGCATGTGGGCTGCGGAGTGTTTTATCTGAGGGGGTGGTAGGGTCAGGCATAATGTTGCTCTAGCGAAGGCGGATGGATTCCGGCAAGATGGGAGCAAGGCAATCATCTCATAATAAGAGGGGGCATCATGGGGCAAAGCACTGCCCAGATTAGAGAGCGTCTGCCCTTTTTACAGCGGCGGTCCCAGATGGTTCGTGCTGTTCGTGCCTTTTTTGAGGGACGCGGCTATTGGGAGGTGGAAACCCCTTATCTTGTCCCAACGCCGGGGGAGGAGGTGCATCTACGCTGTTTCCGCAGCTTGTTGGAGCATCCAGATAGCACAGCGGAGTCACGCTACCTTCACACGAGTCCCGAATTCGCGATGAAACGCCTTGTCGCTGCCACGGGGCAGCCTTTGTTTCAGCTTGCGCGTGTGTGGCGCAATGGGGAGCGCAGTGCCACGCATATGCCGGAGTTTACCATGCTAGAATGGTATCATCCCGGGGCGGGCTTATCGGCTTTGATGGATGAAACAGAGCAGCTCTTACGTGCAGTTTTGCCGCCCCATCTTCCCTATAAAGATGGGGTGTTAGACCTCACCCAGCCTTTTGAGCGTCTCACCATGCAGGAGGCTTTTGCCCGTTATGTGGGGGTGGATGTGTTAGCCACGGCTGATGATGCTGCCCATTTAGCGCATGATGCTGGCGTGACGTTACGAGAGGGTGAAACGTGGGAGGATCTTTTCTTCCGCCTTTTGTTAGAAAGAATCGAGCCTGTTATTGGGCGGGAGCGGCCTACCTTCCTAACCCATTGGCCTATTGCACAAGCCGCCCTTGCTAAGCGGGACGCGGCAGACCCACGCGTGGCTTTGCGCTTTGAGCTTTATGCTGGTGGGATGGAATTAGCCAATGCGTTTGAGGAATTAACCGACCCTCACGAACAACGAGCGCGTTTTGAAGCCGACCGCACGCGGCGTTTAGCCCTTACGCCAGAGCAAGATTGGCCGTTAGATGAGGCTTTCCTTGCGGCCCTTGCTGATATGCCGCCGACATCAGGCATCGCCTTAGGGTTTGACCGGCTCGTGATGTTGGCAACCGGGGCCCCTCGTCTTGAGACGATTCTTTGGCTAAGCTGTTAAGTAATGCATGTTATGTGATGATGATTATGTGATGGGTAGGGGGCATTATGAAGCCTTATAGGGGGATGTTGGTTATTTTAGGGGCAGGGCTTTTATTGGCCGCCTGTAGTACCCCTGAGATTCAGCGGCCAAAAGTGTTGAATGCTATGATTGGGCAAAGCTCGGTTGATGTGATTCGCCGTTTTGGCGTGCCAAGCCGTGGCTACCAAACACAGGGCCATAATTTCTTATCTTATATCGAGACAACAACCCAATATTCCCCCGGTACAGGCGGTTGGGATTGGGGCTGGGGTGGCGGCTATGGGTACGGCTATGGCGGCTGGGGTGGTGTGGAAATCCCCCCCAGCTATTATAGCAGCAGTTGCCAGACCACCTTCGAGCTTGTGTCTGATCAGGTTGTGGGGTGGAAAATGCATGGGGGTGGATGTTGAGCATGCGCCGGATTCTACGGTGTAAAACACCGTTATTGATTGGCTCTTTTGTAGCATTATGCGCTGTAGCAGGCTGTAGCGATAAGCCCGACCGCCAAGACCCGTTGGATGTCTCAGCCTCTACACATGGGACCTTCCTGCCAGAGGCGGAGAGCATCCATGAGCGATATAAACCTGCTGGCCCTGATGAGCCACCTAACCCAGTTAGTGCGTATCATGTCCCGCCAGTCATGTCGTATGAGGATCGCCCATTGAGCGATAATATAGCCAGCGCGATTGAGCTTGCCGATTATGCAGTTGTAACACAGCGGGCAGGTTATTGGCAGTATTTGGAGGGAGAGGATAATTATACGGTTCTTGCTATCCCTAATAAGCCGTTTGAGGCCTATTACCGCGTTCAAGTCGCTCCTCTTGCAGAGGGTCCACGCCATACTTATGTTCGCGAGCTGATTGGCCAGACAATCATTAAAGGGTCGTGGGATGTCAAGAAAATCCGCCGCCGGGCTGCTCGATCACAGGATGGAACAGTGCGCGTTAAAACCCTCTCGGGCCCGGATTATGACCTGCTCTTTAAGCCCTTGCCTGATGGGCGTATTCAAGTCATTGGGCGTAATGGTTCTGCGATGTTGAAGGGGAGCGAATATAAGCAAGCGAACGGCATGTTGCTTGTGATTGATTCAGTATTGCCGCATCGGTGAGGGAGTGGGAGGCTCTTTTTAAGAGAGAGCCTCTTTTATCTCGACAAAACGGGTGGTGATGTCCTCTGCATTATGCAGTGGAATTGCTAGAAAATCCGCTCCTGCTTTGGCCGCTGCTGCCCCGTCCTCCACGGCTGTAATATGCTCTGCTACAATGGGGAGTTCCGCAAAGAGGCTCCATTGCGTAATGGCTGTTAGGGCCGTAGCGGGGAGGCTGATATAATCTGCACCTTGCTCCCCAGCACTCATTGCATCATCTAATGTGAGGCATGAACATCCTAATTGCAAGTTTTTGGGTTTATCCTTGCGATTAATAAGGGTCTTTACCTCTGCAGGACGGGAGAGATGCAGCCCATCAATCTCTGTAAGGGGAATATCGCAAAGTAATCCAAGGTCAGATGGTGCAAGGATGAGAGCTACATTATAGCTCCACACCATTTGACGAAGGGAGTCTAACAGGCTGTGTTTTAAGGTTCTATCAAAACATAAACGCAAAGCCGTTACGCTCTCCATTTCTAAAATAGGAGGCAGCCGGTCTTGAAGCTCCGTCAATAGTTGGAGCGAGGGCAATATGGGGTAGAGGTCAGGTGCGGTCATAATAGATTAGATGTGACAGATTATAGCGTATTTTGCCAGTGCTGCATTACAGATGGCCGGATAGAGGCAAGCCGTCCTTCCATTGCTTTGGGGATAGTGGCGCGAAAGTCCCGGCAGATAACGCCATCTATGCCGCGATGTAAGGCCTCTAAGGCCAAGGCGGCGTTGGCTCCACAATCTAAGATGGAGGGGTGTTCTATGTCGGTGATAAGCTGCAACCACCAAGGCAATCCCAAACTCGCCCCGGCATAGGCTGGGGAGAGGATGGTAAAAGGGCGCGAACCACGTTGATGGCATATCTCTAGCAAGAGAGGACGCGTGCCGATTGTGAGAAAGGGACGTGGAAAAGCAGCAAAGATGCTTGACGTGCTGTGAGGATCAGTCATGTTATTCTCACATGGAAGGCGATTATATCTTTAAAAGCCATACTTACAAGGGGGAGCGTATCAGTGTCAGAGGAGACTTTACCAGCCATTATGCAGAAAAATCCTGACCTTGAACAGCTGGAGATGGCGTTAGTTCAGCTTGGCTTCGCCTTGGAGCAGCAGGAAATCCAAGCCGAGGCAGAACGCACACGGCAGGAGGAGAAATGCGGCATGCTATTAAAGCGGATTGAGCGTCTGGAAGCCCAACTGCGTGCAGTCCTCGCAGCTGATAACCTACCTCATCCTATGGGTGCGCAAGAGAAGGAGTAACATTATGGCCCAAGTAACACTTTCAGTAGGGGGTGTAAGCTATATCGTTGGCTGTCAGGATGGGGAGGAGGGCCATCTTAAAACCCTCGCCGCATCAATCAGCCAACGGTTGGAGGATGTGCGTAAGACCTTGGCACCGCGTGGGGATAAGGAAGCTCTTTTTCTCGTTTCTTTATTACTGGCAGATGAGCTTTATGAGGCACAAGGTAAGCGCATGACCGCGGAGGAAAAAGCTGCTCTTGCGCGCAGCCAGCAGTTAGAAGCAGCTCATCGGCATATGTCAGACCGATTGGCCGATGCTGCCGCTACAGCAAGTAATTTGCTCCAACGGGTAGAGGGGCATCTTAAAACATCCTCACAAGAGAGCATAACTGCTGCTACAACAACGGCTAATCCTCACAGCTAAGGTGCGCCCTTGTTATCTCGGCTCAGGAGTGCAATATGGGGGACGAAGCTGCCTAGCGCGTCAGGCACGATCAACCTCTGGGCCGATAAGCACTTCCAAGGGAACTGGCTCTGTCGTGGCTGTGGTCACGTTATTACCGGTGCCCACCTGCCCTAGCAGGTCCGGGAGGGCTGATGAGACCAACGGCTAAGGTGGCTTCACGGAACAAGCTTATGCCCGATAGCATTACATCTTCCGCACAAAAACAGCGTATTCGGCAGGCCTGCCTTGCCGATAGACCATTTGTCACACCACGGCAAAATCGGCAGCTTATCGCGCGTCTTGCAGTGCTTTTGCAGTCTATAAAACCAAACATAGTGGCTGCCGTATGGCCTTTACCCGAGGAGGTGGATTTACGCCCCCTTTGTAAACAGCTTGCGCGCGCGGGGTATCAGGTCGCCCTCCCACACACCCCTCCTAAAGGGCAGCCTCTTATATTCCGCTGTTGGACAGAAACAACGCGCATGAGGCGAGGCCGTTTTGGCACGTCCTTTCCCACAGGGCGGCGATGTAAGCCGGATGTCATACTCGTTCCGCTTGTCGCTTTTGATAGAGCAGGGGGGCGGCTTGGTTATGGCGGCGGTTATTATGACCGCACCTTACCGCTCTACCCGCAAGCGCGCTTGATAGGGTACGGTCTTTCTCAACAAGAGCAAGCGCACATTCCGATGGATGAGCATGATCAGCCCCTCCCCATGATCGTAACAGACTCTGAAATCATCCAGACAGCCAGCATGAAGGACATGTTTTGAGACTTTTATTTTTAGGCGATATTGTTGGTCGTAGTGGGCGTGATGCTGTCCTAGCTGGTTTGAAGGATTGGCGAGAGCAGCTATCTCTTGATGCCGTAATTGCGAATGCTGAAAATGCCTCCCACGGCTTTGGGCTATCCCCCCAAATTGCGCGTGACCTTCTGGATGGCGGCGTTGATGTCATCACATTAGGCAATCATGCGTGGGACCGTAAGGATTTAATCGGTCAATTAGACCAGCTTCCCACAGTTGTGCGCCCTGCAAATTATCCAGAGGGTACACCGGGGCAGGGTGGTTGCGTGTTAACTCTGCCATGTGGACGGAAGGTTTTGGTCATTAACGTAATGGGGCGCATTTTTATGGATGCGCTGGATGATCCCTTCCGCGCTGTAGATGCGATTCTCGCACGTCATCGCCTTGGCGGAACCATTCATGCTGCCATTTTGGATGTTCATGCCGAAACAACAAGCGAGAAGATGGTCTTTGGTCACCATTATGATGGCCGATTCTCCTTGATAGTAGGAACGCACACACATATTCCCACCGCCGATCATCGTATTTTAAAAGGTGGCACGGCCTATCAAACTGATGCAGGCATGTGCGGGGATTATGACAGCGTCATCGGGATGGAAAAAGAAAATGCCATCCGTAAAATGTTGAAGAAAGTCCCAACAGACCGCTTTCAACCAGCCACTGGCAAAGCCACAGTTGCCGGATTAATGGTTGAAACGGACGACCAAACCGGCCTTGCTATCAGGGTTTGTCCCTTCCGTCATGGCGGTGAACTGCTCCCTTCCACACCTGATTTTTAATTTTTTTGTAGTTTTCCTATTTTTTGGGGTTGCGTGGGTTTTGTGGTGTGGGTATAAGGCCATTCACCGGCGGCA